>CAZSUJ010000048.1:0-24545 GCA_964609925.1 uncultured Chthoniobacter sp. | reverse complement strand
GTTCTACGGGTTTTATCCCGCAGAACTCTCATTCAAAACTGTCCAGTTTTCGGGGTTGGATCACATCCGCGGGATGAAATCAAAGTCCGCCCGGGCTCACACAACCGGCGCGTGCGGCTCTCGGGGCCGCTCCCCCTTGGATCTGGAGGGCGGACAGCCCCCTCCGCCGGGACTGCCCTCCGACTACATGGACGCGGGGCAACGCCGCGGTTGCGGTCGGAGACAGCCGGAGGCCGACAAGAGGTAGGGCGGGATGTCCCCGGCCCGCCGCACTGCTACTGAAGCAGCGTTCGCCGCGGCGACGGCCGCAGATCTGAAATCGCAGCCCAGCCGCACAAAAAAAGAGCGCCGACCCTCGCGGGCCGACGCTCGATTGGGGGAGCTTGGTAAACTTTGCCGTTCGTCAGGCCGCCTTTGAGAAGGGCCTCAGCAACCGCCGCCGCGCGGGCCAGAGTATCAGCCCAGCCAGCCCGACCGCCGCGAGGACGGTCGAAGGCTCGGGGATGGCGGTAATGGTGAAGGTGGTGCTGTTGTAGGTGAAGGCGTTGTTGAATGAGAAGAAGCTGTTGGTCAGAGCGCCGCCAGTCGGCAGAGATGACCCGATGTCGTTGCCGAACCTCAAAGTGTTCCCCTCGCTGAAATTCTGAACCGTCAATAGAAGCGTCGGTGTGTAGGTTCCGAAAGTCAGCGCGCCCGTTGCTCCAGTGCCGTAGTCAAGGAACGAAGCTGCGGTGAGGTTCAGATTGCCGAAGACCTCCGAGACCGCCCCGTCGCGTCTGATCGTGCCGCCAGAGAGGGTGACCGCCGCACTGTCAGCAACTTGGTTGCTAGCCGAGATGAGCAACACACTGCCGGTGTTGGCAACGGTGACCGCGCCTGCGATAGCAGCCACGCCTGCGGTCTTGTTGAGCTGCAAAGTGCCCGCGCTCACGGTCGTTGTGCCTGTGTGGGTGTTCGCGCTACTGCCAGAGAGGGTTAGTGTGCCACCACCGGCTTTAGTCAAACTGCCGCCACCGGAGACAGCACCACTGAAGGTGCTGCCAGAGGCGTTGTTTATGCTAAGTGTGCCATTGGTGAGCACCAACCCACTACTTCCAGCCAGAGCGGTGATTGTCGCACTGTTGGAGAGAACAACAGAACCAGAGTTGATGGTAAGGGCGCCGAAACTGCTGCTCGCATTCGCGAGAGTGAGAGCTGCCGAACCTTCCTTGATCAGATTGCCATTACCAATCGCTCCACGGATCTCGGTGGTTTGATTGACGGTCAGAGTGCGGGTAGATCCTCCGAGGTTGTTCGTCGCAGTCGACGAAAAACTCAGGGCTCCAGTGCCGCCGCTAGCCTGTCCGAAACTGATATTGCCTCCTATCGTGAGGGCATTGGTGAAGGTGCGTGCCGTGCTCGAGTCGGACGAAACAGTGCCACCGTTGAGCGCCAGGGAACCTGTGCCAAAGGCATTATTGTGGCCCCCTTGCAGAGTCCCAGCGTTGAGGGTTGTTCCCCCTTGATAACTATTGTCCCCGGTCAGGCGCAGAGTGTTGTCATCCTGCTTGACGATTCGTCCGTTGCTGCCGGATCCCTGTTGAACCGTGCCGGACAACACGAACAAACTGGTCCCAGAGCTTCCGCCGAAGTTTGCTACGTTGTTGTTCAAGAAAAGGCTACTGGTAAATGTGTTGGTGGTCGCCCCGTTTGTGGCTCGAAAAAGCACTGTGCTGGCATCAATGCCAATGGGCACGTTGAAAGTCTGATTTGCCGCACTGGCATTGGTGAAACCTTGGTTGTCGGAGCGGAAGCTAATGCCACCGGCATCTACCGAATTGTAGGTCCTTGCAATGGTTGCGCTGGGCTGGATCTCCAGACTGCCGATCTGGAAAAACGTGCCATTAACGGACATTGTAGTGTTGTTGTTGTGGCCGATCTTGACACGATTTTGGTTGTTGAAGTTGTCGGGTCTGTTTTGGTCACCTCCAACCGAGTAGAACCATGGTCGGTTTGCGGGATTATCATTCCACCACAGGGAGGTTCCGGATGAGTCACGGCTGAAAACGTCTGTCTGACCAAGCGAACTATGGGTGCCTACAGAGGTGATCAGGACAGCGGCGGAGGCTACGAGTTTGAAGTGGCGGGTGTGGGAGCGTGGGGATTTCATTTGTATCGCGATCTCGGGGATTTGGAGGTTTTGGTGGTTGGGGTCGTCACAAAAATCCGCTAAACGACCGGCAATACTGCCAAAAAATCCCGAATCAACAAGAAAAAACTTTTCGAAAAAGCCGAAATCGTTTGAACGACGTGAGTTGCGCCGTGTCGTTTTTCAGGCGGCTCGTGCGGTGCGCACCCTCTGAGAGCGAACCGCGATGGAGTTCGCACCCCAGACGAACGCAGATCGCTCGACAGCGCAACGCATCGACGATCGGCGGCTGAAGCCGCCGTTCCGTCAACAGGCAGGCCGTGCCCGTGGCCCAGTTGCTTACTGGCGAGGCCGACCGAACCGGCGACGAACAGGACCCCAGAGCATCAGGCCGGAAAGTCCGAGAGCAGCCAGGACGGTCGAGGGCTCGGGAACGGAGGTGATGGTGAAGGAACTTGTGCCGCTGTCCCAGCCAGCCGTGAAGCCGCCGAAGGCGCTGGCCTCCATGCCACTGATGTCGAGCCATGTGCTGGTGAAGCTCGTGCCGGTGTAGGACGCGGTGGTAAACCACGAGCTGATGTCGTTGCCGAAGACCAGCTTGTTGCCCAAGGCGAAATTCGAGACGGTGAGCTTGAAGTCGGGTGTGGCGTTCCCTTCGTAGATGCCGAACCTGAGCGTCCCCGCGGTGCCGGTGCCGAAGTTGATCGTCGAAGCCGTCGTGAGGTCCAGCGCGCCCATCTGCTCGGTGACCCCCGAACCGCGCTGGATCGTCCCGCCGGACAGCGTTACCGCGGCACTGTTGTTGACCTGTTCGGATTGGGAGATGAGAAGTGTCGCCCCGCTCGCCACGGAGACCGAGGTGGTTCCACCCGCAGCGGAACCCGTGGTAGAATTCAGCTCAAGCCTGCCGCTGGTGACCGTCGTCGCACCAGTGTAGTTGTTACTGCCGCTCAAGACAACTCTGCTTTGGGTTCCAGTAGAGCGAGTGACATCCACACCACCCACGCCGGAGATGTTGCCGCTGAGGGTGAGTGATTGGTTAGCACTGGAGCTGGAGTCCAAGTTAAGGCTGCCTTCCAAGTTCACATTTTTCGTCAAGGTGACCGAGAAATCTTGGCCGGCCGACAGTTTGATTGAGCGGAACCCGCCCGAGCGCACGGTGACAGCGTTAGAGATGATGTGTGGTGAAGCACTGTTGGCGTTACCAAGATTGAATTGCATGCCTGCACCGAAGGCGTCCGCGGTCGTGCCGAGGACGATACCCCCACTGCCAGTATTCGTTGTGTTCCAATTGGCGGTTCCCCGCGCCACCACGAGATTTCCATTCCAACCAGACTGATCTACACTCAACTGGACGCGCCCGGTGGAGTAATTGTCAGCGCTGCTGGAGATATTGTTGTAGGTGCTGACGATCAAATCTCCCGAGCCGGTCATGCTACGTTGCCAGTTGATCTGGTTGACCATGCTTGATGGTGTTGAGATGTTGCTCACGGTCAGGTTGGCGTTGAGTGCGAGCAAGCCGGGAGAGTTGATGTTCAGCACACCATTCGTGGTCGTGTTTGTGTTCTGCCAGACGAGAGTGCTGGCCGAGCTGACGGTGATGCTTGGACCGTTGAGGGTATTGGTTCCCCCATCTCTCCTGAGGTGTAGCGTCCCACCACCAAGGGTGATATTTGTCACACCGTTAAGGATATTCGCGGCCCCGGATGCCAACACGGTGCCTTCATTCACATTCAGTCCATTGAAGGTGTTCACGCCACCAAGTTGAAGTGTGCCGGCTCCCGTTTTGGCCAGGGTGCCGCTCCCCGTGATATTAGTGCCGAAGGTGAAGACACCACCCGCGATGTTGGTAAAGGTGCTGGTCGTGGAATCAGACAGGCTGACGGCATTGGTGACGGTCGTAGCGACGTTGGTGGCATATTCCAGAGTGCCGCCAGCCAACGTGATGCCCCCGGAACCGAGGGCGTAAACGGCATTCGTGCTTACCCTGACCGTGCCGGCGTTGACCGTGAGGCCGCCCGAGTAGGTGCCACCGTTTGTGCCGAGGTTGAAGAGGTTGAGAGTGCCGGCACCATTCTTGGTCAGCGTCAGTGTGCCAGCCCCGTCGCGGATGAATGTGTTGGTCAATGCGTTTGCGCTGCCGCTCGACTGGTCAATGATAAGACGGCCGACAGTGCTGGCGGCTTCGTTTGCAATCACCTGGTTCTGGGTGCTGGAACCAAAAGTTATACCGGTGACTGTATTCGTAGTGCCGTTCAGATAGAGGCGCGCCGTCGTGTTTTGCTCGGCATAACTTAGCACGCCAAGACCGAAAGACCCGTTGGTCCCGGAGATCAAGTTGCCCCCGACCATGAACGTGCCGCCGGTGTAAGAGTTGGACGCGGCGAGGGTGAGATGCCCAGTCGCCCCGCCCTTCTGGACCCCACCTTGGCCGCTGATGGTGTTGCTGAGGACGATATTGGCGATGGCAGCGTTGCTGAAAACGGCATTAGTGACGCGGTTGACGACAAGCCTGGCCCCGTTGCTGATTTGCACGGCGCTGGCGGCCGCGATCCCGCCACCATTGGTGATAATCAGCCTACCCGCAGAGACCTGGGTGAGATTGGTGTAGGTGTTGGTCGCGGCAAAGATGGCCACCGTGTTGGCGTTCAGCTTGTTGATCCCGGCCGACCCGCTGATCACCCCGTTGAAGGTCACGGTGGGGCTGTTGTTACTCGTGGTGGTGCCGGTGATGTCGATCCAGCTGCCGTTGTTGTTGATCGTGCCATTGAAAGTGATGCCGCCTGATGAGTTGAGGCGAATTTGGAGCGGGTCCGCAGCAGTGCCATCGCCGGTTAGGTTGAGGCTGATGACGTGGGTATTGGTCGAGTCGTTTTGGATGTAAGGATCGGCATCGCCGAAGTCGAATAACTGCATGGGGTTTCCCGTCAAGGTGCGAACAGCCGTGGCGGAGGAACCAAAGATGATGCCGTGCATGCCGTAAGTGCCCCCTACATTGTTGGTCATTAGGGTCTGGTGGTTGTTGTTGAAGCGCAACACGCCGAAGGGCGGGTTGTCGAAGTAGTTCGTTCCTGGGATGCCGCCGAACCATCGTGCGCCACTGGCGCCTTGGGTCCAGTTCGCATCAGGAGCGTCGCTTTTCCAATCGAATATCGTTTGGGCAAAACCCGCCGGCGCGCAGATCAGCAGTAATGCCCAAAGGATCGGCATGACGAGGCTGGCCGCAGGCCTGCGGCCGGCAGCCTGAACTGGGCTGAAAAGCTGCGAGCAGGAGCGGACAGAATACGGATGTGCGAGGGAGGAGGAACGGATCATGACGGGAGGGGTGGTGGGGTTAGACGAGATGTTTTTGAGGACAGCTTTACAAAAAATTAGGGCCCATTCGCTGGCTTCGCAAGAAAAAAATGTGGGGTCTGTCAAAATGTTGTCTGGTCGCCTCAAGATCTGTAAATATCTATTTATCAATAATTTACATATTCTCTTGCCGCCAAACACACCGGATTGCGGCTTCGGACAGTTTACAGACACGGACAATCAACGGCCACAAATTCGGCAATTCTCGAAAAGGGGAAGACACTGTCAGACGTTTTCCGGACAAATGGGTGGAATACGATGCTGGAGTAGCTTTCGTTTTGCACTCGGGCGCGAGAGGAGAGATCGCTGCCGCGGCACGAAGGCAAGAGGCCCGTTCATTGGCGAGACGTCATGGCGGCTCGGCAAGCATCGCCCTGTTGCCGAGGACGACCACCAACCGCTTCTCGGTCGCCATCCAGCCGCCACTTGGTAGGCTCGTCGGCAATCTCCCACGCACCATGTCCAAACTCCGGATCGCCACCACCCTCGCCGTTCTTCTCCTTGCGCCATCGCTCCTGCACGCAGCCGGGGATCCGTTGAGTCGCATCGCTTTTGGTTCGTGCTCGAACGAAAAAAAGGACCAGCCGATCTGGGAGACGATCCGGCGCTTGGACCCGCAACTCTTCATCTTCGCAGGCGACAATGTCTATGCGGACAGCGCGGATCCTGCGGTGCTCAAGGAGTCCTACGACCGCCTGGCCGCCATCCCCGGCTTCGCCGCGTTGCGCTCCTCGTGCCCCGTGATCGGAACTTGGGACGACCACGACTACGGCAAGAACGACGCCGGGGCGGAATGGGAGGGCAAGCAGGCCGCGAAGGACGCATTCATGGACTTCTTTGGCACGCCGGCATCGTCCCCCCTCCGTGAGCGCGGGGGGATTCACGACGCGAAGGTCTTCGGACCGGAGGGCCGGCGCGTGCAGGTGATCCTGCTCGACACGCGATGGTTCCGCGGGCCGATCAAGAGGATGGACGACACCTCGTTCGAAAAGCTGCGGACGGAGAAAGGCCGGTGGAACGGGCCCTATCTTCCAGATCCGGAGAGCGACTCCACGATCCTAGGAACCGACCAATGGGAATGGCTGGCCGAGCAGCTAGCCGTCCCCGCGGAGATTCGGTTGATCGTTTCGAGCATCCAAGTGATCCCGGACCAGCATGGTTGGGAGAAGTGGGGCAACCTGCCCCGCGAGCGGCAGCGGTTGCTGGAGTTGATCCGCCAGAATGCCGGCGGCGTGATCTTCCTGAGCGGCGACCGGCACACGGCGGACATCTCGATGCTCCCGGCCGGAGCGGAGGGCGGCCCGCCCTACCCTCTCTACGATGTAACCGCCAGCGCGCTGAACCAAGGCGGCAAGTCGGAGGAGGTAAACCGCTACCGCGTCGGCACCGAGTTCCCCTATGGAAAGCCGAACTTCGGGTGGATCGAAATCGATTGGGCTGCTGAAGACCCCACCATCGCGCTGGAGATCCGCTCGCTGGACGGACAGGCCGTGCGGCAAGCGAAGACGACCCTCGCCAAGTTGAATCCGGCAGGGCGCTGAGAGCGGATCGAGGGCGGGCGGCCCGCGCTCACCCCTGCTCCCAGCCGCCATCCCGCGCGGCGCGAAGCAGGCGCCGCCGTTCGTGGTAAAGCGAGGGGTCGAGGGCGATGGCCTGGCCCACCGTCACGTCCTTGAACTCCGGGGCGGTCGCAACATGCCGCAGCAAGACGGCACAGGCGGTCGCATCGAACAACGCGTCGTGCCAATCCAGACCAGGGCAGGCCGCACGGATCGCGGCCTCGAGCCCGAGACTGGAAGCGATGGTCCCCAAGGCATGATCCGGCAGATCCGGCCACACGGCACGGCTGAGGGCGAGGGTGTCGAGCCACGGACCGAAACCGTGCAGCGGGAACGCACGCAGGAAACGCCGCTCGGTCCCGGCGCCGTGCGCGACGATCACGCGCCCGGCGAGGCGTCTGCGGAACTCCGGCCAGAGCGCAACCATGGACGGTGCCCCCGCCAGATCCGCGTCGCGGATGCCGTGAACAGCCCTCGCCTCGCGCGTGATGCGGGCGGGCGACGCGATGTAGCTGCGGAACGATTCCGCTCCCGCCACGTCCACGCCAGTCCATCCGACGATGCCGACCTGCACAGGCTCATCGGTCCGTCCCGGCGCGAGGCCAGCGCTCTCGAAGTCCAGGGCGGCCCAAGCCGCCTCGCGCAAAGGCGTGTCGGTGGTCGTCACCGAACGGCCGGACGGATGGGACCCTCCCCTGCGCGCTCGCTCGCCGCCGCGGCGCGGAGCAACTTCTCCGTGTCCTCCCAGCCGAGGCAGGCGTCGGTGACCGACACGCCGTAGCGCAGGCGCGAGCGGTCGGACGATACCGGTTGACTCCCCTCCTCGATGTTGCTCTCGAGCATAGCGCCGATGATGGAGGTCCGTCCGCGCCGACGCTGGCTCAGGACACTCCGCCAGGCGAGGCCCTGACGTCGCGGGTTCTTCGCCGAGTTGGCGTGGCTGCAATCCACCATGAAGCCCGGCTGCAGGCCGGCCGCACGGAGACGGCGCTCGGTATCGGCCGTGTGCCGCGAGCGGTAGTTGGCCCCCTCGCGTCCGCCGCGCAGGACCACATGACTGTCCGCGTTGCCCGTCGTCGTGACCACGCTGTTGAAGCCGTCCTCGTCGATGCCGAGGAAACTGTGCGAGGACCGGGCGGAGAGGAGGGCGTCGAGCGCCGTTTGCACGCTGCCATCTGTGCTGTTCTTGAAGCCGACCGGCATGGAGAGGCCGCTCGCCATCTCGCGATGGGTCTGGGACTCGGTCGTGCGCGCGCCGATGGCCGCCCAGCTGACGAGGTCGGCGATGTATTGCGGCACGATCGGATCGAGAAACTCGGTCGCCGCGGGCAGTCCGAGCGCGGTGATGTCGCGCAGGATCCCGCGCGCTAATCGCAGCCCGGCCTGCAGGTCGAAGGACTCGTCGAGGTGCGGGTCGTTGATCAGCCCCTTCCACCCGACGGTGGTCCGCGGCTTCTCGAAGTAGACGCGCATGAGGATGCAGACGGAGTCCGAGAGTTCGGCCCGCAACGCGGCCAGCCGCCGCGCGTAGTCGAGCGCCGCCTGCGGGTCGTGGATCGAGCACGGACCGACGATGGCGAGGAAGCGCGTGTCCCGGCCGTGCAGGATGGCCTGCGCCTCGGCGCGTCCGAGCGCCACGGTCTCCGCGCATTTCGCGCCGGCCCGCAGCTCGCGCTTGATGGCGCGCGGCGGGACCAGTCGCGACCAACGGCGCACGCGCACGTCCTCGAGGGCGGGCATTCGGGTTGGGGCGGGTGAGGGCTTTGATCGGGGCATGGCGTGGAAGAAAGGGAGGTAGATAGAACGTCAAACAGGCGCGCAGGGCAATTCACGACTTGTGCAAAGGCTTTGCCGCAGCGCGCCGGCAGGGATAATTTCCCGCCATGTCAGTCATGGAGACTCCGCCCGAGACCGGCCTTGGCCGCCGTCTCGAGGGCACGCTGCGGAACTTCTACCGCGCGCGCCGTGCCGGGGAGTCGCTCCTGCGGCGGGCCTTGCGACGCCCCCGCACCGTGGCCGAGAGCCCGAACCTGCTACCCCTGCTCATCAAGGTGCTGGCCGGTTTCGCGCGGGTGGACGGCGAACTGCTCGAGGAGGAGATCGATTCGAGCCTCGGGTTCCTGCGCTACGACTACCCGGAGGCGGTCTATTCCGAGTTGAGGCAGCTGTTCCGCCAGGCCCTCCGCGAGAAGCCCGACCTCGGCGCGATGGCCCGCGAACTGCGGAACAAGCTGAGCGAGGACCGCAAGATTCTCCTCGGCATCCAGCTCTACGACCTCGTCCACCGGGCGGGGATGAACACGGACAATATGGCCGCCTATTACTCCTTCATGGAGCAGCTCGGCACGGCGGCCCAGGCAATCGACATCGTCTACCAGCTCAACAGCGACACGCCGAACCCGCGCGGCGAGTTCTTTGTTCCCGACTCGACGCCGCTCGAGGTCATCACCTTCGGATCACAGCCCGATGCCGACGTGCACCTGCGCGAACTCACCGGCGAGAACCGCCTCGCCGCCTACCGCCACGGCGACCTCGTCCTCGTCAAGAACCTCTGCGATCACCCCGTCTCCGTGCAGGGCCGCGCGCTAAAGCCCAAGGAATTCTCCCGCGTCTATCCGGGCCAGCGCATCGTCGTTGACGAGAAGGTGCTCACCCATCAGGACCTCGTCTTCTATTTCAACGCGAAGAAGAACGTCTCCCTCGCCCAGATCTTCGTCACCGTGACGAACGACAACGAGATCCAGCTCGAGAAGAGCCGCACGCGCGACAGCTGCCTCGAGGTCCGATTCGGCCTCGGCATCCTCGTCATCGCCCTGCGCGACGTCCCGGCCACCCTCGCCGGGGTGCGCCTTCAGGCGGGCCGCCGCGTCGACGCCACCCTCGAGGAGAAGATCATCTTCGACAACGACACCGAACTCGCCCTCAGCGACC
Organism: uncultured Chthoniobacter sp.; assembly: GCA_964609925.1. Classification (GTDB taxonomy): domain Bacteria; phylum Verrucomicrobiota; class Verrucomicrobiia; order Chthoniobacterales; family JACTMZ01; genus JACTMZ01. The sequence goes on along the minus strand of CAZSUJ010000048.1, from coordinate 14,573 downwards.
TGCGCCGTCACGCGCGCTCCTACGGCGGACGCTTCCACCTCAAGCAATCCAAGACAACCTACCTGGTCTCGAACAACCCGTCCCTGCTCGACGAGGACGACATCCTGCTGGCTCCGGGTGCGGGCGGCGAGGTCCTCCTCCGCATCTTCTGCGACTTCGACCGCCTCGTGGGCCGGCTTGAAATCCTCAAGAGCGAGCACCCGATCCTTGTCGGTGAAACCCCCGTGCGCAACGAGTCGCCGCTAGCCGACGGCGACATCATCCAGATCGACGCCAACCAGGCCCTGCGCTGCAACTTCTCCGAGCGCCTCCTCGAGGAGGAGCGGAACGTCATCCACCATCTCGACGTCCGCGACCTCGTCTGCCGTTTCAAGGGTGGCGGACTCGGCGTGGACGGGGTCGGCTTCTCGGCGACCCGCGGCGAGATGATCTGCGTGATGGGCGCGAGCGGCTGCGGCAAGAGCAGCCTCCTGCGCGCCCTCGCGGGACAGTTCCCTCCCGTCCGCGGCGAGGTCCTCCTCAACGGCGTCTCGCTCTACGAGAACTTCGAGGCGCTCAAGCAATACGTCACCTACATCCCGCAGTTCGACGCCTTCGACGAGCACCTCACCATCGGCGAGAATCTCGAGTTCGCTGCGGCCATCCGCTCGCCCTACCTCTCCCGCCGCGAGCGCTCGCGCCGCATCGACGGCAAGCTGGCCGAGCTCGGGCTCAACGAGCGGCGGGACAGCGTGGTCGGCGCCACGCACAAGAAGACGCTGAGCGGCGGCGAGCGCAAGCGCCTCAACATCGGCCTCGACATGATCGGCTCGGCCGACATCTACCTCTTCGACGAGCCCACCTCCGGACTGTCCTCCAAGGATTCCGAGCACGTCATGGAGATCATCCGTGCCATGGCCCACAACAAGATCGTCATCGTCACGATCCACCAGCCCAGCTCGAAGATCTTCCAGATGTTCAACAAGGCCATGCTGCTCGACCGCGGCGGCAAGATGGTCTTCTTCGGCACCCCGCCCGAGATGCTGTCCTACTTCGCCGAGGCGGAGCACCAGCAGCACTTCGGCACGCCGCTCGGCGGATGCCCGGCCTGCGGGACCACGCGGCCCGAGTTCGTCTTCGACGTGCTCGAAACCCCGCTGCGCGACCTCGGCGGCGACGTGATCTACGAGGAGAATGACCGCAGCCAGCTTGTCCCGGTGCGGCGCTACTCGCCGGAGTTCTGGCGCGACAAATTCGAGGCTTGGCGCCTCATGCGCGACGTGCGGCAACCCGCGGCCGAGCCGCCCACGCCCGAGGGGCAGGGCACGCTGGCCGAACCGCACCGCTCGTGGCGCGCGTCCCTGCGCGAGGAGTTCCTGCAATTCCGCACGCTCCTCCTGCGGGCCTTCATCAGCAAGCTGCGCAACCGCGCCAACCTCCTCACCACCATGGTCGAGGCCCCGCTGCTGGCCGCCCTCATCGGCACCGTGCTGCGCTACACCGAACAGGGCAGCTACGACTTCGCCTCCTCGTTCCACATCCCCACCTACCTCTTCCTCGCGCTCGTGGTGGCCATGTTCCTCGGCCTCACCAACAGCGTGGACGACATCATCCGCGATCGCCCGGTTCTCCAACGCGAGCGGAACCTCAACGTCCGCCTCGGCTACTACATCCTCGCCAAGGTCCTCACCCTCTCGCTCTTCGCCGTCGTGCAATGCGTGCTCTTCATCGTCATCGGAAACCACCTCCTCGAGGTGCGGGGCATGTTCTGGATCTTCCTCGCCGCCATGGTCCTCACCTCGGTCAGCGGCATCGCCATCGGCCTGCTCATCTCGAGTCTCGCCACCGAGGGCAAGACGGCCGTCAACATCATCCCGATCGTCCTGATCCCGCAGATCATCCTCGGCGGCGCCCTCATCAAATACGAGGAGATGAACCGCAACCTCGACTTCGTCTATTCGATCAGCCGCTGGTTCTCGGAGAATCCCGACGCCACCGCGCCGCGCAGCGACCTGCAGGTGCCGCTCATCTGCGAGTTCATGCCCATGCGCTGGTCCTACGAGGCCCTCGTCCACGCGCAGGCCAAGCTGAATCCGCTGACCGGACGCCAGGAACGCATCCAGCGCCAGATCAATGATCTCGCCCGCCGCCCCACGCTCGACTCCGCGCAGGAGGACCGCCTCGAGGACCTCAAGGAACTGCTCGCCGCGCTCTCCGGTCTCCACGGCCCCGACACCTCTGCCGTCGAGGCGCGCATGAAGGCGATGGACCGCGTGATCGACGGCGCCCCGCTCACCGCCGAACTCCTCCAACCCCCGCCGCCGGGTGTGACCGCCGAGCGCCTGTTCGTGAACCAGAAGACAACCGACCTCGTGAACAAGGCCGAGATGGAGCAGAGCGACTACCGCGAGAGCCGCTTCCTCAACGTCTTCTTCGGACCGGAGAAGAAATACTTCGGCATCCGCGCCGGCGTCCTCGTCTTCAACACCGGCGTCCTCGTCGTGTCCTCCCTCGCCATGTTCGGCGCGCTCTACCTCATCCTGCGCCACCAATTGAAACGCAACCTCGCATGACCAACCTCGAAGACAACGCAGCCGACATCCTCGGCAAGGCCCTCCGCGGACTCGGCCTCGCCGCAGCCGACGCAGCCGAAAAGTCCGGCCTCACGGAGGATTCCGTCAGCGCCCTCCTTGCGGGCGAGTTCGACGAGGCCGACGCCCGCGCCCTCGCCGGCGCCCTGCAACTCGATCCTGCCGCCCTGGCCCGCGTGGCCCGGGGTGCCTACCGACCCGATGTCCCCCACCCCGCCAACCTCGTGCCGGTCGCGACCGCATTCGGCGACATGACGGTCAATGCCTACGTCGTCTGGGACCACGACAAGCGTGTCGGCGCGATTTTCGACACCGGAGCTGACGCCGCGCCCATCCTCGAACTCGTGGAGCGCGAGGATCTCGACATCGTCGCCCTGTTCCTGACCCACAGCCACGCCGACCACATCGCCGCCCTCGACGAACTCACACGCGAACTCGATGTCGAGGCCTGGTCGTCCGAGGCGGAACCCGTGCCCGGCACGAAGAACTTCCGCCCCGGCGATTACTTCAACGTCGGACGCCACTTCATCCGCACCCGTCTGACCCCCGGCCACAGCCCCGGCGGCGCCACCTTCATCATCGAGGGCCACACCGTGCAGGCTGCCATCGTGGGCGACGCCCTCTTCGCGGGATCCATCGGCGGCGTGCGCGGAGATTATCCTTTGACCCTCGCCACCATAAGGCGGGAGATCCTCGGACTGCCCGACGACACCATCCTCTGCCCCGGCCACGGCCCGCTGACCACCGTCGCGCTCGAGAAGGCCAACAACCCGTTCTTCGCGTGAACCGGCTGCGCGAACTCAAGGCCCGGGCCCAACTCCTCAAGCCCGTCCTGCACCTCGGCCACGACGGGCTGACCGACAACCTCGTCGCCGCCCTCGACCAAGCGCTGCAGGACCATGGGCTGGTCAAACTGCGCTTCGGCGACTTCAAGGACCAGCGCAAGCCTCTCGCCCGCGAGCTGGCCAGCCGAACTGGCGCCACCCTCGTCCTCCTCGTCGGCCACACCGCGACGTTCCACCGGGCCAAGGCAACCTGAGTCGGCCGTTCACGCAACACGGCGACCGGGTCATGTCGTCTTCGCGGCCGCGCTCGAAATCCATCCGCGCAATCCCGTCCCGCGTGCCCAGGACCGCCCGCGCCGCCAACACACACTCCGCCGCTGTTTCTCACATCACTTCATTCCACGCCGCACCCCCCGCCACGGAACGACAAAATCGAGGCATTCGGCCCCAAAAACTTGTCATGCCTTCCACCCGCGAGCGGCGATAATCCGCAACCCCTCCATCCTGGCCGCCTGCGCTAGCGCGAGCCTCTGCCTCAAAACCAAAAAATCCATCGTGCGTCCAAGAACGCTGCAAGGGCTCTCAAAGCGGAAGTCGTCTTCGAACAATGTCTCCCGCCCCCCCAGGGACCGGAATCGGTAGCAGTGCAGAAACACCCGGAAGGGTCCTTCCACCATCTCCTCCGTGAAGAAGACGGGAGGTTCGAACTGCGTGATCTGCATCGTCAATTCCCAACTCAGTCCGAAGAAGCGCGCGGACCACCGCGTCTGATCCCCCGGCCCCGCCAAACCGGACAGTCGGCCGCCAACAGCCTCGGCTGCGATTGCCGTTGATGTGGCACAATGGACACCAACATCACGCACCAAATCAAAGCAGTGAGACATCGGCAATTCCAAGACTGTCCGAGCGATCAGTCTCGTCATGATCGCTCACTTTCAGCCCGCCGGCAGAGTTCCCTCGCGGCATCCTCCCACTCGGGAAACGAAAACTTGAAGCCGGCCGCGAGCAGCCGCCCGGGCACGACGCGGCGGCTCTTGAGCACAAGTTCGCTTTCGGTCCCGAACAACACCGCACCCACTTCAAGGATAAGCCCGAACGCCGGAAGCCCGAACGGCACTCCCTGCGCCGCCCGCAGGACACTCATGAACTCCCGATTGGGGATCGGGTTCGGCGAAGCGAGGTTCACCGGACCGGCAAAGTCCTCACGCGCGATGAGAAAGCGGACTGCTTGGACGAAGTCCGCCTCGTGGATCCACGACACGAACTGGCGACCGTCGCCGATGGTGCCGCCAAGTCCGAGACGCACCAAGCGCAGGAACGTGTCGAAAACTCCCCCGCCATCGGGACTCATGACCATAGCCGAGCGCAGGAGCACCGTTCGCGTGGCGGCGAGGTCGAGCGGCATCGCGCGCTCCCAAGCCTTGGCCACCTCGATGCTGAAACGCCACGTGTCCGGAGCGCCGGGCTCGTCACCGCCGAGACGTCCGTGTTCCTCATCATTCGGAGCCCCGTGGGTGTGCTCGTAAATGGTGGCGGTGCTTGCTTGGAGCCAAACCGGAGGAGGATTGCTGCACTGGCGAATGGCGGTGCCGAGAGCGACCACCGAATCAACGCGGGAGTCGCGGATGATCTGCCGGTTCCTCTTGGTATACCGGCAGTTCACGCTCCGTCCGGCCAACCCGATGACGGCATCGCATCCATCGATCTCCGTCACCCATGGCCCGGAGTTCTTGCCGTCCCAACGCACAAACCGCACGCCTCTTGCTTGTGAATCCAGCGAACGACTGAGCACGACCACCTCGTCCCCCGCTCGGACGAAGGCCCGGGAAAGGATCCGCCCGACCTGTCCACTGCCGCCGGCGAGAACGATCTTCATGGCTTGAAGAAGAAGGGCCGCGTGATGGAGGCGAATGCGGCGGCAGTTCCACCAGTGACCGCCGCCGATGGAGCGAACGCGAGCAACGACAAGAAGTTGGCATCACCGAGCAAAACAAAAGGCGCGGCGACGACCACCACTCCGACTGCGGCACCGAAGAGCGCGGCTCTCCACCAAACCCACAACCGGGAGGACTCCGGGAGAAAGAGGTAGATCCACACGAAGGCTCCCAACCACGCAACCAGGGCGAAGACCCCGCACACCGCCCCGACAAAGACCGAAAAACCGAGACCGGCTGCCACCGCCTGCACAACACCCCCTTCGCTGAGGCTGATGACCGCAATCCCTCCAGCCCACACCAGCGTGCAGACCAGCCAACCAACTACCACGGACAGGATGCTCCCGAGAATGCGCTTCGTGAGTTTCATGGTCGTGGTCCTCAGACGCGGGGCACCATTGGAGGTTGCCGCCGCAGGGCGGCTTTCCGCGCCTTGGCGAAGATGAGGAGGTTGAAGAAGTGCATCAAGCCCAGCACGAGCAGGACCACGCCGAGTTTGCCCGCCAGCGCCTCGAACACCTCGCGGGCCCCCAGCACTTCGCCTCCGATCCGCAGGAACAGGGCGACGAAACCGAGGTTGATGAGATAGAAACCCACGACGAGAAGATGGTTCACGCTCTCGGCGAGGCTGCGGTTGCCGTGGAAGCAGTCCACGAGGAAGGCCAGGCCGTTCCTGGAGAGCGTCGTGGCCACCCACACGGTCAGCGTGACGCTGAACGCGAGGTAGAGGCTGTAGGTGAGGATGATGTTGTTCATGGTTTCTGTGTGTTTTGTTGTTTCGGGAATTTGTGAAAGTTCAGGGCAAAAAAGGGGGCGTCACCGGATCATCTTGGCGGCCAGTTTGAGGATGCGGCTCTGTTCGGACCCGGCGATATGCTCGAGCACGCGCTCTCCCAGCCGGAGGAACTCGAGGAGGGACTGCATCTGATCGTGGAACGCCCGGGCCTCCGGTGTCTTGATGGACCGCGTCCTCTCGGCGCAGCCCTGCAGCACGTCCATGGCGGGCAGGATCTCACGGCGTTTCCGCTCCCGGGCGATGATGCAGAACATCTTCCAGATGTCTTTCTCCGCCTCGAAATACTCGCGTCGCTCACCCTTCTTGAGGACCGGCCGCACCAAGCCCCAGCCGACCAGGTCGCGTAGGTTGGTGTTCGCATTCCCGCGGCTGATCTGGAGTTCCTGCATGATCTCATCCGTGCTCAGAGCGACCGGCGCCGTGAGGAGAAGCGCGTGGATCTGCGCCATCGTCCGGTTGATCCCCCACGCACTGCCAATCGTGCCCCACTGGGAGACGAAATCCTCGCGCGCGCTGGTCAGGCTTCCGGGCTCCGTCTCCTTGCTCATAGTTTCAGTAAATACTGAAAGTCTTGCGTGTGCAAGAAATATTTTCAGGCCTCCAACCGGACCAGCGGTTAGGGCCGCGGGCCGGGAAGGCTGCGGCGGAGTTCCTTGGTCTGGTTGATGAATTCACTGACGACCGCCTGCTGGCGCGGGGTGAGGTTGGTGGCGGTTTGGGTCAGGGCGGCGGCGACATCTTCGAAGCGCTGGGTGGGGTTCTTGGTCACGAACGGCGTCATCGACTGCCCCGGGTCGGGCACGGTGGAGGGCAGAGGCGTGGTGCCGCTGCGCGCAGCTTGGATCATGGCGTCCAAGACCTGCTCGGCCTGCTGGTCGGTGAGGGAGAGGCCGGCCTGACCGAGGCGGTGTTCGAGAGAGGCGAGGGCCAACCGCTCCGGAATGGTGTCCACATTGGCCTGATACTTGGCGAAGCCCTCCTCGCCCAGCGCGGCCTTTAGCTTGGCGTCCCGTGCGCGGTCCTGCGCCTGCATCTCCGCAATGGTCGGCGGCTTGCCATTGGGAGGCAGCGAGGCCGCCATCTGCGCGGCCACCAGTTCATCGTGTTCCTTGATGGCCGCCATCGCGCTGGCCTGCGCGCCGGGTTCGAAGCCCAAATCCTCCAGCAGCATGCCGAAGGGCTGCATCATCATGTCCCGGTTGCGCGCCCGCGACTCAAGGAACTGCTGCGCGAGGCCCGCGGGAATGCCCGGAGAAGGCTCCAATCCGGGCGGCACCGGAAGAACAGGCGAAGGCGCTGAGGTGGTCGATGGCGTGGAAACCGAGGGGGGAGCCACAGCTCCGGCGGGAGCCTTTGCCACGGCGTCGTCACGTCCTCGCGTGCTGCCGAGAAACCAGAACACGACCGCGGTGATCACCAGCAGAAGAATCCAGGTCAGTTGTTTCATGGCGAATTGTATCTGGGAGAAGCAAGCAAACAGCCGCAGAGACGGTTCACGTCGCTGCGGCTGTGCTTTTCAATTTGCGTGACCGGAGGCCGGGCGGCCGGCCTAGAAGATCAGGTTCTCGTAGTAGGTGGCGTTGGCCGAATAGTAGCTCTGATAGAAACTAGCCAAAGAGAGATAGTAGGTAAACAACTGGCCGCCATAGGAAGAGTAGAAGCTCTCGAGTTGCTGGGCGTAGGTGGGATTCAGGTAGTTTTGGTAGCCTAGCAGCTCGCCCAGATATTGGTAATAGTTTTGCTGCGCGATCCCCGTCTGTTGGAGAGCGAAGTTCGTGTTGGCCCCTTCCGATGTGTTGAAAGCATACCCCGCGACGTTGGGACCAAAGCTTTGGACCGCCGCCGCAGCAGCGCCACCCGGAAGGTAAATCGGCTGAACGGTCGCGTAGATAGTGGCCACATATCTGTAATAAGGAACCCCGATCTGCTCCAGCGTCGCTGGGGACCATGCGGCCTGCGCTTTGCCGAGAAACATGCAGGTGAGAACCAGTGCGAGCACTGCCGGCTTGAGATGGAGAAGACGTTTCACGCGGCGCACCCTGAACGGTTGCGCGGGGGAGTCAAGGGGTTTGAGAATTGTTTTTTCAAATCAGGGAAGGAGGCAGAACGAGGTAGCCCCACGCGGCCACCCGCACCGGACGTCACGCCTCGCTGTTGATGACCCGATGCAGGGTCAGCACGTTAGCCCCGGGCTCCCGCCGGTATTCCTGAGCCTCGGTCAGTTTCTTGCAGAAAAAAATGCCGAGACCTCCGATGGGGCGCTCCTCGGCCGGGAGGGTGGTGTCGGGGTCTTCGCGCTCGAGCGGGTTGTAGGGCCGGCCGCGGTCGGTGAAGCGCATGTGGAGGTGGTTGCCGTCGGTCTCGAGTTCGACCTCGACCGCCAACTCGCCCTCGGGCACGCCGCCGTAGTCGATCACGTTGGTCACGAGTTCCTCGACGATGACCTGCAAGGCGAAGAGGTCGCGGTCGCCGAGTCCGGCGGCGCGGGCGAAGTCCGCGGTGAACGGCTCGAGCCGCGCGAGTTCGGCGCGGTCGGAAAGGAAGGTGGCGACGGACTTCATGGGAAAGAGAATTCCACCAACGACACGTCGTCGTCGAAAACCTTCTTGCGGTTCACAGCGCGCAGTTCGGCCATGATCCAAGCCACCGCGCCCTCACGCGGCGCGCGTCCGAGCAGTTGGCGGAAGTCGGAGTGGGTGAGCATGGTGCCGTCGGCCCGCTCGATCTCGCAGGCGCCGTCGCTGAAGACGAAGAGCCGCGCTCCGGCGGGGATCAACGACTCGTGCGTCTTGAAGCGCATGCCGGGCAACGCCCCGATGACCGGACCGGGGGCGGAGAGCAGTTGCGTGGAGCCGTCGGCGAGGAGCAGCACGGCGGGCGGGTGTCCTCCCCCGGCGAAGCGCATGAGGCGGGCTTGGTGGTCGTAGATACCGCACCAAGCGGTGAAGAACATCTCGCGGTTGCGCTCCATGGGGAACGCGGTGTTGAGGCCGGCCAGGATGGCGCCGGGGTCTTGGAAATCCACCCCGGGCAGCGATTCCGCGCGCAGGACATTGAGCACGCTGATGGAAAGCAGCGCGGCGCCGACGCCGTGGCCGCACACATCGAGCAGGCAGATTTCGAAATCCGCGCGGCCGGGCAGCGGGCCGTAGTCGAACGCATCACCGCCGAGCGCCGAGGACGGCTCGAAGGCCCACTCGGCGCGCACGGGCCCTTGGGTCAGCGGCGGGGGCAGCACACTTTGCACGTAGGCCGCGGCCTCGGCCAGTTCGCCGGACAGTTTCTGCTGGCTGTCTTGGAGCGCGGAGAACGCGGCCTGTTCCTGCGCCCGCAGCCGCTCGAGCTGGGTGACTGCGGCCTTCAACTCGGACGTGCGCTCGGAGACGGTCTTCTCGAGGTTGGCGTTCCAAGCCGCGAGGCTCTCCTCGCGCTGGCGGATCTCGTCGGCCATGCGGGTGAAGGCGCGGCCGAGGTTGCCCACCTCGTCGGGACGATCGAGAAGCGGCGTGAGCCGCTCGCTGGCGTTTTGCCCGGACTCGAGCTCCGCCGCAGCGCGGGTCAGCTCGTTGACCGGGGCGGCGACCTGTCGCGCGATGATCGAAACGACATAGATCAGCAGCAGCACGCCGAGGAAAGCAACCGAGCCGTTGCGCCAGAGGAGGGAGCGCACCGGCGCGAGAACGAGCGAATAGGGCACGTCGAGGACGAGCTTCCAGCCGGTCAGCGGGACGGAGGACCAGTAAACCATGCGCTCCTCCGAGCCGGCGCGGTAGGCGGCGAAGCCGTGGTTGGCCGCCATGATCTGCGCCCCGGCTGGCTGCATCGAGACGTGGGCGCCGGGCCGGTCCTTGCCGATCATGAGCGTCCGGTCCGGATGCACGATGATCGCGCCTTTCGCGCTGACGAGGTAGGCGAAGTCCGCCTGCACGTCGTTCTGCTGGCCGATGTCGAGGTCGGCTTTGGCCACCATGAGTTCGATGGCCTCGAGGGTGATGTCCACGCCGGAGACGCCGTAGAACGCTCCAGCGGGGCTGAAGACTGGGGCGTTCGCGCTGAGCATCGTCACCTCGGATCCGCCGTCGTCGAAGTAGGGCTCGGTGAAGGAAAGGCGGCCGGATTTCTTGGGCCCCCAGAACCAGACGGTGTCGGGCGTATCCGTGGAGAAGTCGTTCTTGTTCACGACCGGTCCGGGATACGAGTTGCGGTCGATCCACGGCATCGACATCGGATCGCGGTAGTCGGTCCCGGCAAACGCGTAATACACGCCGAACAACTGGTCGGCGGGGAAGCTGTCCATGATCAGACGAAGTTCCTCGAGGACGTGGGGAGGCGGTTGGGGGCCGCGCATGGCCTGGAGCGCCGACATCGTCTTGACCACCGCCCCCATCTGTCCGAGGAAGCCATCGATTTCCGTGGCATGGGATTCCACCTCGGCCAAGGCCTCGGTATTCGTCTGGCGCAGGATCTGCCGTCGTGACATCGAGGTGGTCACGAGGAGAAGCACGATGAGGACAGCGCAGACGGTGAGGGCCGTCCACAGAGAGAGCTGGCCGGCCAGTGTCCTCAACCCGAAAAGTCTTGCCATGAGCAACCTCTTCCTAGCCCCGTCCCCCGCCCCGCGGCAATGCCTTAAGCGGGGAGATTATCCTTGCTGGCGCGGCGCGCGGCGGGGCAGATTCGCCCGATGAACTGCCAGTTTGAGACCGACGGCGACGTCCTGATCGCCTCCCCCGCCGGACGCATCGACACGGGGACCTACAATGACTTCAAGAACCTGCTCAACGGCGAACTCGACCGCACGGGGGCGCGCCACCTCGTCATCGACCTCCGGGACCTCGAATACGTGAGCAGCGCCGGGTTCCGGGAGTTCTTCCTCGCCGGAAGGCGCATGTCGCGCGGCGGCGGGACGCTGGCCGTGTGCCAGTTCCAGCCGGCGGTGAAGGAACTTTTCGAGATCGCGCAGTTCATGACCGCCTACGCGGTGCATGAAACCCGCGAGGCCGCCGTCGCAGCCGCCAAGAGCGCGCCATGAAAATCTTCCGTCGCGACGAAGACGGCGTGGCCGTCCTCTCCCTGCGCGGGCGCCTCGATCAAGCGAGCGCCGACGAGGTCCACCGCGCCGCGATGGAACCGGTCGGCGAAGGATGCCGCGGGATCGTGGTGGACATGAGCGGCGTGGACTACATCGCCAGCGTGGGCATCCGCTCGCTCATCCGCCCGTCCCAAGGCATCGCGCTGAAGGGCGGCAAGCTCGCGGTCGCTGCGCTGAAGCCGGAGATCAAGGATTTCTTCAAACTCACCGGGCTCGACCAGATGTTCTCGGTGTATGAAACGCCAGCCGAGGCCGTGGCCGCGCTGCGCTGAATCCGCACAAGCCGCTTGCCGGCGGGAAAATTTCGCGGAACATAGCGCCGCATGAAATCCGCCCTGCTATTTGTCTCGCTGTTCGTCGTCGGCCTGGCCCCGCTGCGGGCCTATGAGACGGAACACATCGTGGTGAGCGGCGGCCCGTCGCTTTACCAGTGGGAGAAGTTCAAGAACCCGCCGCACGACCGTTGGTGGGGCAACTTTATCCGTCCGTCCGTGACCCGCTTCCAGCAGATCAAAGCCGAGAACCCGAACGCCCGCATCACATGGCTGGTGCACCGGCCGAGCTACGAGCGCCGCTTGCGCCAGAACGAAGGCCCCCTCACCACCTGGATCAGCAACCTCGCACCCAAGCACGGCGTGAGGCTCATCTGGTTCAGTTCTCCGGACACGGTGATCAACCATCTGAACGCCGGCTACCCGCGCGACCGCGTGAAGATCGCGAGCCTTGATTTCTTCCTCCATTCGAACAAGGCGTGCTTCATGTTCGATTACAGCAACGAGATCGACAGCGGGTCGAAATCCTGGCTCCACGAAAGCGAACTCGGCCGCATCAACCGCGGCATCTTCGCCAAGAAGGCCCTTGTGAAGAGCTGGGGTTGCCACACCGGCGAAAGCATGTCGAAGAAATGGCGGCGCGCCACCGGAGTTCCCATGATCGGCGCCATCGGCAAGACCGACTACTCGGTCATGTATCGCAACGATTGGCTGCCCGGTTTGTCCAAGGGCCGCTGGACGCGCTGAGCCAGCCGCCCCTCCGGGGTGGTGATGCCGGGACGGTCACATCCACCCGGCCAGTTTTTCACGCAAAGTCTGCCGGGCGCGGAAGAGGAGGCTCTTGACCGCGGGCACGGTCGTGCCGAGCACGACGGCAATTTCCTCGTAGGGCATCTCCTCGTAGCGTCGGAGGACGACGGCCGTGCGCTGGTCATCGGGCAGCGAAGCAAGGGCGTCATCAATCGCGCGGGCCAACTCGCCCGCTGCAGCCGAGGCGGATGGCGAATCGGCCGCAACCGGCTCCGGGACCGTCTCCTCGGCAGCCGGACGGTAGAACACCGCGCCGGCGCGGGAGCGTCCGCGGCGCTCGTTGAGCACAAGGCGGTGGGCGATGGAGAACATCCAGGTGGTGAACTTCGCGCTGGGTTCGTAGCGTTCGCGCGCCTGCCAGATCCGCAGGTAAACCCGCTGGGCCAGATCCTCGGCCCCCTCGATCCCGCCGAGCAGCTTAACGATCGTGCCGAACACGCGATCCTCGGTCGCCTCGACCAACTCCCGGAACGCCTCCTCGTCGCCACCACGCACCTGCAGCATGAGTTCGACCAGACGCGGATTGTCATCGTCGGCCGATGGCGCCGCCGGACCGAATCCCTCTTCGTCCAACGGCCTCATGGCATCGCGGGGCGCACAGCCCGCAGACGCCACACGGGCAGCCCGCGGGCGAGGAAGCGCTGCTCGAACTCGGTCCGCGGCCAGTCGGGGCCGACCGTCCAATCGCCGACGGTCCATCCGCACTCGGCGAGCAACCCGCCGGCCGCGTGGCAGTAGTCGCGGGCATCGCTGGCGAAAAAGAACTCGCCGCCAGGGACGAGGCGCGAGGCGAGCACGGCGAGGAACTCCGTCTGCACGAGACGCCGCGAGGCGTGGCGGCGCTTGGGCCACGGGTCGCTGAAGAGCAGGTAGGCGCAGGCGACAGAGGCGGCCGGGAGGGTGCGCAGGACTTCATCCACCTCGCCAGCGACGACGGCGGCATTGGGCAGGGCCGCGGCGCGGCGCGAGGCCTGGCGCACGCGGTAGGCTTTGCGTTCGATGCCGACGATGTTTGCGCCGGGTTCGCGTGCGGCGAGGGCGGCAAGGAAGGATCCGTTGCCGCAGCCGAGGTCGAGCACGAGCGGCGCCGGGTTGGCGATGAACTCCGACGGCACACATCCCGCGCCAGCGGCAACGTCCGGGACGAGCGTCCCCGTCTCCATGCAGTTCAGGCCGCGTCCTTGTCCTGCTTGCGGCGCAGGAGCGGCGGCTTGCGTCCCTCGACGACCGCGCGGTTGATCGTGACCTCGGCCACGTCGCCGCGGCTGGGCACGTCATACATGACGTCGAGCATGATCTTCTCCATCATCGAGCGCAGGGCGCGCGCGCCGGTGCCCTTGCTCGCGGCGCGCTCAGCGAGGGCGCGGAGACCGTCCTTGGTGATGTTCAACTCGACACCCTCCATGGACATGAGCTTGGTGTATTGCTTCACCATCGCGTTCTTCGGCTCGGTGAGGATGCAGACCAACTCATCCTCGGTCAGCGGATCGAGCGCGGTGACAACGGGCAGGCGTCCGATGAATTCGGGGATCATGCCGAAGCCGAGCAGGTCCTCAGGCTCGACCTGGTGGATGGTGGCGGAGGACGCGGCGACGGGCGCGGGCGCGGGATCGGTGGTGCCGCGGGCGTGGAAGCCCAGCACGCGGTTACCGAGGCGGCGCTGGACGATCTTGTCGAGGCCGACGAACGCGCCACCGCAGATGAAGAGGATCTTGTCCGTGTTGACCTGGATGTATTCCTGATGCGGGTGCTTGCGCCCGCCCTGAGGGGGCACATTGCAGGTGGTGCCCTCGAGGATCTTGAGCAGGGCCTGCTGGACGCCCTCGCCCGAGACGTCGCGCGTGATGCTGACGTTGTCCGTCTTGCGCCCGATCTTGTCGATCTCGTCGATGTAAACGATGCCGATCTCGGCCCGCTTCACGTCGTAGTCGGCGGCCTGAAGGAGGCGGAGGACGATGTTCTCGACGTCCTCGCCGACGTAGCCAGCCTCGGTCAGGGTGGTGGCGTCGGCCATGCAGAATGGCACGTCGAGAATGCGGGCCAGCGTGCGGGCGAGGAGCGTCTTGCCCGAGCCGGTCGGGCCGACGAGGAGGATGTTGCTCTTGTCGAGCTCGACGTCATCGTGGCCGGGCAGCGAGATTTCGCGGGACGAGGCGTGATGGAGGATCCGCTTGTAGTGGTTGTGGACGGCGACCGAGAGGGTCTTCTTGGCGAGGTCCTGACCGATGACGAACTGGTCGAGTTGCTGGCGGATGTCCACCGGCTTGGGCACGCGGATGGCGGAGCCCTTCTTGCGCGTCTCGTCCTTGAGTTC
>CAZSUJ010000047.1:1680-24721 GCA_964609925.1 uncultured Chthoniobacter sp. | reverse complement strand
CGGAAAGGATGGTGCCGTCGTCCGGCGCGATCACGCGGGTGCGGGCGATGCGGTCATCCACCGTCTCGAGCCGGCGGCGCGCGCGTTCGAGCGCGTTCTCGGCCAGCCGGTGGTCCGCCTCGATGTTGTCGTAGACCTCCCGGCTGATGAGCTTCGCTCCGAACAACTCCCGCGCGCGCCCGAGATTGCCGGCGAGTTTCTCCACGGAAACCTGCGCGCCCCGGATTTCCACCTCGGCCGAGGCCCGTTCGATCTGGAGATCGCTGTCGTCGATGACGAAGAGCAAGTCGCCCCGCTTGACCTGATCCCCGGTGGAAACGCGGACCTCGCGGATCTTTCCGCCGACCTCGGGTTTGATGTCCACCTGGTAGGCGGGCGCGACGTCGCCGCTGAGGCGGATTTCCTCGCTGATGTCGCGTCGCTCGGCCAGCGCGGTGGCGGCGTGCTCTTTGGCCTCGGCATCATCTTTGCGCGAGCAGCCCGCGGCGGCGATGGCACCGAGGAACAGGCAAGCGAGAACCAAGGGTCGGCCGGAGCCGCGGAAAGTCATCCCTCTCTTATAAGCCAGCTTGGTGGGCAGGCAAGCGGTGCACTCATCCCGGCTGTTCTCACGTAAGGCGGAACACAGCTTGCCCTGCCGCCATGGAGATGGCGGACACCCTGCGAAGCCTCATGGCTGCTTGAGCCTCGCTGTGAACCGATGTCTCCCCGGGCCGGTGCGCAGGGACTTCTGGCCCGGGAGGCGCACCTCCGCCGTCGCGCCGTCCGGCACGATGACGTCCACCGTCATGGTTCGCCCGCGCAAACTCCAACGGCAGGCCGCCGTTCCCTGAGGCGTCCGCAAGGAGGTGTCCGCGGAGGTGATGCCGCCGCCGGGTTCCGGTGCGAAGAGGATGCGTTTGAATCCCGGCGCGAGCGGACGGATCCCGCCGATGACCCCGTAAATCCACTCGCCCACGGCCCCGTAGGCGTAATGGTTGAAGGAGTTCATGCCGACCGGGCCGAAGCCGTGTTCGCGCGTGTAGCTGTTCCACCGCTCCCACATCGTGGTCGCGCCATTGCGCACGGTGTAGAGCCACGAGGGATAGTCCTCCTGCAGCAGGACGCGGTAGGCGAGATCGGTCCGTCCGAAACGGGTGAGGACCGGCAGGAGGAAGGGGGTTCCGATGAAGCCGGTGCTGAGGTGACCGCCGCGGATTTCCACGAGATCGACCAGGTGCGCGAAAGCCCGCCGGCGTAGCGCGGCCGGGATCAGGTCGAAGGCGAGCGCGAGCAGGTAAGCCGTCTGGCAATGGCCGACGACCCGCCCGTCCGGGGTGACGTAGGCGCGCCGGAAGGCCGCGACGATGCGGCGGTGGAGTGCGCGGAATCTTTTCGCGTCGCTGCGATGCCCCAGGACGCCGGCGATGCCCGCCATCAAGTCCGTCGTGTGTGCGAAATAGGCCGTGCCCACGAGGTCGCTCGGCACAGGCGCGTTCTGCGGGGTGACGGCGTCGATGGCCAGCCAGTCGCCGTAGGCGGTGCGCGGACGGATCAGGTCGCGCGAGGTGCGGCGTTGGAATTCAATCCACCGGGACATGGCCTCGTAGTTGTCCGCAAGGATCTGCTTGTCGCCGTAATGCTCGTAGATCCGCCAAGGGCAGATGACCCCGGCGTCCGCCCACGCCGCGTTGCCGAATTGCTGCGGCCCCAGCTTTCCAAGGACGTCGGGGGCCACATCCGGATACGCGCCGTCGCCGCGCTGTCCGTCGCGCAGATCCTGCAGCCATTTATTGAAGAACGCCCGCACGTCGTAGTGGAACGCCGCCGTGCCCGCGAAGACCTGGGCGTCGCCGGTCCAGCCGAGGCGTTCGTCGCGCTGCGGACAGTCGGTCGGCACGTCGAGGAAGTTGCCGCGCAGTCCCCAGCGGATGTTCTCGCTCAGCCTGTTCAACAGGCGGTTCGAGCAGCGGAACCTTCCCGCCGGCCGCATGTCGGTGTGGATGGCGAGGGCCGTGAGGAGCGCCGGTTCCGGCCGCTTGTCCAAGCCGGTGACCTCGACGTAGCGGAATCCATGAAAGGTGAACCGCGGGGTCCACTCCTCGAGGCCGCCGCCGCGGCAGATGTAGGTGTCCGTTGCCCGCGCGGTTCGCAGGTTGTCGCGGTAAACATTGCCGTCGGCTTCCAGCATCTCCGCGAACTTGAGGGTGATCCGTTGGCCGCGGCGTCCGCGGACAGCGAGGCGGCAAAGGCCCGCGATGTTCTGGCCGAAATCGAAGACGAAAGCGCCGGGGCGCGGCTCTGTGATCCTGCGCGGCCGGAGGGTTTGCGTGACGCGCGGGGGCTCGTTGACCTTGGGCTCAAGGATGCCGCGGTAGGCCGGGAAAACATCGGCCTCGCGCCAACCGCGCGACCCGGCTCCGGGCTCGGACCATGCGCCAAGCTCGCGCCGCGCATCGTGGGTTTCGCCGTGGTAGATGTCCGAGGAAAGCACCGGTCCGTCCCGCATTTCCCAGCCGCGCCCGGTGGCCACGGAGACGGTGCGGCCGCCCGGCAGCTCGACATCGAGCCGCGCCATCAACTGCGGATGCGTTCCGTAATGGTTGCGGTCGTTCTTCCAGAGCAACGTGCCGGAATACCAGCCGTCCGCCAGGATGGCGCCGAGCGTGTTCCGTCCGGCATGCAGCGCGTCCGTCACATCGCATTCGATGACCTGCGTGCGTTTGCGGAAATCCGACCATCCCGGGAGAAGGAAGGCATCGCCGACCTTCCGTCCGTTGAGGTGCATGTCGGCCACGCCGAGCGCCGTCCAGCGCAGCGTGGCGCGGACGGGCTTGGCGGGCAGCTCGAAGGTTTTCCGCAGGTGCGGACAAGGCGGCTCGCCGGTCACGGGGCGTCGGCGGTCGCCGATCCACTTGGCGCCGGCGGGGAGCGGTCGGTTCACAAAAGCCATGAGGGCAGATCGGGTTCGTCGTTCCTGGCCGCCGGCTCCGCGTCGGCGGGGGAGGACGTCCGGCGTTCCCGGGCCAGCCACGCCTGGATGCGCAGGGTGTGTTCGCCCGACGGCTCCTGCTTGCCCGAAAGCCACGCCGACACGTGCGGCTGCGCGATGCCGAGGTGGTTGGCCAACTGGCTCACGCGGCCGCGCTCGGCCCGGCAGAATTCGCGCAATTCGCGGACGAATACCGGCATGAGGGCCTCGCGGGGGCTCGACATGGGTCCATCGTGGCCATGGGGCGCGGCGGCGGGCAAACACATAACGGCCCGTCTTGACCGCGCCCGTCCCCCACGGGAAGGTTTGGGAATCCGCGGATGGGATGCTATGTGTTGCGTCCCGCCATTATGCCCTCCAAGGAATTCCAGCCCTACCGTTGGTTCAACACCCTCCTCTGGGGAAACTCGGTCGCCCTCTCGTGGATGTGGGGCCTCGGGCTTTTCTTCTCGGTCCAGTTCACCACGCAATTCGGTCTCACCGGACTGCTCTGCTTCGCCATCCCGAACGCGCTGGGCCTCGTTGGCTTCGGCCTCATCACGCACCACCTCGCGCGGCGCCAGGAAGGCGGCTCGGAATCGCTCGGCCGTTTCTTCACCGGTTGGTCGCGTCCGTTCCGGCTCATCTTTTTCCTCTACCAGCTGCTGGCCATCACGCTGACGGTCTTCGCGCTCATCCGCTACGGCTGGATGCCGCTGGGCCTGCGTCCCGAGGTCCTCTACGTGCCGCTCATCCTGCTCGTGATCCTCGCGGCCGGCATCCTCTTCGGCGAGGAGTTCAACATCCGCCGCATCAAGTGGAGCCACGGCGTCATCTTCCTCATCGCGGCCGTCGCCATCGGCATCCTCCTCACGGCCCCCTCGTCAATCAACGGTCCGTCCCCCGCCATCTCGGTCGAGCAGTTGCCGACGAATGACTGGAACTTCTGGGGCTTCATGGTGCCGATCTTCATCGGCTTCCTGCTCGGCCCGTGGCTCGACCTACAGCAATGGCAGCGCGCCATCCAGATGCACCGGGAACGTGTCTCGGTCGCGGCCGGCTACATCGTGGGCGCCCTCGAGTTCTTCCTCCTGCTCGTCTTCCACGGCTGGCTGGCCCTCTGGGCGCTGGGCGTCGCGGGCGAGAAGTTCCTCCACACCGGGTTGGGCGGCCACCGCTACGGGCATGACACGATCATGAGCCTGCTCTTCGAGAAGGCGTCCGACCACCCGTGGATCTTCGGCGCCTATTGCGTGTTCCTCTGCGCGTGCGCGCTGACCACGCTCGACAGCGGCTACGTCGCCCTGCGCTGGTTCCTGCAAAGCAACGTCCGCACGAGCGTCAACGCCATCTTCGCGCTCATCCCGACCTCGCTCGTCACCTCGCCCATCCCGCTGTTCCTCGTCTGCGGCGTCGTGGCCGCGGTCGGGTCGGCGGTCGGCCTCGAGCTCGAGTATTTCATGATCTTCTACGCGACGTTCTTCGTCGGCTACTCGGCGCTCGCCGTGGCCCGCTGCTACGTCAACACCCCGGCCAACCGCATCCCGCAGGTGAAGATGTTCTGCCTCGGCAGCCTCGCCGTCGTCGTCTTCGCCTTCGGCTACCTGCTGGCCTGGCCCGCCTTCATGATCATCGGCTCCCTCCTGCCGCTCGGCTACGTCTTCTGGACGCTGGCCAAGCCGACCGCCTCCGAGGATTTCGTCAGCGATGCCGACCAGCTCGACGCGCCGGCCGTGGAGATGGCGCCGATGGCCGCGCCCACCCTTCCCGCCGCGGAATCCGCCGCCCCATCGCGTCCCACGCTGGCCGGCACCGCCGCCGCGATCGGCGATGCCGCCAAGTCGCTCGTCGATGCCGTGCAGCACCCGCTCGGCGGACATTTCGACGGCAAGTGGTTCGTCCACTCGTTCGTCGCCACCTACGCTGACACCAACTCGGTCGGCAACGTCTACTTCGGCATGTATGCCATGTGGGTGGGCAAGACGCGCGAGCTGTTCTTCAACCGCGTGATGCCCAAGTTCAACCTCAAGAACACGCCGTTCTACATCCTCACCCGCTCGTTCGAGCACAAGTTCGTGCGCGAGACGCACGAGTTCGAGACGGTCAGCGTCCGCATCCGCATCTCGGCCCACAACCGCAAGTTCGTCACCCTCGAGCACGAGATCCACGACGCCCAGAACCACCTCCTCGGCAAGGGCCAGCAAAGCCTCCTCTTCGTCTCGTCGTCCGACTACAAGATGATCGACGTGCCGCCCGAGGTCCTCGGGGCGTTCCTGCCGTTTGCGTAAGCTGGCCTGCCCGTGCATTCAGGGCGTCGCCCGGCACCGACTAGAGCAATGGTGCGATGAAGTATTGGCTCAACCGCGATTAATGAAAGGTCGATGGATCATTCTGCTCCTGGCTGCCGTCTCCATGCTCGGGGGCGGGTGGCTCTGGTGGAGTGCAGCCCCATACACACAGCTATCACTAAAGACTCAGTCCCGTGAAGCAGCGACCGCATCCTACCTAGAGAGTGTTCTACGTGATCCACAATACCAGTGGAGAATCCCCATTCGCTTTTATGGCAGAGTCGTGGACCAAAACGATGAACCGATTCACGGTGCAACCATTCATTTTGAATGGACCGATCTCTCAACAAAGGGAACCTCTGAGGCAACGAAGCTGAGTGACAGCCAAGGTCTATTCTCGCTGACTGGTGTCCAAGGAAAGTTTCTGGGAGTCCGGGTAGAGAAGGATGGCTACTATCGCCCTGGGAACTCTGTGGGAATAGTAGGTTTTGAATACGCCAATCCAGCTGAAGGCTGGTTTTACGAACCCGACGCAGATCGTCCGGTTGTTTTTCGGTTGCGCAAGAAGGGGGAGAGCCAACCTCTTGTCGCAAGGAGCACAAAACTAAACCTGACTGGCCATGGTGCGACAGCAACCATTGACTTGTTTACAGGCAAAGCATCGCCGGTGGGAGGACAACTGCAAGTGACAGTGTGGAAACCCACGATCACCGCCGAGCAAATCAACTCCGGAACGGGGTTCCCCTATGACTGGCGAATTCAGGTAAACGTCAAGGGCGGCGGTTTGATCGAGCACAATGATGTGTTTGCCCTTGAGGCCCCTGAGTCAGGATATCGATCGGATTTTGCTGCCGAGCTACATCCGGCCAATGGAGCGAGTGCGGACGTGACGCTGGACAAGGAGTTCTACTTTTACTTCGGTCAGCCACGAAGATATGGCCGCTTTCGACTGCGAACAGACGGTGATCGCCCGAAGGTATTGATTGACTACTGGCTCAATCCCACTGGCAGCCGCAACTTGGAATACGACCCGAATCAGAGTGCACCGACTCCGTAGCGCGAGAGCGCGGCGCTTCGAACGGGCTGGCTGGGGCGCGATGCATGACCTAGATCTCGGAACTCCAAACCCATGAAGCATCGAGGCATCATTCTACTCCTGGCTGCCCTCCTGCTCGGAGGCGGGTGGTTCTGGTTCAGGGCGACTCCCGCCGGGCAAACCGTCGCCATGTTTAATGCACCCATTGCGTTCTACGGCAAGGTAGTGGACCAGAACGGTGATCCTGTCCCCGACGCCAATGTCCGCTACACCGCTGTGGACAAGTTCGTGGAACCGTGGGGGGCGGACTACGCCGACCGCTCCGACGACAAAGGGCTTTTTCGAATCACGGGGATCAAAGGGGCTGCTCTCTACGTTGAGGTATCCAAGCG
This sequence comes from uncultured Chthoniobacter sp., assembly GCA_964609925.1. GTDB lineage: Bacteria > Verrucomicrobiota > Verrucomicrobiia > Chthoniobacterales > JACTMZ01 > JACTMZ01. The sequence continues at coordinate 18,055 of CAZSUJ010000047.1, read as the reverse complement.
CGGCTACTACCAGATCGAGGATTCTGGCTACTTCATTGGCTATGGTATTCCGAATGAACGCAAGAGGCCTTCTCCAACGGATCCGGCCATCTTCGTGCTCCGCAAGATGGGAGTCGCAGAGCCTTTGAAAGTCTTCTCGTCCGGAGGCATTCGTATTCCGAAAGACGGCAAGCCCGTGGAGATAAGCCTGACACAAGGGCACGTAAAATCAGGTAAAGGCGATGTCCTGATCGAGGTTTGGACGCAAGATCAACAGAAGGATGAGAAAAGACGTTACCCTTGGAAGCTTCGGATCAGCGTTCCCGACGGGGGCCTTATCCAGCGGAAAGACGAGTTCATCTTCATGGCGCCTGTCGACGGTTATGAGCCATCGGTCGAAGTCAGCGCCAGCCCCGCAGATGATCATTGGCAGAGAGATTTCGACGGACAGTTTTTTGTTAAGTTGAAGGACGGAACATTCGCACGTTTGGCCCTGTTGCTAGTGACGGGTGGAGATCACTTTGTCATGATCGAATCTTTCCTCAACCCGAAGCCCGGCAGCCGCAACTTGGAATACGACCCGAACCAGAGCGCGCCGACTCCGTAGGGCACGGGCGCGGTGGCGGCCGGCTCAGCGTTTATTCGACTCCGGCATCTGGCCCCATTTGAGCCATTCGCGGCGGGGTTTGTCGTAGAGTTTGAAGACGGATTTCGCCGAGGCGATCGGGCCCGGGTTGTCCGGCGTGGCCAGCACGACGGCGCCGTTGGCCACGAAGGGCAGGGGCGCGGCGGTCTGCACGTTGATGCCGATGAAGCCGATGTTGCCGCGGATGCCGCGCTCTTCCCAGAAGACCGAGTTGTCGCGGACGAGTTGGCGGTATTTGTCCTGGATGCCGACGATCAACTCGACCGACCGTCCATCGCTGCTGAGCTTCTTCTCCAGCACGGCGCCGATCTGCAATTGGCGGTAAACGACCGGCGCGCCCGCGGCGAGGGCCGACTGCTGGGCCACGAGGCGGAACTGCCGTCCGTCTTCGCTCTGCTTCAGCACCTTGTCCTCGGCGTCCTGCGTCAAGGTCCCGAGGAAGCTGCTCTTCTCGGTCGAGCCGCCGCCGGGGACGCAATCGATGGTCACGCCGGTGATGAGGGTCTGGAGTCCGGTGATGCCGCGCAGGGAGATGTTCGGTTCGACGAGGGTGAAGCTCGTGCCGCTGCGGCGCAGGAAATCATACTTCGGCTGGAACCGCGCGGTGACTTCCACTTTGCCGTCGAGGGTCTGCACGCCCGTGACCATGCCGACGGGCAGGCCGAGGTAGCGCACACGTGTTTCGCCCGGCCGGACGCCGCTGGCCTGCGGGAAGTTGATGATGAAGGACGGGCCGGACGCCAGGGCCAGCTCCTCGTTGTCCAGCAACTGCACGGTCGAGCCCGGCGGCAGGGGCGCGCCCGGCAGGCCGAAGTCATCGCACGCGATCCCGCCTTGGATGAGGGCATCCAAGCCGAACATCTCCAGCGTGATTCCGCCGGGACCGAGCGTGACGGACGTGGCCGGGACGAGCCAGAACCTCGTGCTCGTCTTGATCAGCGACTTCCGGCTTTCCTCGATTTCGAGGTCGATGAAGGGGCGGTTCGACGAGGTCAGGTCCTGATCACGCACGCGGCCGATGAGGATGCCCCGGTAAGTGACCGGTGCGCCGCGGGACAGCGGTTGCAGCCGGTCCGCTTCCAAGCGCAACCCCAAGGCGGCCTGGTCGATGTCGAGGACCGGCATGGTGTCGCGTCCGACAAAGTAGAGCTGTCGGTCGCCCGAGCCCATGCGCGCGCGGATGGAGTTGCCTTGGATCAGGGAGGTGAGGCCGGAGATTCCTTGGAGGGAGAGCATCGGCCGCTCGATCCAAAAGTCGGTCGTCTCAACGGCCAATCCGGCCGCGAATTTCTCAAGCCGCACCTTGACCACCGCTTGGCCCAAGCCGTCGTCCAAGCGCACATCGACGACCGTGCCCGCGACCACGCCGCGGTAGATCAGCGGGGTCTTGCCCTCCTCGATGCCCGGCGCGTCCTTGAACCAGATCTCGATCTCCGGCCCGCGGGACTCGAGGTCCGTGTAGAACATCCATGCGGCGGCGCCGAGCGCGATGAGCGGGAAGATCCAGGCCGCGGAGAGACCCCCGCGTCCGCGCACGACCTTGGCGTGGTCTTTCGGTTCGGTGCTCACGCCTTCTCCTCCCGCCAGATCCGGTGGATGTCGTAATTGAGGGAAGCGGCGATTGTGCAGACCATGACGGCGGCGAAAAACAGCGCGCCGGGTTCGGCCTTCACGCTGGCGAATACGCCAAGTTGCCCGACGGCGACCAAGACCGAAAGCAGGAATATGTCCACCATGGACCACGTGCCGATGGTCTCGACGAACCGGAAGAGCTTGGTCCGCTGCACGCGGTAATGCGGGGACCCGTCCATCCAGAGGAGCCAACCGACACTGACCAGCTTGAACAGCGGGACGACCATGCTGGCGAGGAAGATGACGATGGAACCCGGCCACAGCCCGACGTGGTAGAACTCCATGACGCCGCCCCAGACGGTCAACGCATCGTGGTGGCCGGGGAGCGTCATGGTCATGACGGGGAACACGTTCGCCGGGATGTAGAGCGCCGCGCCGCTCAGGAGGAGCGCCCACGCGCGCTGGAGACGGGCGTCCGAGTTGCTCATGACAATTCCTCCCGCAGCACTTCGATCCGCTCGCGGTCGAGCATGCGGCCGAGGATGAGGCAGCACAGGGAAAGCATGACGACGTAGACCGCGCCGTGGCCCCACGTCACGGTCCCGAGGAGCTTGAGGCGCACGACCGCGACGAGGCAGGCCACGGCGAAGACCGGAATGAGGCTCCACGGTTCGGCCAACTCGACCCAGCGCCACGCCCGTTTCAGGCCGGGCATCCGCAAACGCAGCATCGTCGCGCCGAGCGTGTAGCACAAAAGACCGAGGTAAACCGCGGGCGCCCCGATGGCGCAGAAGAAGACGAGCACGGCCAGCGGACCGTAGCCTTGTTCGACGAGTCCTTGGATTCCGGTGATGATCAAGTTCGACTGCGTCTTGCCCGCCACGTCGAAGGTCATGACCGGGAAGACATTGGCCAGGACGAGGAGGGCGCATCCCGTCATTGCCATGGCGAGCGGCGTCTGCACCGAGTCGGACTTTCGCCCCTGCCCCAGCCGTGCCCCGCAGCGCGTGCAACGCAACTGGTGTCCGGGCTCGAGGGGACGCGGACGGTAGGGTGCCGTGCAGTCGGGGCACGTGCGCCAAATGTCCGTCGCCGTGTTGCTCACGCGTGGAGCAAAGCAAATCGCCTCGGGCCGGACAACAGGCGATTGCGCACGGACTTCAGCCGACCGCCAGCAATTGCCCGGCGATCGCGTCCGCGGGGACGGCTTCCCGGCTGTGCACGAGCAGCACGGGCTCGGCCGCCTCGACGCGGTCTCCGACTTTCTTCAGGCATTCCACGCCGACGGCGAAATCCACCGCGTCGGACGCCTTGGCCCGGCCCGCGCCGAGCTCGACGCAAAGGCGCCCCACGTCGAGGGCGTCGATCTTGGCCAAGGTTCCGGCGGACGGCGCGCGCACCTCGGTCACCACGGGGGCGCGGTGCACTTCGCGCATGCGTTCCAAGGTGGACGCGTCGCCGCCCTGCGACTCCACCATCGCGACGAAGCGCTGCCACGCCGAGCCGTCGCGCAGACGCCGGCGCAGTTCATCCGGCGTCCGGGGAACGAGAGCCGCGCAAAGCGCGAGCGTGAGCTCCACGAGGTCGTCCGGTCCGCCGCCTTGCAGCACGTCGACGCATTCGGCCACCTCGAGCGCGTTGCCCGCGGTGCGGCCGAGCGGTTGGTCCATCGGGTTCAGCATCGCGAACGTCTCGACGCCCGCGCCCCGGCCGACCGCGACCATGGCATCGGCCAAGCGCTGCGCGTCCTCGCGTTTCTGCATGAAGGCCCCGCGTCCGAACTTCACGTCAAGCACGAGGCGGTCGAGCGACTCGGCCAGCTTCTTCGACATGATGCTCGCGGTGATGAGCGGGAGCGAGGGCACGGTGCCGGTCACATCGCGCAGGGCGTAGAGCTTCTTGTCCGCCGGGCAGAGCTGCGCGCTCTGGCCGGCCATGAAGCAGCCGATCCGTTCGATCTGCGCGAGCATCTCCGGCCACTCGAGGTTGACGCGGAAGCCCGGGATGCTCTCGAGTTTGTCCAGCGTGCCGCCGGTGAAGCCGAGCCCGCGCCCGGAAATCATCGGCACCCACACGCCCTCGCAAGCGAGGAGGGGCGCGAGGATGAGGGAGACCTTGTCGCCGACGCCGCCGGTCGAGTGCTTGTCCACTTTCGGCGGGGTGCCGTCCGGCCAGCGGAAAACCTCGCCGGAATCGCGCATCTCCATCGTGAGGGCGGTCGTCTCCGCGTCATCCATCCCACGGAAGAACACCGCCATGGCCAGGGCGGACATCTGGTAGTCGGGCACGTCGCCGCCCACGTAGCCCGCGATGAGGGCGTAGATTTCTTCCGGCGTGAGTCGTCCGCCGTCGCGCTTCCGTTCGATCAATCCGGGCACATGCATGATCCCGTGAGCTTACGGCCAACCCCGTCCGCTTCACCAAGGAAAAGCTCGCCCGCCTCCCGGCCCTCGGGTCGAATCCACGCCATGTCGCGCGTAGCCGACGAGATCTCCGCCCGCCTCCGCAGCCTCGCCGACCCGGACCGTGCGCTCGAGATGGCGCCCTTCTTCAAGACCGGGCCGGGGCAATACGGCGAAGGCGACCGCTTCCTCGGGCTCAGCGTCCCCGTGGTGCGCTCGGTGGCGCGGGAGTTCCGCGATGTCCCGCCCGCCCGTCTGCTGCCCCTCCTGCGCTCGGCATGGCACGAGGAGCGGCTTTGCTGCCTCGTCATCTGGGTGGCGCGATTCGACCGTTCCCGTTCACCGGACGACCGGCGCGAACTCTTCGATCTCTACTGGAAAAACCGCGGCCGCGTGAACAACTGGGACCTCGTGGATGTCTCGGCGCCGCGGATCGTCGGGGAATTCCTGCGCACCACGGACGGCGCGGCGCCGCTCATGGAACTCGTCCGGTCCTCATCGCTTTGGGACCGACGCATCGCCATCCTGGCCACGTGGGCCTGGATCAAGGCCGGCGACGTGTCTATCACGCTGCGCTTGGCCGGGATGCTGCTCGAGGACGGGCACGACCTCATGCACAAGGCGACGGGTTGGATGTTGCGCGAGGCGCTGAAGGTGGACGAAAAGCCCGCGCTCACATTTCTCCACACCCACGCCGCCGTCATGCCGCGCACCATGCTGCGCTACGCGATCGAGCGCTTGGACGAACCGCTCCGGAAGGCGCTGATGGGGCAGCGGGGGGCGGTTCGCCCTACGGAATCATCGCCTCCGCGACCGCGGAGGAATCGGGCTGCCGGGATTTGAACCCGGGACCTCTTGAACCCCATTCAAGCGCTCTACCAAGCTGAGCCACAGCCCGTGACTGGAAGCGGAAGCGTAGCATGGCGCCGACGCCACCGCCGCAAAAATTTCCCGTATCGCCCGGCCCGCAGCCTCAGACCGTGCGGCAGAACTGCTCGATGCGGTCGAGGCCGGTCTTGATCGTCTCGAGGTCGGTCGCGTAGCTCAGGCGGATCGTCTTGTCGTCGCCGAACGCGATGCCCGGGACCACCGCGACCTCGGCCTTGCTGAGCAGGCGGTCGGCGAAATTGGTCGAGCTCAGTCCGAACCCGGAGATGTCCGCCAGCATGTAGAAGGCGCCGAGCGGCTTGACCGTCGTGACGTTCGGGAGCGCGGCGAGGCGCTCGAACATGTATTCGCGGCGGACGTTGAATTCCTCGCGCATGTCGGCCACGCACTGCTGCGAGCCGGTCAGCGCGGCCACGGCGCCCTTTTGCGCGAACGAGTTCGGGCCCGAGGTGCTGTGGCTCTGCAGGGAGTCGATGACCTTGGCGATCTCCTCGGGCGCGCCGAGGTAGCCGAGACGCCAGCCGGTCATCGCGTAGGCCTTGCTGAATCCGTTGACCGTGATGGTCAGGTCGTAGGCCTCCTTCGAGAGCGAAGCGGGGCTGACGTGGACGGCATCGTCATAGACGAGCTTCTCGTAGATCTCGTCGGAAAGGATGAAGATGTCCTCGGTCAGGGCGACCTCGACGAGGGCCTCAAGCTCCTCGCGGGTGTAAACCGAACCCGTCGGATTGCCCGGGCTGTTGAGGATGACCATCTTGGTCCGCGGGGTCATCGCACCCTCGAACTCCTCGGCGGTCATCTTGTAGGAGTTGGACGCCTTTGTCTGGACGATCACCGGCTCGGCGCCGACGAGGCGGACCATGTCGGGGTAGCTCAGCCAGTAGGGGGCCGGGATGATGACCTCGTCGCCCGGCTCGCAGCAGGCGAGGATGGCGTTGTAACAGGATTGCTTGGCGCCGTTGCTCACGACGACCTGCCCCGGCTTGTAGTCCACGCCGTTGTCGGCCGAGAACTTCTCGCTGATCGCGGTGCGCAGCTCGGGCAGGCCGGCGCTCGGGGTGTATTTGGTGAAGCCGTCCTGCAGCGCCTTGATCGCCGCTTCCTTGATGTGCTCCGGCGTGTCGAAGTCGGGCTCGCCCGCGCCGAATCCGCAGACATCAACCCCCTCGGCCCGCATGGCCTTGGCTTTGCTGTCGATGGCGAGGGTGAGCGAGGGGGTGAGTTTTACGGCGTGGGAAGAGAGGTCCATGAGGTGTGGGAAAAATTGGACGGCAAGGCTACGCGGCGGACGCGGACGATTCAACGAATCCTTTCAGCGGGTTCTGCGCGACCTGGACGATGCCGATTTCGCGCGTGGCATTCTCGGGCGCGTCGGACGCGTGGGCGGCGTTGACCATGATGCTCGTGCCGAACTCGCCGCGGATGGTCCCGGGAGGGGCCTTGGCCGGGTCGGTCGGCCCCAGCACGGTGCGGATTTTCGCGATGGCCCCGGGCCCCTCGAAGACCAGCGCGAGGATCTTCTGCGTGCCCGGTCGCCCGTGGTCGGCCTCCGGGAGTTGCGAAGGACGGAACCCGGACATGAATTCGACGATGTTCTCCCAGTGGTCGCGTCCGGCCTCGGGTCCGAACCGTTCCGTGAGTGCGTCGAGCACCGGTCCGTAGAAATCCATTCCCTGGGCCACGGACATGTGGTGGACCTTCATCGCCACGAGCGGCAAACCGGTGCGCGCGAACACGTCCACCACCGCTCCGGGGCGCGTGCCCGGGGTGCGGAAATTGTCCGGCTTCACCAGAACCAGCGAGCGCTCGGTCCCGGCCGGCGCCGCACCGGCCAAAGCCTGCGCACTGTCGGCCTGCGCTGCCGCAAGCCGGGTAAGAAGTGCGTGGATGTCGGCATCCGCTGCGGGCGCGGCCACCATGTCCGGTCCGAGCATCCCGGCCAGCGAACCGGCCGCGCTTTCCGATCCGGCGGCAGCAGCGAGCTTAGCTGGCGCCTCTTCGCCGCGGAAAACGAACACGCCCCACAGCCCGCGTTCGGGCGCGAGGCCGAGGGCGCCCGCCACCGGCGAAGCATCGAAGATCCCGGCCCACGCGAGGTCGAGCGAGGTGCGGGCCGCGGCCCCGGAGAGGATCCAGCCGGCCCATCCGCGGCGCAACGCGTTGGGGGTGATGAGGAGAAATGACGAGGGAGGTTTCATTGGATGATCGGTTCCCGCATCCGGCGCGGGGACGGGGAACCTAACGGTCGCGAGGCCCCGCCGCAAGGCGCTTCGCGCAGTCTATGCAAACTATTAGCGGAACTTATCCTTGCCAGAAGTCCCTCCTTGCCCGACAAAGGCAGGATGTTGCAACGCATCGACCACCTCGGGATCGCGGTGCGGTCCTTGGAGGAGTCCATCCCCTACTACGAGAATGCCTTGGGTCTCAAATGCGAGCACACCGAGGAAGTCGCCAGCCAGAAGGTGCGGACCGCCTTCTTCCACGTGGGTGAGGTTCACCTTGAACTCCTGGAGCCCACCTCGCCGGACAGCCCCATCGCCAAGTTCCTCGAGAAAAACCCGCACGGCGGCATCCATCACATCGCATTCGCCACCGACGACATCACGGCCCAGCTTGCCCGGGCGCGCGAGGCCGGTTGCCAGCTCATCCATGAGAAACCTTTCGAAGGCGCGGCCAACAAGCTCGTCGCCTTCCTGCACCCGAAATCCACCCAAGGGGTGCTGACCGAGTTCTGCGCGCCGGCATCCCCCCAAGCCTGACCTGATGCCGATCGACGAAAAACTCCTCCACGACCTCGACGCCCGCCGCGCCACCATCCTTGTCAGCGGCGCGCCCGACAAAGTCGAAAAACGCCACGAAAAGGGCCTGCTCACCGCCCGCGAGCGCGTGGACGCGCTCTTCCAGCAGGGCTCGTTCCAGGAGTTCGGCATGTTCGCCGAACACCAGTGCACGAATTTCGACATGGCGGACAAGAAGCTCCCGGGCGACGGCGTCGTCACCGGCGTGGGCTTGATGGACGGACGTCCCGTGGCCGCGTTCAGCCAGGATTTCCTTGTGGCCGGCGGATCGCTCGGCCGCGTGCACGCGCAGAAAATCTGCGACCTCATGGACTACGCCATGCGCGCCGGCGTGCCCATCGTCGCCTTCAACGACTCCGGCGGCGCCCGCATCCAGGAGGGTGTCCTTTCCCTCAGCGGCTACGGTCAGGTGTTCTTCCGCAATGTCCTCCTTTCCGGCGTCGTGCCCCAGATCGCCGTCATCTGCGGCCCCTGCGCGGGCGGCGCGGCCTACTCACCTGCCCTCATGGACTTCCTCATCATGACGAAGTCCGGTGCGAACATGTTCATCTGCGGACCGGAGGTCATCAAGGCCGCCACCGGCCAGGTCACCACGATGGACGAGATCGGCAGCGCCGCGGCCCACGCCTCGGTCAGCGGCAATGTCCACTTCGTGGCCGACGACGACGCGCACGCCCTCGAGATCGTGAGGCACCTCCTCTCGTTCCTCCCGGCCAACAACCTCGTGGACCCGCCCCACCAGCCCTTCGCCGAGCTCGACCTCGCCGAGGTCCCGGCATTCGACGAGATCATCCCCGAGGACCCGAAGAAACCGTTCGACGTGCTCGAGATCATCAACGCCCTCGTGGACGACGGCGACTTCCTCCAGGTCCACCAGGAATGGGCCAAGAGCATCGTGGTCGGGTTCGCCCGCATCCAAGGCATCGTCGCGGGCATCGTGGCCAACCAGCCCATGGTCCGCTCGGGCACGCTCGACATCGACAGTTCGGACAAAGCCGCGCGCTTCATCCGCTTCTGCAATCTTTACAACATCCCGATCGTCACCCTCGTGGACGTCCCCGGCTTCATGCCCGGAGTCGCGCAGGAGCGCGGCGGCATCATCCGCCACGGCGCCAAGATGCTTTTCTCCTACGCGGCCGCCACCGTGCCGAAGATCACCGTCATCCTCCGCAAGGCCTACGGCGGCGCCTACCTCGCCATGTGCAGCCGCGACCTTGGGGCCGACCTCGTGTTCGCGTGGCCCACGGCCGAGATCGCCGTCATGGGCGCCGAGGGCGCGGTCAAGATCGTCTTCCGCCGCGAGATCAAGGACGCCAAGGATCCCAAGAAAGCCGAGGCCGAGTTGGTGAAGAGATACCGCGAAGAATTCGCCTCGCCCTACCAAGCGGCGGCGAACGCGCAGATCACCGACGTCATCGCGCCCTCCCGCACCCGTGCCGCCGTGGCCATGGCCCTGCGCAACACCCTCTCCAAGCGCGAAACGCGCCCGCCGAAGAAACACGGCAACATCCCGATGTAACCTGATCCCATGAAGAAACTCCGCGTCACCGTTGACGGCAAAGCCTACGAGGTTCTTGTCGAGATTTTGGACAAGGGGCCGGAAAGTCCGGCCGACAAGCGCCGCATGGCTTGGAGCGCGCCGGCCTCGGTCGCCCCTCTCGCCTCGCCGGCCGCCCCCGCCGCCGGTGCGCCCGCCGCCGCCCCGGGCGAGGTGCCGAGCCCGCTGGCCGGCAAGGTCGTCTCCGTGGACGTGGTGCCCGGTCAGGCCGTCGAGGCCAACGCCCAGTTGGTGACCCTCGAGGCCATGAAGATGAACACCTACGTGTTTGCGCCGGCGGCCGGGACAGTCGAAGCCGTTCTTGTGAAGCCCGGTGATGCGGTCGAGGAGGGTCAGGGCCTCGTGCGGCTCGCCTGAACCGCGCCATGTCCGCCTGGCCCATGCTCTTTGCGTCGGCGCTCCCCGCGCATCCCGAATTCCTGGAGAACCTCGCCTACCAGATCACGGGCATCCTCGTCGTTGTCTCCACCCTTGGTGGCCTCGCCCTCGTCGTCTGGCTGGCTGGCAAGGCTTTCACCGCCCGGGACCGTCGCGCCGAGGCCGCCTCGGCACCGCCGAACGCGGCGGCGATCGAGGAGATCCCGGGCCCCGTGCTCGCAGTCATCTCCGCCGCCGTGCAGACCGCCCTCCAAGACGAGCGTTTCGCCATCCACGGGATCCGCTCCGTCGATCCGCGGGACGGGCTTGCCTGGTCGGCCGAGGGGCGCCGCAGCATCTACGCGTCGAAGAACCTGCGCTGATCCGTGTTGCTGGACATCCTCCACGACTACGCCAGCTTCTTCGAACTTACTGCCTTCTCCCTCGTCACCTGGCGCATGGTGGTGATGTGGGGCGTGAGCGTCCTTTTGTTCTACCTTGCCGTGCGCAAGGGCTTCGAACCCCTCCTCCTCGTCCCCATCGCGTTCGGCGCCCTCCTCGCCAACCTGCCCACCGAGGGCCTCATAACCTACATGTCGCTGCCCGGCGGCCAGTTCGACACCGGCGTGCTCTCGGTCGCGGTCGAGCCCGACAGCCACGGATACCGCATCGTCCACATCACCGGCGGACTCTACGACTTCATCTCGCAAGGCATCCGCCTCGAGATCTTCCCGCCGATCATCTTCCTCGGGGTCGGAGCGCTCACGGACTTCGGCCCGCTGATCGCCAATCCCCGGACCCTTCTGCTCGGGGCCGCGGCACAGCTTGGCGTGCTCATCACGTTTCTGGGGGCCAATGCGCTCGGGTTCACGGCCGCCCAGTCGGCCTCCATCGGAATCATCGGCGGGGCGGACGGACCGACCGCGATCTTTCTGGCCACCAAGCTGGCCCCCGATCTTCTCGGCGCCATTGCCGTGGCCGCCTACACCTATATGGCGCTCGTCCCGCTCATCCAGCCGCCCATCATGCGCGCCCTCACGACCGAGAAGGAGCGGCTCATCCGCATGAAGTCGCTCCGCCCGGTCTCGCGTTCGGAGAAGCTCACATTCGCCGTCGTGGTCACCATCATCACCATTCTCCTCGTCCCCGCGGTGGCGCCGCTCATCGGCATGCTCATGCTGGGCAACTTTCTCCGGGAGTGCGGAGTGACCGAGAGACTCCTCAAGAGCGCCCAGAACGAGATCATCAACGTCGTCACAATTTTCCTCGGCACCAGCGTGGGTATCACCATGTCGGGAGAGAACTTCCTGCGGAGCCAGACGCTCATCATCATCGGCCTCGGGGTCGTCGCCTTCGGTTTCGGCACGGCCGGCGGCGTGCTCGCCGCCAAGGTCATCAACCTCTTCGACCGCCGCAACCCCATCAACCCCCTCATCGGCTCGGCCGGCGTGAGCGCCGTGCCCATGGCTGCCCGCGTCTCGCAGGTCGAGGGCCAGCGGGCCGACCCCGGCAACTTCCTCCTCATGCATGCGATGGGCCCGAACGTCGCCGGCGTGATCGGCACCGCTGTCATCGCCGGCTACTACCTGGCCACGCTCTCGCGCTGAATGGAGCCCGTCGCCCGCACCCACGAATGGCGCGGCTGGACCGTCCACGAGGCGGATTGCCTCGGTTCGACCAACGACCACGCCCGCAACCTGCCGCCTTGGCATGTCGTGCGTGCGCTCCGCCAGACCGGCGCGCGCGGACGGCACGGACGCAAGTGGTCCTCGGGTGAGGGCGGGCTTTGGATGTCCGTCGTCCTTCCGCTCGAACCGCCCGGCGCCGGATGGCATGCCTTTCCCCTCGTCGCCGGCCTCGCCGTGGTGACCACGCTCCGCGGGCTCGGTCTCGGCTCCGCCCGCCTGCGCTGGCCCAACGATGTCCTCATCGGCCCCCGCAAGATCTGCGGCATCCTGATGGAGAAATTCCACGCCGACCGCGTCGTGGTCGGACTCGGGCTCAACGCCACCAACGACCCGGCTGCCGATGATCCGGAACTGGCCGCCATTGCCACCTCGCTCGGGCGCGAACTGCCGCTGGCACCGCCGTCTGGTGAGGTGTTCGAGGCCCTCCTGACCGCGTTGCGTGTGCTGCATGCCCGGGTAGCAGAGGAAGGATTCGGCTCCCTCGTGGACGAGATCAACCACCACTGGGGCGGCACGAGGGAAGTCGAACTGCATCTCGCCGAGACGACGGAGCGCGGCCTCTTCCAAGGCATCGACAACCGCGGAGACTTGTTGCTGGAGACCGACGGCCGCCTGCGCGCGCACGACGCGGCCTACGTGCGCCTCATGCGCGAAGTCTGAGCGTCCGGCTCAGGACACCGGGATCCCGCGCAACTCGAGGAAGCGGCGCAGCACGTCCTCGATCAGATTGCCCGGACACGACGCGCCGGCCGTGAGCCCCAATTTCACAGGCCCCTCCGGCATCCAGCCCTCCGTGGAAATCTCCACCTGCCGGTGCGTGTCGAAATGCCGGATCGTCCCGCGCGATTCGAGGCACGACGCGTTGCGCACGAAGTAGGTCGGCGTCTTCGCCGCCGCCATGTCCGCGAGGTGTGTCGTGTTCGAGCTGTTGTAGCCGCCGATGACGAGCATGAGGTCCGGGGGCTGGCGCAGCATCTCGAGCAGCGCGTCCTGCCGCTCCTGCGTGGCCCCGCAGATGGTGTCGAACACGCGGAAGTTCCCATCGTCGCCATCCCGCGCCACCACCGCCTCGCGGATGCGGCGCTGCACTTCCTCGGTCTCCGAACGGAGCATGGTCGTCTGGTTGGCCACGCCGACTTTTCCGAGGTGCAAATCCGGGTCGAATCCCTCGGAACAGGCCCCGGCGAACTTTTCGAGGAACTTCGCCCGGTCGCCCCGTCCGCGGATGTAGTCGCAAACCGCGTCCGCCTCGGCCAGGTCGTAAACTACGACGAAATGCCCCTCGCCCGCCGAGGACCGCGCCCGCGAACTCGTCGCCCGCGTCTCCTCGTGGTCCGCCTTGCCGTGGATGACCGAGGTCACGCCGTCGTTCGCGTATTGCCGCACGCGCTTCCACACGCTCATCACGTCGCCACACGTCGTGTCCACCACCGCGCAGCCGGTCGCCTTGATCCGTTCCTGCACCGAGACCTCGGCGCCGAAGGCGGGAATGATGACCACGTCCTCCGGAGTGAGCCCGGACAAATCCACCGCCGGCCCCCGCCCCGGCAGCGTGCGGATGCCCATGGCGGCGAGTTGCCCGTTGACCTCGGGGTTGTGGATGATTTCCCCGATGAGGAAGATGTTGCGGTCGGCGAAGACCTTGCGCGCCGCGTAGGCGAGGTCGATGGCCCGCTCGACGCCGTAGCAGAATCCGAACTGCTTGGCCAAATGCACGGTCACGTCGCCGAAACGCATGACCCCGCCCGCGTCCTTGAGCCGCTCGACCAGCATGCTGTGGTAATGCGTCTCCACCACCGCCTGCACCGCCTCCATCACCTCCGGCGTGCGCAGGTTCACGCGCCGGGCGGCGGAAGGTGCGGGTTGGACGGACATCGTGCCGCGAACGTAACGGCAAACCGCGTTCCGGCCAACGAGGAAGGTGCGCATTCCCGCCACCTTGACCCGATGTGTCTCACGAGTCACATTGCCTTCATGAAGACCTTGGAGATACCGATCCGCGAACTCCACGCCCGCACCGGTCACTTCGTGCGTTTGGCCGCCGGCCGCCACGAGATCATCATCACCGAACGGGGAAAGCCCGCCGCCCGCATCTGCCCGCTGGTTCCGGCGCCGGGACAGGCCCAACCTGCCACGCTCGGGCAGCGGCGGCGGATGCGGGCTGACTACCTTTCCGCCCGGAAGCAAGGCAAGCTGAGTTCGGCGGCCGACAGCACACCCACGCTGATCGAGACGGGCGCTCTGCGGGAGCTTTGAGCGCGGCACGATGATCTACTGCGACACCGCTTACCTGCTGAAATACTACCTCAGCGAGCCGGGAAGCGCGGAGGTTGTCGCCCTGATCGACCGCCAGACCGGGGTCGCGTCCCTCAGCTTGGCGCGGCTGGAGTTGCAGGCGGCCTTCCACCGCAAGCTGCGCGAGGGGCAGCTCGAGGCCAAGGCTCACAAGGCCCTGGTGGCCCAGCTCACCGACGACCACCGTGCTGGGATCTGGACATGGCTCGAAGTGGACGAGCATCTGCTCGATCAAGCGGCCCGTCGCTTCGCCTCCCTGCCCGCCAACGTTTTCCTCCGAGCCTCCGACGCCCTGCATCTCGCCTGTGCCAAGGAACACGGATTCCGGGAGATCTACTCCAACGACCAACACCTCCTCGCCGCCGCCAAGCACTTCGGATTGAAGGGGCGGAACGTGATCGGGTGAGGCGTCCATCCGCCGAGTGCAGGCCGCCCCGTATTGGTGCGCCAAGAGCTACTCGGTGGAAGCGTTGACATCCACGATGCGGAAGTCGCCTCCACCAAAGCCGAAATCGCCACCCGTCCAAGAGTTGAAGAAGGAGTAGTCGCTGAGGTTCTGGCTGAACGAAAACACCGAGGAATTGGTCGAGCCGCTCTGCAGGCTTTCACTAACCCCGCCCCCTCGGATGATCGTTCCGCCAGAAAGCGTCACGGAGCTTCCCGAATTGGTTACCCATGATGCCAGCCCGTTCGTGTTGAGCAGCGACAAGGTCCCAGCGCCAGAAGTGGTAATACCGCTTAACACAAAACTGCCGGAGGTGGAAGTGTAGTCGACCGCGGAATTGTTGGACGTCTGGGTTGTCTGCGTGCTGTAAGGATTGAAGATGAGCGTCTCGTAGTAGGCGCAGGCCGCGTTCCAGTAGTTCCAGTTGAAGAGGTAAACGGACTCGTAGTAGGCGCTGAGCGAATCGGCGTAGCTGAAATAGAAGGACTGCAGTTGCGCGGCATACTCGGGATAAAGGTAGTTCTGATGCGCGTAGAGATAGCCCAGGTAGATGTAGTAGGATCCGAGCGAGGCCCCGAGCGCGGAAGGAGGCCCGGAATCACTCATGCAGCGGGTGTAGCAGTAGGCGTAAGATGCGGCGTTCGGCCCGTAGGGAGCACTCATCGCTTGGGCGTCGGCCGGAGCGAGCCATGGCACGAGAGTCGTCTCGTGGGTCCTCTGAGCGAAAATGAAATAGCTGAAACCGACCTGCTCGAGCGTCGGCGCGATCCAAGCGGCGTGGGCGCGCATGGGAGTTGTGATGCCCACAAGCAAAACGAGAGCCGCCACCTTGAGGATTGGAACCGTTCTCATTGCGACGCCATTCTCTCCCCTCGCGACCGCGTGTGCAACTCTCTTTTCCGAATCATATCCGTGGCGGCTTGCGGTCGGGCCACGGGCTCGGCCCTACTCGAGAAAGGCCGGCGTTCGTGGTGGTGGACGCCCGATCTGAGGTGAGCCATCCCTTGCGACCCCCGCGTCCCCTCCCTTCAGATACACGACGGAGAGCCTGCCTGCGTGAGGCTTCGACTTGATGAGGATCGTGTCCGCAGGGTCGGAGGAAGAGACGTTTCCGAACACGAAATCGTCGAACCCAATCTTGCCCAAGTCTCGCTCTGCGAGATAACCGCCATCGATCAGCATCCTCTTCACGTCGGCGGCAGAGCGCAGTCCGGCGTCCGCCGGGAAACCCTTTGGCGGATAACCCCCGGCGACGGAATCGATGGACGTTGTCTGGATCGCCAAGAAGATCTGGCGGGCGTTGTTGAACTCTGCGCGCATGGAGCCGCGCTCCATCGTTGTCAAAAAGAAAGGCAACCCGAACAGGACCACAGGGAGCACGAACGAGGAATAGCCGAGAAGGAGTCCGCCAAGCGCGAGCTTGCGGCCGGAAAGCCCGGGGCTGGCCTTCACGCGTGTCAAGCCGCGGTGTCCGCAGAGGATCGCCGGAATGCTGGTCAGCACGAACAAGCCAAGCCAAGACGCCACGCCCAGTCCGAGTGACCATGCACAGAAAGCGTCAGCTCGGCCGGCTTTCGCAAGGCATCCAACTCGGGTTGGTGACGTGTCCATGCCGCAGGGCGATCGTCCGAGTCTCAGGTTTGCTCCGAAGGGCGCCCCGCGCAAGTTAGGACCCCTGCAATGCAGCATCGCCGCAACTTTTCCACTTCCGGACGCGTTCCTTCGGTGTAAATTTGCCCATCATGTC
>CAZSUJ010000047.1:0-1580 GCA_964609925.1 uncultured Chthoniobacter sp. | reverse complement strand
CGCAACTTTTCCACTTCCGGACGCGTTCCTTCGGTGTAAATTTGCCCATCATGTCGCGCGTCAAGATCGACCCGGCCCTCCATCAGGCCAAGAAACCGGATTGGATCAAGGTCCGGCTGCCCTCGAATCCGGTTTTCTTTTCGACCAAGGCCCTCGTCTCCGACCTGCGGCTCCACACGGTGTGCGAGAGCGCGCAGTGCCCGAATCGCTGGGAGTGTTGGAGCCAGGGAACGGCGACTTTCATGATCGCGGGCGACCGTTGCACGAGGGCCTGCGGGTTCTGCGCGGTCACCACGGCGAAGCCGTTCGCCCTCGAGGAGGACGAGCCGCAGCGCGTGGCCGAGGCGGTCGGACGGATGAATCTCAAGCACGTGGTCATCACCGCGGTGGCGCGCGACGACATGCCGGATGGCGGAGCGCTCCATTTCGCGCGCACCATCGAGGCCATCCGGGCCAAGGACCCAGCCATCGTCATCGAGGTGCTCACGCCCGACTTCAACGGCAAGGAAGACGCCCTGCGCACGGTGCTCGCCGCCGCCCCGCACGTCTTCAACCACAACCTCGAAACGGTCGAGCGGCTGAGCCCGGTCGTCCGCTCGCGCGCCAAATACCGCCTCTCTCTCGACGTCCTGCGCCGGGCCAAGGAGATCCGCCCCGAGACGGTGAGCAAAAGCGGCATCATGCTCGGGCTCGGCGAGACGGAGACGGAGATTTTCCAGACGATGGACGACATGCGCGAACACGGCGTCGAGGTCCTGACCATGGGCCAATACCTGCGCCCGACCCCGCAGCACCTGCCTGTCGTCGAATACCTGAGCCCGGAGACGTTCGATCTCTACGGCGAAATCGCGCGCAAGAAGGGCTTCACGCACGTGGCCAGCGGCCCGCTCGTCCGCAGCTCCTATCACGCGGCGGATTTCAATCCGCTCGACCACGCCCCCGGCGCCTGACGCCATTCCCGGGCCGGGCCGCACCATTGTCATCACCGGGGTGTCCCGCGGTTGCGGCCGCGCCTTGCTCGAGCATTACCTTGCCGCGGGCCATCGCGTCGCAGGGTGCGCCCGGTCGTCGGACATCGTGGAGGAACTGCGCCGCGAGCACGGGCCGCTGCACGATTTCGCGGCGGTGGATGTCTCCGATGACACCGCGGTGCGCGATTGGGCGTGCCATCTGCTGGCGCGGTTCGGCGCCCCTGACCTGCTCGTCAACAACGCGGCCGTCATCGCGGACAATGCGCCGCTCTGGGAAGTCCCGGCCGGCGAGTTCGACCGAGTGATCGACGTCAATATCAAGGGCACGGCCCACGTCATCCGGCATTTCGCGCCGGCCATGATCGCGCGCGGGTCCGGCGTCATCGTGAACTTCAGTTCCGGCTGGGGCCGCTCGACCTCGCCCGAGGTGGCGGCCTATTGCGCGAGCAAGTGGGCCATCGAGGGACTCACGCAGGCCTTGGCCCAGGAACTCCCGTCCGGCCTCGCCGCCGTCGCGCTCAATCCGGGCGTGATCAACACGGACATGCTCCAGGCCTGCTTCGGTCCCGATGCCGCCGCTTATCCCTCCCCCGTTGAATGGGCCCGCTC
>CAZSUJ010000046.1:0-25945 GCA_964609925.1 uncultured Chthoniobacter sp. | reverse complement strand
CGGCCGCAGCCAAACGCAACTGCTGACCGGCGCGATTTATGGTAAAGCACCTTCGGGGACGGGCGAGCTTTGACGCGCGGACAGCCGGGGCCGACCATGTCTTTATGAAGTTCGCCCTCCTCCTGCTTGTTCTCGCCCTCGTTGCCGTCACGGCGAGGTTGTTCGCCGCTGTGGCCGCGCCGGATGTTGCCGTTGAGCCGGCGGATGGGGTCGTCCCCGCGGGGCAGCAGGGGACGTTCGTTGTGTCCTCCACGAACGCGGCTGGCTCCGTCGCTGTTGATCTCAAGTCCAACGGCAAGCAACCGCTCTCGGCCACGAACGTGACTCTCGATGGCGGCAAGGCGCGCATTCCCGCGAAGCTCGACCAACCGGGAGCGCTGCTCGCGGCGTTCCGCGTGGCAGCGGATGGCACGAACGTGGTGAAGAAGGCCGGGCTCATTTTCTCGCCCGGTGAAATCCGGCCCGCGGCATCGCGCCCCGCCGACTTCGATGAGTTCTGGGATGGCAAGCTCGCGGCCATGGCCGGGCTGCCGCTCGATCCGCAGGTTGAGAAACCCGCCGACCAGACGCAAGGCGTGGTCTTCGAGAGATTCTCCCTCGCCGTGTCCGAATCCTCGCGCGTGCGCGGGCAGATGGCCTGGCCGTCCAAGCCGGGCAAGTTCCCGGCGCTGGTCATCTTCCAATGGGCCGGTGTTTACCCGCTCGAACCCGGGACGGTCGTCGGCAATGCGAAGAACGGCTGGCTTGCGGTCAATGTTTCACCTCACGACCTTCCGGTCGGGGAACCAAAAGCGTTCTACGACGCGCAGGCCGCCGGTCCGCTCAAAGAATACGGGCTCATCGGACGCGACAGCCGCGAGACGAGCTACTTCCTGCGCATGTATCTCGGCGGCCGCCGGGTCCTTGATTACGTGGCGACGCTTCCGCAGTGGGACGGCCGGACCATCGTCGTCCATGGCACGAGCATGGGCGGGGCGCAGGCACTTGTCGCGGCAGCCCTCGATGACCGTGTAACCGCCGTGGTGGCCAACGTGCCTGCGCTGTGCGACCAGAACGGTCCCGAGGCGGGCCGCGCCGCGCCGTTCCCCTATTGGACTGCGAAGGAACCGGGTGCGCTCGATCCGGCAAAGATTTCCGAAGCCGCACGCTACTTCGACGTGGCTCACTTCGCCCCGCGCATCAATGCGCCTGTTCTCGTCTCGGCGGGCCTCGCCGACGAGAGTTGTCCGCCCGCGGGCATTGCCGCCATGAGCAACCTTCTTGCCGGGTCCAAGGAGGTCGTCTTCATGCCCGGCGCAAACCACCAAGGCGATGGCGGGACACATGGGCCCTACATCCGCCGCTCGAAGGCGTGGCTCGAGGCCGCGCGAACCGGGAAGCCCCTGCCCCCGCCGCGATGAAACGCCTATTCCTGCTGCCCGCGCTCGCCGTCGCGCTCATGGCCGGACCCTCCCCAGATCCCGAGTTCCTCGACAACGGCGTTGTCCGCATCGGCATCGACCGTTCGGCCGGGGGATCGATCTTCCACTTCGGCCCATCCGGCGGCAGTGAGCTCAATCTGCTCAACCACTTCGACAAAGGGCGATTCATCCAGCAGTCCTATTACGGACGCGAGGACGGCTCCAAGTGGGCGGGCAAGCCGTGGCGTTGGAACCCGGTGCAGGGCGGCGGCTACAAGGGAGAACCGGCTGACGACGTGCGCATAACTCGTGACGGCGATTCGCTGCGCATTGTCTCGAAGCCGCACCATTGGGCAACGGGCGAGGTCGTCGGGGACGCCGAGATGGAATCCGTGATCACCCTGCGCGGCCCCGTGGCCGAGATCGCCTTCAGCTTCCGCTACAAGGGCGCCGAATCGCATCCGCCCCACCATCAGGAAATGCCCGCCGTGTTCGTGGATGCCGACTATCCGAATCTCGTCTTCGGCACCGGTGGCGAAGTCGTGTGGAAGATGCCCGGTTGGCCGAACGAGCGCGTCGACGCAACCGACCACTGGGCCGGTTACGTGGACGGAGGTGGCTGGGGGCTCGGCGTTTTCTTCCCCGGCACGACCGAGATGACATGCTACCGCTACAAGGGCGATGGCCGCTCGGGGCCGACCGGCAGCGCGTGTTCCTACTTCGCGCCGGTGCGCACCCTCGCCGTTACTCCCGGATTCGAACTCAACTACAAAGTCTATCTCACCGTCGGCACGGTGGACGAAATGCGGGCCCGTTTCGCGGAGGAAAGGTAGGGACGATCCGTCGGATGATCCCTAACGCAGCCGCAGGCGGCGGAAGCGTTCGCGGAGGCCGTCGCCGTGTTCGGCCATCCAGGCATCGAGTCTCTCTCGCGCCTCGCGCAGGACGCCGGTGCTGGCGGGATCGAGGGCGAGGTTGTGCATCTCGTGCGGGTCGGCCGCGAGGTCGTAGAGTTCGTCCGGGCCTCCGGCGTTGAACACGTATTTCCAATCGCCCCAGCGCAGGGCTCGCTGGCTGTGCTGCAGGAAGTCGAGTCCGTGGCCCTCGGTGACGATGGCGTCGCGCCATGTCGTGCCTTTGCCCTCGATCAGCGGGCGCAGTGATGTCCCGTCCCGGTTGCGCTCGGCCGCGGGCAGCCCGGCGTAGTCGAGGATGGTGGAGTAGAGGTCGCAGGTCCCGACGAACGCGTTCTCCTGATGCCCGCCCCGACGAATTGGCGCGGGCTCTTTCACGATGAGCGGGATGCGGTTCGTCTCCTCATACATGAACAGCGTCTTGTCGGTGAGGCCGCCGTGGATGCCGAGGGAATCCCCGTGGTCGGCGCAGAAGATGATGAGCGTATTATCGTAGAGGCCGCGGTCCTTCAGGAACCCGGTGAGGCGGCCGACATTGTCGTCAATTTCGGTGATGGCCGCGAAATACGTGCGCAGGAGTTTCTCGTAGTCGGCCCATTGCCAGTGGCGCGTGGCCTCGACGCGGTGCGCGTCGTGGATGGACGGCTTGGACGTCTGGTCCTCGTCCCAGGACGGCCACGGCGGAATGGCCGCATCACGATACAGGTCGATGTATTCGGTCGGCGCCGTGTAGGGGCCGTGCGGGCCCCAGTAGTTGAGCAGGTAGCAGAACGGACGACCGGCATCCGCGAACTCCGCCATGTGGCCGAGGGCGCTATCGGTGAGGAAGAATGTGACGGACGTGTCTTTCCCCGAGGTGATCTCCCAGTTGTGCGGGTAGGGCTCGAGGTGTTTCTCCAGCGTCAACTCGCGTCCGCGCCCGGCCAGCCAGTCGCGGTATTGCGGCGTGTCGAGTCCGATTCCGCCGTGCCCCGGAAAGTCGTCCCCCGTCCAGCCGCGCGTGGATGGCAATGCTCCGGGAGCGTCGGTCCAATCAAGGACCGGCATGGCTTCAACGTGCGCCTTGTATTCCGGGTGCGCACGGCGTCCGTCGCCGAATCCGAGGTGCCACTTGCCGGTGAAGCCGGTCTGGTAGCCGAGTTGCTGCAGTCGGCGCCCGAGGAGCGAGGGATGGTCCGGTAACTCGTGCACCGAGCAGCCCGGAGTGTAGATGTTCGTGGTGATGCCGTGCTTCGACGGGAAGTAGCCGGTGTGCAGCGAGGCCCGTGCCGGCGCGCAGACCGGGCTGCTCGCGTAGGCATTGGTGAACAGAACGCCGTCGCGGGCCAGCGCGTCGAGGTTCGGCGTGCGGCAGATTGTCGCGCCGTAGCAACCAAGCGTCGCCGCCATCTGCTGGTCGGTCTGGATGACGAGGATGTTGGGGCGCGTCATGATGCGAAAGGTGGGGACGATCCGGCGGATCGTCCCTACCACTTCACACTGGCTGGGCGAGCAGGTGGTCGATCAATTCCTTGAGCGGCGTGGTGGCCACGCAGCAATGCACGTCGGCCCCGCCGTAGTAGAGGAAGTAGGTGCCGTCCTTGACCACGTGTCCGCAGGGGAAGCAGACGCCGTTGTAGATGCCCTTGGTTTCGTATTCCTCCACCGGTTCGTAGATCGGACGGCGCGTGCGGTGGGTCACCTTGAACGGGTTCTCGAGGTCGAGGAGCATGGCGCCGAGGCGGTATTGCTTGTCGTTCCCCACGCCGTGGTAGATCTGCAGCCACCCGTGAGGAGTCTTCAGCGGCGGATTGTTGGCGCCGATCTTGTCCTCCCAGTCCTCCTGCCCCTTGGCCAGAAGCTTCATGTCCTTCCACGCCAGCACGTCATCGCTGGCCGCGATCCAGATCGCGGGCCAGCGGTTGCTGAAGCCCTCGCCGTGCCACTGCATGGGCCGGTGGATGGTGATCCATTTGCCGCCGACTTTCTCCGGGAAGATGACGACGTCGCGGTCGTCGAGTGCCGGGTTGGTCAGGCGTCCGGCGCGGATCCAGTTCTTGAGGTCCTTCGTCAGGAAGAGTTGCGTCGAGGTGAGGTTCTTGGTCAGGGCGGCCGGGAAGGTGTCGGGAAACTCCGGGCGCACGTCCGCGGCGTTGCCGGTGTTGAGCCAGTATTTTCCGGGAGGGAAGGCGCGCGTGGCGACGGTGACGTGATACCAATCACCGATCTTGATGATGCGCGGGTCCTCGACGCAGCCGCCGTCCGGCGTGTTCGGGATGGGCGAGAGGACGGGTTCGTCCGAGGCGCGCGTGAAGTTGTAGCCGTCCTTGCTGCGGGCCAGGCCGAAGCGGACGATGTGCGCGTCGTCGTGTCCGGCGGCGCGGTAGAGCAGGAGGATGTCGCCGCTTGCTTCATCCAGCCACGCGGCGGGGTTCGTGGTCACCTCGGATTCCCACGTGGAACCGGCGAGCGGGGAGAGGATGGGATTCTTGGCGTAACGGGTGAGTTCGTAGGACATGGGAGGAGATCTTTAAGTTTTCAGCTTTCAGTTGGCAGTGTGGAGAGTGTGGTGGGCGAGTGGAAGCGGGCTGCGGCTTTAACCAATAGCCCGTTTCGTCTCCGCAAAGAAAAGGGGCCGGGCACCCCTGCCCGGCCCCACCCCCAATCAAAGGGCGGTGATCGGCCTCACGGCGCGATCGCGGCGTCCACGCGGTAGAACTCCTTGCCCGGCGCAGGGACGGTGAATTCCTTGCGCTCGTAATCGGCGGGGAGGTTGAGTCCGCTTTGGTTGGCCGAGTTCGAGACGATGACGGGCGAGTTGCTCCAAGAACCGATGGACAAGTTCGTGATGCTCCGGACTTGGTAGGTCACACCGCCCGGCGGGTCCTTGCGCGCGACGAAATTGAAGACCGTGTTCGTGCCGGATTTGGCCGCGGTGAGAAGGGCCGGTGTTCCGATGGTCGGGTTGCCGTCGAAGGCGAATTCCTCCTCGTTGCTGAACGTGTCGCCGTCGGGATCCGCCGCGGGCAGGGCGTTGGTGCCGGTGAGCGAGGGGTAATTGGTCAGCCAGCTCGCGTAGTTGTTCGTGGGTCCGCCGCCATTGGTGATGGCGAGGGTGCCGTCGGCGAGGAAGCTGTTTGTGACCCAGGAAAGTCCTCCGCCCAAGGCCGGGAGCGAGAGGGTCGGCGCTCCGCTGATTGTCCCGTCCACGAGGTCGAAGGCGTCGCCGCTGGCCGGCGTGTAGTTCGTGTCCACCACGACCGCGACCGTGCCGCCCAAGCCCGCGCCGCCCGAGGCGATGACGCGGTCGTTGACGCCGTTGCCGAACACGCGGAACTGCGCCGTGCCGGGCACGTCGAGCGAGGAGGTGACCGTGAAGGTCCCGTTGGTGGCGGGAGCGCCCGGAGCGAAGATGCCGTTGACCGTCACTGTGCCCGCGCTGCCCGTCCCGCCGAGGGTGCCACCGTTGGTGACCACGACCGGAGGCGCATTCGTTCCGTTCAGGCGGAGCGTGCCGGTGCCGGCGACAGTGAGCGTGCCCGCACCGACGAGATTCTGCGTCATGCCCGAATCGAACGTCGCCGTGTCGTAGGTCAGGCCGTTCGAGGAGACCGTCGCCGTGGTGACATTGAGGATGTTGGTCACGCTGGCCCCGGCGGCGAACACGCCGCCGTTGAAGTTCACCGTGCCGCTGGAGACGCCGACGGTGCCGGCCGTGATGGCGCGCGCCGTGGTGAAGGTGCCGCCGTTGAGGTTGAGGGTGCCGGCGACGTTGGTGGTGATGACGCCGTTTGTGTTCGTGGAGTTGAGGCCGAGCACGAAGGCTCCGGTTCCCCCGACGTTGACGGATGCGGTGCCGGAGACCGTCCAGACGCCGATTGCATCGTTGGCGCCGAACTGCTGGTCGCCTCCCACGTAGATCGGTTGGCCGCCGGTGATGACGAGTGAGCCGCCGCTGACATTCACCTCGCCCCGGGTCTTGTTGCCGACCAGGAGCCGGTTGACAGTGAGGCCGAGGTTGACCGTGCCGCCGGTGATGTTGAACGCGTTGGTCACGCCAACGTTGGTGCGGTCGCCCATGCCCATGATGCGCGAGGCCGTGGTCAGGTTGACCGTGCCCGAAGCCACGGTGAGGCTCGCGTTGATCACGTTGGTGAACGTGGCGTTGGTGCTGGGGAAGTTGCCGGAGCCGACGTTGACCGCGCCGGTCGAGGTGAAGGTGCCGTTGGTCCCGGGATTGATTAGGATGTCGCCGCCGTTGGCCGAGATCCACGTGTTGGCGGACAGGATGATGCTGTTGCTGTCATCCACCGTGAAGGTCTTGGTCGCCGGCCCGAGGCCGAGGATCTCGATCGAGCCGCCTGAGCCGGCGGTGCCGTTGATGACGAGGTTGGTGGTGGCATCCAGCGGACGGATGGTGCCGCCGCCGAAGGTGATGCGACGGGTCGAGTTGGCGGCGAAGTTTGTGCCGGACGCTCCGAATCCCGTGGTAATCGCGCCGGCCTTCAGCGTGCCGCCGTTGAGGTTGTAGAACGCGAGGAGGCGCGGGAGGGCGTTCGAGGTCGTGCCGACGCCCAACGTCAGCGTGCCCGCCGAGACGGTGCCGCCGTTCTGGTTGACCGTGGAGGTGATGGTCGGGGCGCCGGCGCCGGTCTTCTCGGCCAGCGTGAAGTTGGTCGCAACGACCGAACCTCCTCCGAAAGTGAAGGTGGAGGTGTCGGCGACCGTTGCGTTGGCCAAGTGCCGCCCGATTTGGAGGTTGGTGGCGACGATATCCACCGATCCGGTGCCGACGGTCAACGTTCCGGAGCCCGGACGGACGCCGGAGGAGGTTTCGCCGACTTTTATTGTGCCGGCCGGGCTGGTGCCGTCGGACGAACGGATGGTCAGGGAGGCATTGGTCACGCCCGAGGCGACATCCATCACGCCGGAGGCGTTGAATCCTCCGATGTTGAGGTTCGTGACGTTGAGAATGTTGACCTTGCCGAGGGTGAGCTGGGATCCGTTCGCGGTGCCCGCGCTGGTCCCAGCCCCTCCGACCGTAAGGCCGGCCGCGGTAATGTTGTTCGAGCCGTCGCCCGTCGCGGCCAAGAGGACAAAGTTCGTGTTGTTCGAACCGTTGTTGGCGCTGGGCTGGATCGAAAACGTGCGGTTCGGCGCGGTGTAGGTGAACACGGTGAGTCCGGCGAAGTTCGCCGTGCTGCCCTGCGCGCCGTTGAAGGCGAAATTGGTCGTGCCGGCGCCGAGTTGCAGGACACCGTTGGTGATGGCGAAGACGCGGGCTTGGTTGGTGTCGGTCTGCAAGGCGAGGACGTTCAAGGGCTGGGTGTTGCCCCCCAGGTTGAAGCCGGTGTTGGTGCCGGTCATGGTGACCGTGTTTGTGTTCACGGTGATCCCGGCTCCGAGGGCAAGTGTGCCGCCGTTGATGGTGGTCGTGCCCGTGTAGCCGGCCGCCCCGCCGAGCGTGAGCGTGCCGCTGCCGTTGAAGGCGAGGTTGCCGTCGCCCGAAAGCACGCCGTTGATCGTGCTGTTCACGGTGTTCGTCCCGCTGTTCTGAACGGTGAGCGTGGCTCCGGAGTTGATGATGAAGTCGTGGCCGGTGCCGAGGGTGATGCTCGATGCGTCGCCGCCGGGCTCGAAGCGGAAGACAGACGAGGCCTCTACGGTGACGTCGTTGTCCGCATCGCCCATGCTGCCGGCTTGGTTGATGCCGAAGGTGCCGCCATTGAGGAAAAGCCCGCCGGCGTAGGTCTGGTTGTTCGGGTTGAAGCGGAAGGTGAACTTGCCCGACCCGTCCTTGCGCAGGCCCTGGGCGCCCGTGACGTTCGCGAACATGAACAGCGTGTTGGTGGAGGTGGCGCCGATGTTGATCGAGGGCGTGCCGAAGCTGACGTTCAGGTCGATCGTCCCGTTGGAAATCGTGACCGAGTCGGCCGCGTTCGTGTTGTTGATCAGGAGCGTGCCCACGGTGACCGTCGCGCCGTTGACGTCCACGGTGGCCGCGTTGGTGAAGTCGGCCTGGGAGTCCTGGAAGTTGGGGACGCCGGCGGACCAGTTGTTTGATGTCGTCCAGAGGCCGTTGGTCGGTCCGACCCAAGCGGACTGGGCGCGGAGAGCGGCAGGAGTGGCAACGAGGACGGCGGCGATCAAAAGACCGCAGCCCAGGGGGGGGAGCTGAGTTTTCATGGTGGGGAGACCTGCCTAACTTCGGTAAGCCCGCTCACTGGTTTGCGAAAGGTGCGCGTAAGTGTTCCGTAAAGCTCCGAGCCCCCATGAAATGACGAAGGCCGGGCGGTTGCCCGGCCTTCGCGATGTGAATAGATCTGCCGCGTCAGGGCGCGATCGCCGCCTGCACCCGGTAGAAGCTGTTGCCCGCGGCCGGCACGGTGAACTCCTTGCGCACATAGTCGGCGGGGATGTTGATCCCGTTCGTGTTCGCGGAGTTCGAGATCGTCACGGACGCGTTGCTCCACGAACCGATGGTGGCGAGGTTCGTGGTGGTCTGCACGACGTAGGTTGCGGCGTTGGTGTTGGTCAGCGCGACGTAGTTGAAGATCGTGTTCGTCCCGGACTTCGTCGCGGTCAGCAGGGCCGGAGTGCCGACGGTCGGGTTGCCGTCGAAGGCGAACTCCTCGTTGTTGTCGAATTGGTCGCCGTCGGGGTCCGCCGTGCCGGCGGTGTTGGTGAACCCGGGATCCACGCCCTGCCAGTAGGTGACCCACGCGTTGTAGGGCGTGGGCGAGCTGGTGGAGACCACGGTGAGGTTGCCGCTCGACTGCGAGAAGACGTAGTCCACGCCGTTGGTCGTGTTGGTCCAGCTGCCGCCGGCGCCGCTGAATCCGGTCACGATGAAGTTCGTGCCGTAGTTCGCGGTGAGCGAATTGGAAACGATGTTCCAAGTGTCGCCGTTATTGGTGGAAGCGGAGGCCAGGTTGAAGATGAACTGTCCGTCGAGCGAGGCCGTGCCGGCACCATTGATCTTGTTGTTCGTGCCGCTGCCGCCGATCTGGAAACGGAGCGAGCCGGTGGATTGCAGCTCGAGGGTTCCGGCGGCGACGGTGGTGTCGCCGTTGTGCGTGTTCGTGCCCTTGAGCACGAGCGTGCCGGCGCCGTCCTTGGTGATGCCGCCGTCGAAGGTCAGCACCGCGCTCGGCTCGAGCGTGATCTTGCGCCCGGTGTCGGCGAAGAATGTCTTGGTCTGCGCGTTGCTGGCCACGGCGATCTCGATGCGGCCGGCGGCCGAGGTGTTGAAGCCGCTGATGGTCAGATCGGTCGAGGAATCGAGCGTCTCGATGCGTCCGGCGCCGAAGTTGATCTTGCGGGATGAGCCGGTCCCGAAGAATGCGTTGGTGCCCGCGTCGATTGTCGCGGCACGGAGCACGGCGTTCGACGAGGAGACGTTGTAGGTGCTGACGTAGTTGATGGCATTGGTCGTCGCGTTGGTGTTCCGATCGTCGCCCATGCGGATGAGCGTGATGGCGGACGTGCCCCCGTTCTGCTGGAAGGTCGAGTTGATGGTAACGGCGTTTCCGATGATGTTCGTGTTGGTCACCGCGCCAAGAATGAGGTTGGTTGACGCGAACGAACCGCCGGCCATGGTGATGCTGTTGGTGGTCGGCCGGTTGGTCACGTTGTTGGCGTTGAAGTTGCCGATGATGGTGTTGCTGACCACGGCGTCCGCGATGCCGAGGTTGATGCGCCCAGCGCCGCTGCGCACGCCGGAGGAGGTGTTGCCCGCGACGAGGAACGGCATCGGGGAGGTGCCGTTGGTGCCGCGCAGGCGGATCCCGCCATTGGTCACGTCCGCCATGAAATCGACCTCGCCCTCGCCGTTGAAGCCGCCGATCTCAAACGTGGTGCTGTTGAATGTGTTGTTGGTGCCGAGGAAGAGCAGTGCCATGTGGTTGGTGCCCCCGCTTGCGCCCGCGGCGCCGCCCACGCGGTTGGTGGGGGCTGTCACCTGGTTGGAGACGCGGCCGAAGAAGACGATGTTCGTGTTGGGAGTGACGATGTTCGTCACCACGCCGCTCGTGTTTGTGATGCCTCCGGTGCTCGGTTGGATGGTGAAGTTGCGCGGTGTGCCGCCTGACACGAAAGTGAACGTGGCGGCGTTGGACATGCTCCAGATCGTTCCGTTTGTTCCGTTGAAGGAGAAGGCTCCGGTCGGGTTGGTGATGTTCAGGGTGCCGTTGGAGACGGTGATGGTGCGGGTATAGACTGTGGACGATCCGACCGTGAGATTGCCGAAGTTCTGCGTCGTGCCACCGAGGTCGACCGTGAATGCGGTGTTGGTGGATGCTCCTCCGGACAGGCTGAGGGCATTGGTCCCGAGGGCGGCTCCGCTCCCGAGGGTGACCCATGCCCCGCCGTTGACGGTCGTGGAACCCGCGTAGTTGTTGCTGCCGTTGATGAAGTAGCGCAGCGAAGTGGCGGCGTTCGATCCGGTGCCGGTTCCGTCGAACGTCAGGGCGCCGCCTCCGGTGATCTGGCCGTCGATAGTCAGGGTGTTACTGAGGGTCTGGTTTTTGAGGCGGGCGGTCGCGCCGGTGTTGATGGTGATGGTGCGGTTGGCGTTGAGGGCGATGTTCCCATTGGTGCTCGCCGCGGAGTTCAGGACGGCGTTGGTGAGGAAGATCACGGGATTGTTCGAATCGCCGAGCGAGTTGTCGTTGTTGAGGCCGAGTTCGCCGCCGTTCAGATTGATCGTTCCCGTGTAGGTGTGGACCCCGTTGGTGTTGAAGCGGAAGGTCATGGAACCAGGGCCGTTCTTGGTGAAGCCGTTGCTGCCCTGCAGTTGCGCGTAGATGTAGAGAACGTTGGACGCGTTGGTGACGTTGATCACCGGCGTGCCCGTCGAGGTGGCCAAGGTGAGGAAGTCATTCGTGCCCGGGACATTGCCAAGAATGACGGAATTCGAGCCGAAAAGATTGATGGTGCCCACCGTGACGTTGGTGTCGGTCAGGCTGTTGGTCACCGGGTAGCCGGAGTTGGTGTAGACCACGACGGCATCCACTGCGTTGGGCACGCCGATGGGATTCCAGTTTGTGTCGTTGGTCCAATCACCGCTGCCTGCGGTGATCCAGGTGCTCTGCGCATGCAGGAGAGAGGTGGAGGTGAGGACGGCCAGCGCGGCCATCCGGAGGGGGGATGGGAGTTTCATGGGAGGGTTTTTTTGTTGGGGGTATAGGAAACTTCGCAGCGGGCTGCTGCCAATGCAACAGCAGGTATCACGTAAAGGTGTCCGGGCGGCTGCTTAACGGCGTCCGCGGCGGCGGAGGCGCCAGAGAAGGGCGCCGCCTCCGGCCAAGGCGAGGAGGCTCCAAGTGGTGGGTTCGGGCACGACCTGCATTGTGCCATCAACCGCGAGGTTCCCGGTGTCCCAAGAGAGGCCGCCGCCGAGGTCTGCGCCGGTGATGGTGGCGAAAGAGCCGGAGAACGAGCCCCAGTTGCTGAAGACGAGGATGGTCTGGCCGAACACGGGAGTGAAGCCGGTGTTGTCGAGGGAGAGCGTGCCGCCGAGCGTGAAGGTGTTGGTTCCGGCGCCGAGAAGGCGGTCGAACTGGCCGGCGGCGCCTGTGCCTGTGATCTCGAGTGTGAGGACAGCGCTCGACTCGAGGGTCAGGGAGTCATTGAAAGTCAGATCACCGGGGCTGCTGCCGGGCTTGAGTGCGCCCGCGATTGTCGCGGCTCCGCCGATGATTCCCGTGCCGGTGAGGGTGGCGCCGTTCGACACGGCGAGGGCGCCGGTTCCGGTGGCCGAGCCGGAGGTGTTGAAGACGGCGAGCGTGCCCTCGCGGATGTCTGTGCCGCCGGAATAGGTGTTGGCGCCGTTGAGGACGAGGGTGCCGGCACCGGCCTTCACGATGTTGCCGGTTGAAATCAGGACGGCCGTGCTCTCGATGGTGATCGTGCGGTTGGCGTCCGCCGAAAAGGTGCGTGCGCTCGAGTTGCTGGCCACGGCGATCTCGAGGCGTCCGGAGACGGTCGAGTTCAGGCCGCTGATGGTGAGATCGGTCGAGGGGTCGTAGTTCCGGATGGTGCCGGCGCCGAAGTTGATCTTCCGCACCGTATTGGTGGAGAAGTTCGTGCTGGCGCCGAGACCGATCGTCTGGGCGCGCAAGACGGCGTTCGAGGCGGAGAGGTTGTAGCTGGACAGGTAGGTGGGGGCGACGCCGTTCGTGTTCAGGGTGGTCTGGGTGTCGCCCATGATGATGCTTTGCGCGATCACTGTGCCGCCGTTCTGCTGGAAGATGGCGGTCGAGGTCTGGCCGTTGCTGCTGATGGTGGTGTTGGTGATTGCGCCGAGCCGCAGGGTGAGGGTGTCGAACGTTCCGCCGGCCATGGTGAGGCGGTTGCTGACGACGTTGTTGGCGTTGGCCCCGAGGACGCCGATGAACGTGTTGCTGATCGAAGCGTCCACGGTTCCGACGTCGAAGGTGCCGGCGCCGCTGCGGACGCCCGAGCTGGTCGAGCCGACGGTGAGGTTGCCCATGCGGGCGACGCCGTTGGAGCCGCGGAGGCTGGTGGTGCCGTTGGTGATGCCGCTTTGGAATTCCACCACGCCTTCGCCGTTGAATCCGCCCACGCTGAACGTCGTCGCGCTGAAGTTGTTCACCTTGCCGAGGAGGAGTCGCCCCTGGTGCAGGTTGCCGGAGCTGGTTCCGGTGGCACCGCCGACCGTGATGGACGAGGCGCTGATGTTGTTCGAGCCGTCCCCCGCGGCGGCGAGGCGGATCTCATTCGTGTTCGAGAGCCCGCTGGTGTTCGGCTGAACGCTGAACGCGCGGTTGCCTGCGGCGCCGGCGAAGGTGAACGCGTTGAGGCCGGACATGTTGAGCAGCGAGCCGTTGGTGCCGTTGACCGCGAGGTTTGCGCCGCTGCCGACGTTGAGTGTGCCGTTGGTCAGGGTGACCACGGTTCCAACGGAGGGATTGGTGTTGTTGAGCGTGAGCGAAGCGACGCTGTGTGTGCCGCCGCCGAGGTTGACGGTGGGGCTGTTGCTGAGGGCGAGTGTGTTCGTGGAAATGACGGCGCCGGCCCCGAGGTTCACGCGCCCGCCACCGAGCGTGGTGGTTCCGGTGTAGGTGTTGCTGGCGTTTAGGGTGAGCGTGCCGGTCCCGAGGAAAACAAGGTTGCCGGCACCCGAGATGACGCCGTCCACCACGGTGGTCACGTTGGAGTTGCCGTTGTTGAGGTTGGCCGTTACGCCGTTGCTGATCGTTATGGCGCGGGTCGAGGCGAGGGTGACCGTGCCGCTGTTCGCGCCGGGCTCCGAGAGGAGGGTGGAGTTCCCGCCGAAGGTGATGCCGTTGCTCGTGTTCCCGAGGCTGCCGTCACGCTCGATGCCGAGGGTGCCGCCGTTGATCTGGATGCCGCCGGTATAGGCCATGTCGCTCCCGTTGAAACGGAAGGTCAGGCGACCGCCGCCCGTCTTGGTGAAGCCGTTGGTGCCCTCGATGTTGGCATACATGAAGACAGCGGCGCTGCCGTTGCTGACCTGCAGAACGGGCTTTCCGGAGGCGGTGGCGAGTGTGAGGACATCGTTCGTGAGCGCGGTGGTGCCGATGGTCACGCTGCCGCTCACGTTGCTGGCGAGGATCGAGCCGACCGTTATGTTTGTGTTCGTCCAGGCCGCGGTGACGCCGTTCGTGAAGATCGCGGTCGAATCAGTGGCGTTGGGGAACACGCCGCCGGACCAATTGGTGCCGTCGGCCCAGTTTCCGCTGACGTTCGTGTAGGTGTTGGTCGTCTGCGCAAAGACCGGGGTGGAAATCGCGGCGAAGAGCGCGGCAACGAGACTTCGGGGGAACAATCTGTTCATGGGGATGATTGTTACTTTAGGGGCGGGTTCGATGGGCTCAACGCGCAGGCGGGGCGTTTGTCGGTGTTTGGTAAAGCTGTCGTGTCCGAACGGGTTTCGGGGGTGTTTTCCGCGTTCTGCGCAGCATCGGAGGTTTGCGCGGGAGCAGGACTTGGCCTAGACGAACGCGCGCATGAGCACCGACCTGACCGAATGTGAATGGCAGCTGACCGGGTGGCGTCCGCTGGCTTGGAAATACGGGCGATCCGTGGAGACAACTTTCTGGTTGGAGCCGGAGATCGGGCCGCTGCCCGGACGGCTGCCCGGGTCGGTGCAGGAGAATCTTCTTCGCGCGGGGCTTTTGCCGGATTGGCACGACGGGCTGAACTCCCTCGCAGTCGAATGGGTCGAGCACCGGCACTGGATGTTCGAGACGGAATTGCCGGAGATGGTCTCGCCGCCGGTGTTCGTCGCGGATTCGCTGGACTACTCGGGCTGGGTGCTGGTCAACCGCCGCGTCGCCGGCACATTCCGCGGGCCGCACCTTCCGGTGGAAATCGACCTCGCGCCGGCCTGGGGCGACGAGCCGGGCCCGCGGCGGCTGGCCATCGTTTTCGGCCATCCGCCGGAATGCCACGGGCAGGTCGGATACACGTCGGAAACGCGGGACCTCAAGCCGCGCTACAACTTTTCGTGGGACTGGTGTCCGCGTCTTGTCCCGCTCGGGGCCTGCGGGGGACTGCGCTTGATTCCGCGCACCGCACTGGCGGCGAGGCTGAGTTCGGTGCGGACCGAGTTGGATGCGGATCTGGCGGAGGGGCGGGTGGTGGTGCGGGTGGAGTTGGCGGCCGGAGCACAGGTGGAGATTCGTTGCGAGGAAGTCAAAGGGCGGTTCCTCGGCGAGCCTGGAAGTAATGAATTCATTCTGTCTGTGAAGCATCCCTCGTTGTGGTGGCCAAATGGGGCGGGTGATCAGATGTTGCATAACGTAAAGATTACTATTCTCGACAGCGCCGCGGTTATTCTCGCCGAGTGGACTCGCTTGGTGGGCTTCAAGCATGTGGAATGGCAGCCTTGCGAGGGGGCGCCGGAGGGGGCGCGTCCGTGGATTTGCTCGGTCAACGGCCGTCCGATTTTCCTTCAAGGCATCAATTGGACGCCCGAGCGCCTGGCTTCGATGGACGCGATGGCGGCGGAGACGGAGGAGTTGGTCGGCCTTTACCGGGAGATGGGCTGCAATCTCGTGCGGATCTGGGGCGGTGCGGTGTTGGGATCCGAGGCGCTTTACGACGCCTGCGACCGGGCGGGCTTGCTCGTGTGGCAGGAGTTTCCGCTTTCCTCCTCCGGATTGGACAGCGTTCCGCCGACCGACCAAGAGGTCATCGAGGAACTGCGGGCGGTGGCGCGGCATTTCGTCCGGGCGCGCCAGCACCACGCATCGCTGCTGATGTGGTGCGGCGGCAATGAGCTCCAGGAAGGCTACGAAGGCGGGGACCTGGCCAAGCGCCGTCCGTGCGATGAGTCGCATCCGTGCCTGGCAGCGTTTGCGGAGGTGGTGGCGACGGAAGACCCGGGGCGTCGCTACATTCCGACCTCTCCCTCCGGGCCGAGTTTCCTCGGCAAGCGCGAAAACTTCGGCAAGGGGGTCCATCATCAGGTCCACGGGCCGTGGGGCTTGGGCGATTTCCGCGACATGGATGACTGGCGCGATTATTGGGAGAATGACGATGCGCTGTTCCGCAGCGAGGTGGGCGTGGCGGGGGCGGCTGATCTCGACTTGCTGCGCCGTCACGCGGCCGGCTTGCCGCTCTGGCCGCCGACCACGCCGCTGTGGCGCCATGCGGCGAATTGGTGGACGCAGGAGCAACGGCTCGTCGAGCCTTTCGCGCATCTGGCGCCGGACGAGGCGCTGGCGGCCTATGTCGAGCACACAAGGCGCGAGCAGGCGGAGGGGTTGGCCATCGCGGCGAGGGCGTGCAAGGCGCGCTTCCCCCGGTGCGGCGGCTTTGTGGTCTGGATGGGGCACGATTGCTTTCCTTGTCCCGCCAACACCTCGTTGATCGACTTCGCGCGCAAGCCCAAGCCGGCGTGGGCCGCGCTGCGGGATGTGTTCGGCGGATGAGTTTCGCGAAGATCGCCGCTTCGGCCCTTTAGGGTAAAAGCTCTCGCGCCCTTTACGTGGCCCGGGTGGACGGCAGCTTTTGGTTCATGCGCAGGCTCGCTTCACTTATCGCCGCGGGGGTGGTGGCTGCTCTTTTGGCGGGCTGTCCACCGTCACGGGAACCAGCCGTGGCGCCCCGGGTGGTCACCCTCGACGGGGCCGCGCTGGCGGAAACCCGGGTGCGGGCGCAGGCGGGTGATGCCGCGCTCAAGCCGGCGCTCGAGGCGCTGCGGCAGCGTGCCGACAAGGCGCTCGCGGAACCGGTGGCGGAAATCGCGAGCAAGCCGCGGCAGTATTGGGCGAAGTCCGGCGACCCCAAGGACTACATCAGCACCTCGAAGTTCGCATGGCCCGACCCGGCTGACGCGTCGAAGTGGATCATGATCGACGGCAAGCCGAACACCGAGGCGGCGAAGAATTTCGACGGGCCGAAGATCAAGGCGATGCAGGACCGCGTCACCGCGCTGGCCGAGGGTTGGTTTTTCCTCGGTGACCGGCGCTATGCCGCGGCCGCCGCGGAGCAGTTGCGTGCGTGGTTTCTCGACGCGCGGACGGCCATGAATCCGAACATGAATTTCGCTCAGGCAATCAAGCCGGATGAGGGCGGAAAGCCGTGGGGCATCATTGATGCGAACCGCTTTCCCAACGTCATCGACAGCGTGGGGCTGATCGCCGACTCGGGGGAGTGGTCCGCGCAGGACGAGGCGGCACTCAAAGAATGGTTCCGGCAGTTCAATCGCTGGCTCGTCGAGAGCCCCCTCGGAAAATCCGAGCGTGCAGCCAAGAACAACCACGGCACGTTCTACGATCTGATCCTTGCCTCGGGTGCTGCCCACACGGGCGACGAGGCGACAGTGCGTGAGGTGCTGACTGCGGTCGGGCCGGTGCGCCTCGACGGGCAGATCGCACCCGACGGCGGCACGCCGGAGGAAATGAAGCGGGCCGAGTCCGCGATGTATACGCTTTGGAATCTTCGCGGGTTGAGCGACCTCGCCGACATGGGGGCGCGGCGCGGCATCGAGATCTGGAGTTATCCGACGGAGTCCGATGCCAGGTTGAAGAAGGCTGCGGAGTTCCTGTTGCCCTTCGCGACGGGTGCCAGCGTCTGGAAGTTCGGGCAGCAGCAGATGAGCGCCACGGGGCCGCTTGGTTTCTTCCGGGCCGCCGCGGACGCCTACCAGGACGTGCGGTTCCATGAGGCCGTTGTGCACATGGCTTCGCTGTCCGCCCCGGGCAGCCTCGCGGCCGACGGGGCGGCGTTGCTGCGTCCGTGGCCCGCAGGCCGCGAGCCTTGGCTGGCGAAGTGACCGGAGTGCCCGTGCTCAGGCCATGACCGCGGCTGCTTCGCGGGTGAGCGCGTGTTGCAACGGTTTGCCTTGGAGGTGCCGGATGAGTTCGTCGATCGCGGATGACCCGAGGCGACGGCATTCGGGGCCGCACGAACCGGCGATGTGCGGGGTGAGCACGGCGTTGGGCAGATCGAAAAGCGGGCAGTCCGCGGCGGGCGGTTCGTCGCGCGTGACGTCGAGCACGGCGGTGACGTCGGGGCGCCGCCGGAGCAGGGCGACCAGCGCATCCTCGTCCACAATGGCGCCGCGGCTCGTGTTCACGAGCGTTGCGCCCGGAAGGAGGGTGTCGAGCAGGCGGGGGCCCACGAGATTGATCGTCTCGTCCAAAAGGGGCGTGTGCACGCTGACCACGTTGCTCGTCGCGAACAGTTCCTCCAGTGAGCACGGCTTCACGCCTTGGCTCAGCAGCGTGTCATCCGGTTGCAGCGGGTCCCAGCAGACGGTTTCGACCGGAAGGTGTCGCAGGAGGCTGGCGAGGCGCCGGGCGACGCGTCCGAACGAGACCAGGCCGATGCGGCTGCCGTAGAGCCCCGGAATCTCGCGCTGCCTTATGGCTGCGTCGCGGTCCGCGCGGGGTTGGCGGATGAAGTGCCACCCGTGCTTCAGGCTGAAGAGGACCAAGGAGAGACAGAACTCCGCGGTGGTCTCGGAATTCGCCTGCGCCGCGGTGGTGACGACGAGGCCGCGGTCCCAAGCCTCGTCCGTCATGAACGACCGCACCGAGCCCGCCGCATAGAAGACGGCGCGCAGTTCAGGTGCCTTGGCGAAGAAATCCGCGTCCAGCACCGGCATGCCCCAGCCCCCGAGGAGGATTTCGATGGCTGGCCAAGCTTCTTCCGGGATGCCGCCGCACGGGTTGAGAATGTCCACGTGCTGCGAGGCCCGCGCGATTTCCTCCACCGGATAAACGAGGTCGCGGTGCTGCGGCCGGACGAGGATGGCGGCGAGCGGTTTGCGGCCGTTTCGACCGAGGAATGCCTCTTTCAAGCTTCCTCCGATGCTGCCGGGAGCGCGGGACGTGGCAAGCTGTGTTTTCATCTTTGCCGCATCACGGCATTTGAGAGGTTGCGCCTCCCGGCGCGTGATGCCATAGACTTGCCGCTGTTCCGTAAACCGGTCCCCCCATCAATGAGCGATCCTGCCGAGCCGAAACGCCCCTCCCAGTCCGACGTGGCCCGCGCGGCCGGCGTCAGTCCGATGACGGTCTCCCTTTCGCTGCGCAACCACGCCAGCATCCCGGAGCGCACGCGGGCCCGCATCCGCAAAGTCGCGGAGGGAATGGGCTACCGTCCCGATCCGCTCATCGGCAAATTGATGCAGCAACTCCGCCTCGGCGGCCGGAGGCGGGCCAACTTCTCCCTTTGCCTTCTCGCGCCGCACCCGAACAAGCCCGGCCGCACCTACCACGGGCTCATTGCCGAGGGAGCCAGAAGGGCGGCCGAGGAGTTGGGCTTCTTCTTCGACACGGTCGAAATCGACGAGGCTTTCGCCCACCCCGAGCGGCTCCGTCGCATGCTCTACAGCCGCGGCATCGAGGGCATCATCCTCGGTCCGCTCTTTCCGCCGGCCGACCTCACGCCGATGCTCGATTGGTCGCGCTTTTCCGTCGTCTCGACGAGCAACTCGGTCCTCGGGCCCACCGTGCACCGCGTCGTCCCGAACCAGTTCGCGAATGCGCTTCTTCTCGGGCAGGAGTTGAACAAACGCGGGCACCGCCGCCTCGGGCTCCTCATCAGCCGCGACCTGGACGAGCGAACCGGCCACCGCATCGATGCGGCCATCCAGTGGCTCAACCACGAGAACGGTGTGCGCGATCTCGAGACCTTGCGTTGGGAAAGCACGATGCCTTCGGCACCCATGCTCGAACGCTGGGTCAACCGCCACCGGCCGGATGCCATCATCAGTGACACTTCATACAACCTCGAGGTCTTCCTTTCTCAGGTCCCGCGCCTAAAGGAAATCCCCATGGCGGCCACGAGCACGATCGATCTGGAGACCCCGTTCGACAGCATCCTGGAGAATCCCGAAGCCGTGGGGGCGGCCGCGGTCGAACTGCTCTCGGTCCTCTTCCAGCGCGGCGAGCGCGGGTTGCCGTTGAACCCCCGAACCATCCTCATCGGCGGCGAGTTCCGGCCGGCGGCGCGGAAGGTCCGCCGTGGCAAGGGCAAGGGCGCTGCTTTCCGTTAAAGCCCTCGCGGTCTTGTCCCGGCGGTCGGCCGGCCCCACAACGGCACTCTTTATGACCCCACCAGAAACCGTTCGTTTCGGATTCATCGGCGCCGGCCAGATCGCCCACCACAGCGCCGGCATCGTCAACAAACACCCCCGCGGCAGCGTCGTCGCCGTGCAGGACACCGACCCCGCCCGCGCCGCGCTTCTCGCGGAGAAGCACGGCATCCCCACCATCTGCCGGGATGCCGCGGAGGTCTTCGCGAACCCGGAAGTGGATGCGGTTTACATCGCCGTGCCGAACAAGTTCCACGCGCCGCTCGTCCTCGCCGCACTCGAAGCCGGCAAGCACGTCCTGATCGAGAAACCGCTGGCCATGAACGCGACCGAGGGCGCGGCCATGATCGAGGCGGCGCGCAAGGCGGACCGCGTCCTGCTTGTCGGCATGAACCAGCGCTATATCCCCTCCTCGCAGACGATCCGCGCCGCCGTGGCCGCGGGCGAAGCGGGCGAGATCTACCACGCCAAGGCCTACTGGTGGCGGCGCTCGGGCATCCCGAAGATCGGGACGTGGTTCACCAACCGCGCCCTCGCCGGCGCCGGGGCCTGCAATGACATCGGGGTCCATGAGCTCGATGCCTGCCTTTTCCTCATCGACAACTTCGACCCGGTCGCCGTGACCGGCGCGACCTACGCGAAGTTCGGTCCGCGCGGACTCGGCGAGGGAGGCTGGGGGCACTCCGACCGCGTGCACACGGAGTTCGACGTGGATGATTTCGCCTCCGCCTTCATCCGCATGCGCAACGGCGCCACCGTCACACTCGAGGCGGTCTGGGCCGCGCATTGCGCGGACGAGCAGAAGTTCGGCGTGGATGTCTACGGGACCGAGGCCGGCTTCAGCCTCGACCCGCTGGAGTTCCGTCACGCTGGCCCCGAGGGCTATGTCATCGAGCGTGATTTCTCGCGGCCCCTCGCTCTGCCGCACTGCGAGCGTTTCCACAACCTCATCAACCACCTCTGCGAAGGCGAGGAACTGCTCGTGAAGCCGTCCCAAGCCCTCGTCGTGCAGAAGATCCTCGACGCGATCAACGAGTCGTCCCGCACCGGTCGCGAGGTCCTCATCTCCTGAACCTCATGAACAAACCCGCCCTCGACTTCGGCGTGCAGAGTTACTGCTTCCGCCACTTCCCCGACAACGCCACCGTGGCCGCCAAGGTCCTCGAGACCGGCCTCGACAAGATCGAGGTGTGCGGCGTCCATGCGGACTTCGACCGGCCGGAGACATTCGGCGAGGTCGTGAAGACCTACCGCGACGCCGGAGTCTCGATCGTCTCGATCGGTGTCCAGACGTTCGGCGGCGAGGATCGCGAGCGCGCTTGGTTTGAATGCGCCGCCCTGGCCGGGGCCAAGCACATCTCGGCGCACTTCAAGGTGGACAGCTTTCCTCGCGCCATCGAGAAGGTCCGCGCCTGGTCGCGCGAGTTCGGTATCCGCGTCGGCATCCATCCGCACGGCGGTTACATGTTCGGCGGACAGCCCGACGTCATCGAACACCTGCTCTCGCTCGGCTCGCCGGAGATCGGCCTCTGCCTCGACACCGCCTGGGTCCTGCAGATCGGACCGCACGGCGGGAATCCGGTGGAATGGGTCCGCAAGTTCCCGAAGTCGATCTACGGCCTGCACTACAAGGACTACGTCTTCGGCCGCGATGCCTCGTGGAGCGATGTGGTGGTGGGTGAGGGGAACCTTGACCTGCCGGGCCTGCTCAAGGCCTTGGACGACACCGGGTTCGACGGGATGGCCGTGCTCGAATACGAGGCGGACATCGAGAATCCCGTCCCCGCCCTGCGGCGCTGCGTCGAGAGCATGCGGCGTGCGGCGGGCATCGCCTGAGGGTCGCCTCTTTACAATAAAGCGCAGCCCCCGGTGGCGGGCGGGCCGGACAGAGGTAGTTTTATCTGACGGAATCCGGCGCTCGCTGTCCAATACAGCAGGTCGGCCTACGCCGGACCTTTCCCCCATGCCCCCCCGAGCCCAGCTTGCCGCAGGCTCCCGCCCTGCCCGGCGGGCGGTGGGTCGCTTTCTCGTCGTCCTGACCCTGCTCGCGACCGCATCCGCTGCGGTCGCGCAATGGACCGCGGTTCCGTCCCTGACCAACAACCCGCCCAAGTCGCAGTTTGCCACGCACGAACTCTACTTCAGCGATTCCGACTACGAGGTGCCCTACTACCTCAGGCACTTCGCCCAGGTCGCGAACTCGGTCGTCGAGACGACGTTCACCAGCAACGGCATCACCTACCCGCGCGGATTCCTCAACATCAAGGTCAACCGCAGCGTGGCCGACAACATGCCCTACAACGCGCGCATCCAGGAGATGCAGTTGGCGCTCGCCTATTTCTACTGCGTGGATCGTCCGTGGAACGTCTACCGTGGGAACGCCGCGGTGAAGGTCCGGCTCGAGGCCATGCTGGCCCGCTGGGTCGAGATGCAGCATCCGACCACCGGGCTCTTCACCGAATACAGCGCGACCAACTGGAGCCTCGCCCCGACCGGGTTCGGCGTCATGGCCGCGGCTCAGGCCCTCGATCTCATTCAGGATTCCGGACTGCCCTTCGATGCCACGGTCTTCAACAACGCCAAGGCTGCGCTGCGCAAAGCACTCATGGCCCTCTTCACACGGAGCGACATGCAGGATGCCGCCAGCAGCTACAGTAACCAGTTCAGCGGCGCCTACCACGCGGCCATGATCTACCTCGAGAACTGGCCGGATGCGGAGCTCGACGCCGCCTTTGTCGCCGCCGTGCAGAATGCCTCGGCCTCCGACCAGAGCGTGACCGGCTATTTCTACGAGGCCGACGGGCCCGACTTCGGCTATTCGGACGTGCACGAGCGCAACCTCCGCATCGCCCTCACGCGCCTGCGTTCGCGCACCAACGACCTCATGCCGGTCATCAACCTCGACGAAGCCCGCTGGTCGGACTGGCTCGCCGCCAACCTCGTGCTCCAGCCCGGCCTGACCACCCCGACCCTGCTCGCCAACGCCGGCATCAACACCCGCACCTCGACCACGTGGCAGGGCGGCGAGTCGCGCCCGCTCTCGGAATTCACGCCGCTCTCCCGCGCCTTCTCCTACACGGCGACGCAGTTCACCAACGCCGTGCGGGCGAAAACCGACAGCCTTGCCTCGACGCCGACCTACGGCGCCCTCACCACGAACAGCCCCTACAGCTACGTGCCGTTCTTCGTCCTGGAGGCCTTGGGACGCACGGAGACGTGGCATCCGTCGGACGCCGAGCGCGCCGCCGCGATCAATTCGCTCCCTTACCTCGCGTCGAACCGCTTCAACCGCGTCCTCCACAACAACGCATCGAACCGCAACCTCACGCTCACCACCGTCCGTCGTTCCTCCTACTACGGCATCTTCAACGCAGGCCATTCGAAGCAATCACAGATGAAGTTCGGCCTCGGGCTGCTTTGGAATCCGACCTTCGGCACGGCCATGCAATCCGTGGCCGGCAGCGCGACCAACTCGCTCTCCACCTCCTGGGGCACCGCGCGCAGCGGCATGACCCGCGTTTACGAGCAGCGGACCAACGGCTCGCTCTTCGCCGCGACCATCCGCGTCGCGGGCAACACGGTCAACCCCGTCGCCGGCACAAATAACCTCGCGGATGGCGTCGTCACCGCGACCTACAATCTCATCGACGGCAGCACGACGAACGGCGCGAAGGTCGTGACGTTCGGCGAGGACCGTGTCTCCGTCGCCGTGACGCACACGAACACGACCAACCGTGTCTTCACCGAGCGGCTCCCGCTCATCGCGCCGACCTCCGCCGTCCTCTCGACCAACGCCACCCGCCTTATCCTTACGCACACGAACGGCTCGCGGCTCATCCTGCAACTCGGCACGAACACGCCAGCCAGCTTCTCCGTCGCCGCGTCCGCGACCGACAGCCTTCCCTCCGGTCTGCAGCGTCGCGCGGTCACCATCACCGCGACGAACACACTCGATTACGAACTGCAGGTCACCAGCGACTACTTCCGCGCCGGCACGCTGGCCGCGCCGGTCTCGGAGGGCTACTCGCCGGCTAATGGCGGAGCCGATGCGGGCGAGACGGTCACCTTCAACCTCCCGCTGGTCAATCTCCTCGGCGCGCCGACCTCCACGAACTTCACCGCGACGCTCCAGACTTCCGGCGGCGTCGTGCCCGTGACGGCTGCGCGGACCTACGGCTCCGTCGCGGGCGGCGCCACGGCCTCGCAACCTTTCACCTTCACCGCCTCGGGCAACTTCGGTGACCCGCTCACCATCACGCTCGCGCTGCAGGACGGGACGAACAACTACGGAACCGTCAGTTACTCCACCACGATCGGCGGAATCTCGACGAACACAGCCACCGCCAATTGGCAGAATTTCGACGCCGTGACCGCCCCCGCTCTGCCTGCCGGTTGGACGTCGAGCGTGCCGTCCGGCTCCGCTGCGGGATGGGCCGTCTCGACCAACTCGCCGAACACAGCGCCGAACGCCATCGCGGCCGCGCCACCGGCAGTCGTTTCCGAGCAGTGCCTCGATTCGCCCGCCTTCGCCATCCCATCCACCGCGGTCGATCCCGAGTTGCGCTTCCAGCACCGCTGGAACACGGAGGGCGGCTACGACGGCGGGGTCCTTGAGGTCTCGGTGGACGACGCGCCCTACCAAGACGTGCTCGCCGCCGGTGGCGCTTTTCTCGCCGGCGGCTACACCGGCGTCCTCAGTTCGAGCTACGGGAATCCGCTGGGCGGCCGCTCCGCGTGGCACGGCGCGAACGATTCCGCCTACACGCAGACGCGCGTCGCGCTGCCTGCTTCGATGCGGGGGAAAACGGTCAAGCTCCGCTTCCGCCTCGGCAGCGACGACGGCGTGACTCCCTCCGGTGCGGTGTGGCGCATCGACACGATCCAACTCGTCTACAAGCCCGCCAACTACATCCAGCCCGCCGCCATCACCAGCGCGGCTCCCGCGGGACTCGTCACGGTCAGCTTGCCCTTCAGTCACACGTTCACCGCCTCCGGACAGCCCGCACCCGCCTTCGCGCTCACTGCGGGCAGTCTTCCGCCGGGACTCGCGCTGTCGCCCTCGGGCGTTCTCTCGGGAACGGTCACGAACTCGTTTACGAACCGCACGATCACGATCTCTGCCACGAACGGCGTCACGCCGGTCAGCCCGTCGGCCAGCCAGACGTTTGTGCTGAGCGCGGCGGTCCCGCTTTCGGTCACCACGACATCGCTGCCCAACGCCACCACCGGCGCCGCCTACAACGCCGTCCTTGCCGCATCCGGCGGCGCCACGCCTTACGCTTGGTCGGTCACCGCGGCCTCGCTCCCGCCCGGCCTCACGCTTGCGGGCGGAGAGATCACCGGCACCCCGCTGCTCGCTGGCACATTCAACTTCACCGTAACCGCGACGGACAACCTCGGCAGCACCGCCTCGCGCAATCTCGCCCTGATCGTGCTCAATCCCGCGAACCTTTCCGTGGTCACTCCTTCCCTGCCATCGGGAATCGTGGGCGCATCCTACGCTCAGACTCTCACCGCAGTGAGCGGCACAGCGCCCTACACTTGGACGGTCGTCGGCGGGTCGCTGCCGTCGGGGCTCGCGCTTTCTTCTTCCGGCGCGCTGACGGGCACGCCCACCAGCGCAGGAGCCTCGACGTTCACCGCGCAAGTCGCCGACTCGGCGTCGGGCACCGCGACACGCGTGTTCACGGTCAGCATCACCGGACTTCTCGACATCGCCACGCCCTCACTACCCGACGCACGCACCGGCGTCGCCTACGCGCAGACGCTGGCGGTCACCGGCGGGGTCGCGCCGCACACGTGGTCGGTCGTCGCCGGTTCGTTGCCGCCCGGGCTCACTCTCGGCTCCGCCACCGGCACAGTCGGCGGCACGCCGAACGCCCTCGGCTCGTTCAACTTCACCGTCAAGGTCGCCGATTCAAACGGCGCCGAGGCGACGAAAGCGTTTGTCATCAACGCAGGCAGCGCGCTCGCGTGGGACGCCCAACCGCTCACCGCCGGCATCCAGTCGGGCAACGGGACTTGGGCCCCCGGCGGCGCTACGAACTGGAGCTCCGGCGGAACCAATGTCGCGTGGGTCGATGGCAGCGATGCCGTCATCAGCGGCGGCATCCTGA
>CAZSUJ010000045.1:0-26562 GCA_964609925.1 uncultured Chthoniobacter sp. | reverse complement strand
AGGACAGGGCGACCCGCGTTTCCCCGTCCTTCTCCGGCAGGCGGATCTCGATCGTATCCTCGGCAACGAGGACCGGCGCGACCGGACGGCCGTCCACGAGGCACGAGACGACCTGCTTTCCGGGCCCGAGTTGGAGGCGCCAGGCGAAAGCGGTGTTGTGGCGGATCGTCCAGGCGGTGGCGTTGAAGAAGGTGCCGTCGTTGACCACGCGCATCTCGGACGTGGCCGCCGTCACCACCGCAGGCATCGGCACGACCTCTTCCGCCGGCTTGTCCTCCCGCCGACTCAAGCGCAGACCGATGGCCGCGCTTCCACCGAGATGGAAGCGGTCCCCTTCTCTCACGGCGTCAGGCACGGTGACCTCGACATCCCCGGGAAGTTCGTCGAACTGCAACTCGGAGATGACAGCAGGTGCGACCGGGCAGTCGAAGGAAAGCTCGCCCTCTTCGCGCTGTCCCGGCCATGACAGCTCAAGGGTCACCGGGCGTCGTCCGGCCCCCTCCACAAGAAGGTGATAGAACCCATCCTTGCTGACCACCGTGGCGGTGCCGGGCGTGATCTTGCGGATGGTGACCGCATCGCCGATCAAGGGCACGAGCTGCGGTGTGTCAACAAAGGCCTCGACGTCGAATGTCGCCGAGCCATGGAGCGAGTCATCGGCGGCCGCGAGCGTGAAGCGCGATGAAAGGACCGCGTAGGGAACCGGGGGCTTGGGCGGCAGCACCGGCCTGCCGGCCTCGATGAGGCTGCGGAATTCCGGATAGGGCATCGTGACGCGCGCCTCGGGCAACGGGTCGCCCGCCCGTGCGGACGCCACGGCCATGACCAGCGCGCACACCGTCGGGGAATGCGTGAATTTCATGGCCGCAGCATGCGCGGCTTCCGTGAAACCTTGGTGAAGCGCCTATGAAATTCCCGTGAATTCCACGATCACCGAAGTGCCC
Organism: uncultured Chthoniobacter sp.; assembly: GCA_964609925.1. Classification (GTDB taxonomy): domain Bacteria; phylum Verrucomicrobiota; class Verrucomicrobiia; order Chthoniobacterales; family JACTMZ01; genus JACTMZ01. The sequence continues at coordinate 25,618 of CAZSUJ010000045.1, read as the reverse complement.
GGCCCCTCGCCCAGCGTGATGTGCGCGCCGTGGCGGTCCGCGATCGAGCGGACGATGGCCAGCCCGAGTCCGGTGCCGCGTCGTCCCGTGAGCGGATTCACGGTCGTGAAGAAGCGGTCGAAGATCTTCGGACGAAGCTCCGGCGGGATGCCGGGACCGTTGTCGCGAACGATCAGGCGGGGACCGTCGGTTATCAGTGACACCTCGCCGCCCGGTGGGGTGAACTGGAATGCGTTTTCGAGCAACGCCTCCATGAGCCGCCGGAGTTGGTCCGGCGGCATCGCGATCACGCACGGCCCGGGAGAGATGCTCGTCACAAAACCCACCTGCCCGGCGCGCGCGCGGAAAGTCGCCGCAACTTCCTGCGCGACCGCCGGCAGCGAGGCCCGCGCCCCCGGTTCGGCCGGCGCGCTCTCGATCCGCGACAGGGCGAGGAAGTTCGTGACGATGGCCGAGAGCCGGTCCACCTCGGCGAAGATGTTGGCGAGGAACTTCCGCTTCACCTCCGGTTCCTCCGTCTGTTCGAGGACATCGGCCGCGCCGCGGATGGCGGCGAGCGGCGTCTTGACCTCGTGCGAGAGCGTCAGCGCCATCTCCTCGACGTATTCCTTGCCCTCGAGCTTGCGCCGCATTTTCTCCAAAGCGCGGGCGAGGTCGCCGAGTTCGCTTTTCGTCCACGTCTCGAGGCCCACACCCGGCTCGCCCGCCGCCACCCGTTCCGCGCGGCGTGCCAAGCCGGCGATGATCCGGGTGAGGTAGGTCGAGAGCGCATAGGACACGAGCGCGGCGAGAAGGAAGGCGAGGAGCGCCGGAAGGCCGAGGTCCTTGAGCGAGCGGATGACCGAATTGCGCACGTCCGCGGTCGACTTGACCACGCCGACGAGCCCGATGACCCGCCCATCCCTCACTACAGGGATCGTGCTGTGCAGGATGACCCCGTCGCCGGAGGTGCCGCGTTCCCACCGCGCGCCATAGTCGCCGCCCATGGCGGAACGCACGTCGCGCTGCGCCGACTGGTCCGATCCGGACGCCAAGAAACCCGCGGTGTCATGCAGCACGCGTCCCTGCGGGTCGAGGAGGACGAGGCGGAGGTTCGGCGAAAGATCGTTGAAGACGGTGCGCAGGATCTCCCGGGCATTCGGCATGTCGGCCAGCGGCGCCTGTCCCCACGCCTCGGCGACGACGAGGGCGGTGTCGATCATGCCCTGCTCGGTGGACCGCAGGTGGCTGCGCTCGATCCCCTGCCCGACCTTCCAAGCGAAATACAGCCCCGGCACGAAGACGGCGGCAAGGCAGAGGAGGAAGATCTTCCAGTGCAGGCTGTGCAGCGGAGGCGCGAGGGCGCTGATGAGGCGATGGACGAACAGGACGGCCCGACCGGGGGAGCGGGGCTCGTTGTTCATGTCCGGAAGCGGTAACCGACCCCGCGCACCGTCTCGATGCAATCGGCGGGTGCCAGCTTGCGGCGGAGCGACTTGATGTGTGCATCCACCGTGCGGTCGGTCACACAGCCCCCATCGCGCCACGCCTGGTCGAGGATCTGCTCGCGCGTGAAGACGCGGCCGGGTTGGGAGGCGAGGCAGGCGAGCAGATCGAACTCGGTGCGCGAAAGATCCATGACCCGCCCGTCCACGCTGGCACGGAAGCCCTCGCGATCGAGGACCAAGCCCGGCGCCGCCGGTTCGCCCCGGACGGACGAGCGGCGCGCGATGGCCTTGATCCGCGCCAGCAGTTCGCGGGTGCTGAACGGCTTGGCCATGTAGTCGTCCGCCCCGAGCTCCAGCCCGACCACGCGGTCCACCTCCTCCGTGCGCGAAGTGAGGAACAGGACGGGCACATCCGACGATCTGCGCACCTCGCGGCATACGTCAAACCCGTCCATGTCGGGCAACCCGACATCGAGCACTATGAATTCGGCGGTAGAGGCGAGGGCGACCGCGGGCCGGCCCTGTGCCGACCTCACCACCTCATGCCCGGCGGCCTTGAGCGAAAACTCCAGCGCTTCCGCAATGCCCGGATCATCCTCGACGAGCAGGATTTTCATCGCCCGTCATCCTCGGCCAAGCGAACGCGATCTACCAAGTGCCGGTTTCCGGGTTCCACGTCTGCATGCGGCGCCCGACCTCCTCGGCGGTGAGTTCCTCGAGGTGCGTGCAGACGGCCCAGCGATAGCCGAACGGGTCGCGAACCATGCCGCTACGCTCGCCCCACGGGTAGTTGGTGGCCGGCTTCAGCACCTCGGCCCCGGCCGCAGCCGCGCTGGCGATCACGGCATCGCAGTCCGGCACGTAAAGATTCAGGCTCAACGGGCAACCGCCCGTGCCTTGCGGGCTCAACGCACCCCAATCCGGCGCCTCGTCGGCAAACATCAACACCGAGTCGCCGATCTGGAACTCGCCGTGCATCACTGTGTTCCCGGGCCCCGGCATGATGAACCGCTCCACCGCACCGAAAGCCGCCTTGTAGAATTCCAGCGCCTTGGCCGCGCCGCGGAGGTTCAGCGAAGGGGTGACGGAATGAAGCCCGCGGGGAATGCCGATGGTGTCCATGAAGGTCCAATACCACCCCGCCTCCGACGGTCAAGCCATCGAAGGTTAGGAATGACGAAGGCGGAGCGGATGACCGGGCTACGCGAGGTCGAACCGGTCGAGGTTCATGACCTTGGTCCAGGCGGCGGCGAAGTCCTTCACGAACTTCTCCTCGTTGCCGTTCTCGGCGTAAACCTCGGCGAGGGCGCGGAGGACGGAGTTCGAGCCGAAGACGAGATCGACGCGGGTGCCGGTCCATTTAGCCTCGCCGGTCGCGCGGTCGCGGCCCTCGAAGAGCGTGTTGTCCGGCGCGGACGGCTTCCACTCGGTCTCCATGTCGAGGAGGTTGACGAAGAAGTCGTTGCTGAGGACTCCCGGGCGCTTGGTAAGGGCGCCGTGGCAGGACGAAGCGGAATTCACGCCGAGCACGCGGAGACCGCCGACGAGGACGGTCATCTCGGGAGCGGTGAGGGTGAGGAGCTGCGCGCGATCGACGAGCAGGTGCTCGGCGGGGACGGCGGACGGCGCCTTGAGGTAATTCCGGAAGCCGTCGGCGAACGGCTCCAAGACGGAGAACGACGCGACGTCGGTCTGCTCCTGTGAGGCGTCCGTGCGCCCCGGCGTGAAGGGAACTTCGACGGCGTGTCCGGCCTCCTTGGCCGCTTTCTCCACGGCCGCGGAACCGGCGAGGACGATGAGGTCGGCCAGTGAGATCGTTTTGCCGTCCTTCTGCGCGGCGTTGAACTCGCCTTGGATCTTCTCGAGCGCGGCGAGGACTTTCGCCAGCTGCGCGGGGTTGTTGACGGCCCAGAACTTCTGCGGGGCGAGGCGGATGCGCGCTCCGTTGGCGCCACCGCGTTTGTCGGAACCGCGGAATGTCGAGGCGGAGGCCCACGCGGTGGAGACGAGTTCGGAGACGGTCAGTCCGGAGGCGAGAACCTTGGCCTTGAGCGCGGCGACGTCGGCGGCGTTGACCAGCGGATGGTCCACCGCGGGGACGGGGTCCTGCCAGATGAGGACTTCGGCCGGCACCTCGGGCCCGAGGTAGCGCGAGCGCGGGCCCATGTCGCGGTGGGTGAGTTTGAACCACGCGCGCGCGAAGGCGTCGGCGAATTCCTGCGGATTCTCGAGGAAGCGGCGCGAGATTTTCTCGTAGGCCGGATCAAAGCGCAGCGAGAGGTCGGTGGTGAGCATCGTGGGACGATGCTTTTTGGTCGGGTCGGCGGCGTCGGGGATGACATCGCCCGCACCCTTGGCCACCCACTGGTGCGCGCCCGCAGGGCTTTTCGTGAGTTCCCATTCGAAGTTGAACAGGTTTTCGAGGTAATGATTGCTCCACTGCGCGGGCGTCTGGGTCCACGTGACTTCGAGCCCGCTGCTGATGGTGTCGCCGCCCTTGCCGGAGCGGAATGAGCTCTTCCAGCCGAAGCCCTGCTCCTCAAGCGGGGCAGCCTCGGGCTCGGGTCCGACGTGCGAGGCGGGGCCGGCGCCGTGGCATTTGCCGAACGTGTGTCCACCGGCGATGAGGGCGACGGTTTCCTCGTCGTTCATGGCCATGCGGGCGAAGGTCTCGCGGATGTCGCGCGCCGCGGCGATGGGGTCGGGATTGCCGTTGGGGCCCTCGGGATTGACGTAGATGAGGCCCATCTGCACGGCGGCCAGCGGGTTTTCGAGTTGGCGGTCGCCGGCGTAGCGTTTGTCGTCGAGCCAGGTCGTCTCACGGCCCCAATAAACGTCCAAGTCGGGCTCCCATGTGTCCGGGCGTCCGCCGGCGAAGCCGAAGGTCTTGAAGCCCATCGTTTCGAGGGCGACGTTGCCGGTGAGGATGAGGAGGTCGGACCAGGAAATCTTGCGTCCGTATTTCTTCTTGATCGGCCAGAGCAGGCGGCGGGCCTTGTCGAGGTTGACGTTGTCCGGCCAGCTGTTGAGCGGGGCGAAGCGCTGCTGACCGCGTCCGCCACCACCGCGTCCGTCACCCGTGCGGTAGGTGCCCGCGGCGTGCCACGACATGCGGATGAAGAACGGCCCGTAGTGCCCGAAGTCAGCCGGCCACCAGTCCTGCGAGTCGGTCATGAGCGCGGCGAGGTCCTTCTTCAGCGCCTCGTAGTCGAGCGAGGCGAATTCCTTGGCGTAGTCGAACCCCTCCCCCATCGGGTCGGATTTCTCCGAGTGCGCGCTGAGCAGATCGAGGCGGAGCTGGTTGGGCCACCATTCGCGATTGGTGGTGCCTGACGGCGGGGCGGAGTGATTGAAGGGGCACTTGGGTTCGGTGGACATGATGTTTACTTGGGCTCAGGTGGAACGTTTGTCGCAGGTTCGCGGACGTGCGCCGGAACCGGAGTTGCCATGATATCGCCGCGCCAACGCTTGTCCACCGCGTCCATGGCGGCTGCGCACGGTGCGTGAAGCACCGCGGCGAAGCCCGACGCTCATTTCCAGCAACTTCCTGCAGTGGGCGGTGTTCAACCCGACGTGAGAACAAGCCACATTATGCCGATACTGCTGCTGAGTTGGGCCGGACACCTCCTCGCCGAACCGGCCACACCTCCGAGTGTTGAGCGAGACGCCAACCAGAAGCCAATCAGGCCGACTTTCTCTTGGGAGACAGTGCCACAGTGGTTGATCGTCAGGAAAGCAAGCGCCTACACGCAGGAGGAGATCGGGTTGATAGCGAAAGCCCCGCTGGTCGTCTTCGAGAAGGAGAATGGACACCTCGATGCGGGTAGCGTCGAGGAGGGTGTGCTTCGCGCGGCGCGTGCGGTCAAGACCGAGAATCCTCAGGCTGTCACGCTGTTCTACTGGAACGCTGTCATCAACTACGGCAACTACCGCGCGAATGAAGTCTTCCGCCGGAACCTCGACTCGTGGGCGCTGAAAAGGAACGGGCGCGTGTTCCTCTTCAAGGACCGGTATCCGATCTACAACTTGGTCGATCCCGGCTTTCAGGACTGGTGGATCGCCACAGCCAAAGGCGTGGCTTCGGACCCGGCGATTGACGGCATCATGATCGACGCGATCTGCAAGACTGATGCCACGGACGAGGGACAGCGCGCGCTTTACCCGGATGCCAGGCATGGCCGGGCATATGTCGAGACCGCGACGCGCCTCAAGTCCGAGATCGGGAACAAGCTTCTACTCGGCAACGCGATCCGGGCGGCCAAGCCGCGCTCCAACCTGGACCACCTCGATTACCTCGACGGTTCGTATGTTGAGCGCTGGGCGGTGCCGATGGGAGGACGAGATTTCGCGGAATACGTGAGTGAGGGAATGGCTGCCATGTCGAAGGCCCTTTCCGAGGGGAAACTGGTGCTCTTCAACTCTGGCCCGGACGTATTCGGCAATGAAGAACCGCCTGCAAACCCGGCTGAACTGGAGCAGTGGATGCAGCAGCATATTCTATTTCCTCTCGCCGTTTTTCTGATCATCGCGGAAGAGGGAGCCTATTTCCATTGGGGCGCCGGCCCGAATGTGCTCCCCGGGCCCCGCACCGATGTGTGGCGCAATGACATTTACCCTGAGCTTTCCCGTCCGCTGGGCAACCCTCTGGCGCCGGCGGTGCGCGACGGCGACATCTTCACGCGCTCATTTGAGCACCTCGATGTCTGGGTCAATCTGAAGACGGGGGAGGCCAAACTGAATTGGAGATGAATGCCCTTACCGTGGCGCGAGCGCCGTTCGAGACGCGACGCGGTCGATCGCGCACCTTCAAAGAGTCTGAGGCCCCGAGAGCTTGCGCGAGATCTCGCGGAGCACGTTGTCATAGCGGGGCACCGCGGCGTGCGGAAACAGAGGGTCGGTCTGCGGCCTGGCGGTGAGTTGCCACCCGCTGGCGGTCGGTTCGGCGACGAACCAAACCTCGGGTTGACCGCCCCCAACGAAACGGAGGATACCTCCGACCGGCTTGCGAAGCGTGGGGGAACCGGGCGTGAAGGCCGGTGCAGCAAGGAAGCCGCGCCGTTCCATCACGCCCTCGGTTGTCTCGGCGAGGACGGCGAAGGAAACCTTCGGGAGATCGATGCTTTGCGCAGCCGACAGGCCCCTGACCTCCTCGTGTGGGGCGCATGACGCGAGAAACGAGACAAGGCAGACAACGAGCACCGAGGCGCAGCAGTCGGGCCATGCGGAGATCACGCTATATAATCCACGCCACCGCGCCGACAGCGACCGGGAACAGGAGGTGCAGGCAGCAGGTGTCACCACGGGTCACTTCCGGTCGAGGATCTGGTAGCCTTCGAGGGCGTCGTGCTGGACGCGGCGGCCGGCGCGGTCGATGTAGTCGGCATCCGGAAGGACCGGACGGTATTCATCCGCAAAGAGGCCGATCTTCTCGAAGGGGATCGGTTGGAATCCGGGGAGATCCTTGAAGATCTTCGAGTCTGGCTTGAGCCGCAGGTCGCCGCCCTCGAGATCGACGAAACCGGGGTCGTCTTCGTAAACGGCGAGCGGGCCGCTGGGGAACGGGTCGGTCGTTCGCTTCTTGCCGTCCACCACATCGCTCCACGTGAACGGTGTCTTGCAGCGCACGGCGACGTTGTTGGCGATGAGGCTTTCCGCGGGCTTCGCGCTGACGAACTCGTAGCCGAAGTTGGAATCGATCGCGATGTTGTTCTGGCAGTTGATGGTCTGCGGGAACTTCGCCTGGTAGCCGATCTTGTAGAGGAAACTGGTGCCGCGTTTCCCCTTGCTCTGCAGTCGGGCGATGTTGCCGAAGACGGTGATGTCCGGGTGGTCGTGGTCGAAGTAGATGGCGTCACCGTCGTCGCTGCTGTGGACGTAGTTGAAGCGGATGACGTGGTTGCCGAACTGGAAGTGGCGGTCGTAGCAGTAGATGCCGCCCATGTCGTTCGAGACCATGGCGAAGCGGAAGATCTCATTGTATTCGATCACGTTGTCGTAGCTGCCGAGCAGGACGCCGGCGTGGGGGGTGTCGTGGATGAGGTTGTGCGAGACGGTCATGCCCACGCAGGTGTGGTTGCCGCCGTTGCCGCCGCCGGTGAAGCCGATGTTCACGCCCGGGGTGTAGACGCGCTGCAGCTCGGAGAAGTGGTGGATGTGGTTGTTCATGACCACGTGGCCGGCGGGTGTGCGTGGGTTCGTCGTGATGTCGCCGCCGGCGAGGAAGACGCCGCCGGCGCCGAGCTTGGTCAGTTCGCTGCTGCGCACGGTGTGGTTGCGGCCGCCTTCGACGCGCACGCCGTATTCATCAACGAGGCGGACGGTGCAGCCGGCGACCATGTTGTTCTCTCCTCCCTCGATGCGGATGCCGGGACCGGAGTTGATGGTGACGAGCAGACCGCGAATCGTGACGTGCGAGGCGTCGCGCAACGTGATGACCGGCTCGGCGGTGTCGGCGGCGAGGATGGTGCCGTCCTCAAGCGGGCCGGGCGGGTAGAGGTAGATCTTGCGGTCCTTGAAATCGAGGCACCATTCGCCGGGCTGGTCCACTTCCTCAAGGAGGTTCATGACCCAGTAGGATTCGCGGCCGTTGCCCTCGGGCCGCGTGTATTTGTTGCCGATGCCGCCGGGCACGGGGCGGGAGAGTGTGACGACCTGCTTGTCGGGGTCGAGAGCGAGGACGCGGATGGCCTCGTTCTGCCACGGGATGCGCCAGTAGCCCTTCATCCAGACGCCGCGTTCGAGTTGTTCCGCCCACACGCGGTGGCGTTCGTCGAATTCGTCGCGGTATTCGAAGATGCCGCCGGTGGGATGGTCCTCGAGGATGTGCCAGGCCACGCCTTCCCACTTCGGTCCGGTGGCGCCTCCGGCGTTGAAGAGGATCTTGCGGATGGTCATGAACCCGCGGTTCGGGTAGCGGGCGATGGGCAGGCGCTGGTCGGACGTGAAGAGCGAGACGATGCCGCCGGTGTCGCTGAAGACATCGGGGTAAGGTCCGAGCCGGGTCAGACCGAGTTTGGCCGCGTCCACCTGCACGATCTTCTCCGCGGCCCCCGGCGCGAGGCGGGCGCGCGTGGCGGGGTCGGTCACGGGTTGGAAGTCCGATGCCATCAGCTTGCGTGCCCCGAGCAACCGCGGTTGGGCGCCCTCGGCGGCCCGCCAGACAACGGGCGCCTCGGCGGTTCCGGAATCCTCGGGCCCGAGCACGAGCGGACGGCCTTGGAGGTAATCGCCGGCGCCGATCCAGACGGTGACCGGTTCAGAGGGGCGGTCTTTGCGCATTTGGCGCACGAGGTCGCGCGCCCGCTCGAGCGTGGCCACCGGTTTATCCTTGGTCCCTGGCGAGGCATCGTCTCCGGAGGCGGAGACGTGGATCTCGGCGGACTGCAGTGATGCCGCCATGGTGGTGGCGGCGAGAAAGGCGAGAAGGGCTCGAGATGTCATGGAGGAGGCCGTGAACATACGACAATCGGGCGAGCAACTTGCCGCACGATGGCGGCAAAAGAAGCAAAGAGGCGGAGTAAATTCCCGCCGGGCCGGGTCTCACCCCCACCCGAGGACGGGTGCCAAGGTGCGCACGGTGATCCAGATGAGGACCGCGCCAGCCACGTCGAGGAGAATGCCGTAGCGCACCATCTGCAGGAGACGCACTTCGCCGGTCGAATAGGCCATGGCATTGGGGCCTGTCGAGACGGGCAGGGCGAAACCGAAACTGCTGGCCAAGCAGCAAGCCAGGGCCACCGGCACGGGATTCAGGCCGGACGAGTGCGCGACGGCGATCATCATGGGGACCATGACGTTCGCGGTGGCGGTATTCGATGTCGCGGTGCTGAGTAGCAACGTGAGTCCGATGGCCACAGCGGAGAGCGCCCAGACGCCGGCACCGGCGCCGAGGGACGACGCGACGGCATCGCCCAGCGCCTTGGCCAGGCCGGTGTCGAAGACCTGCTTGCCCAGCGCGAGGCCGCCCGCGAAGAGGAGGATCGTGCCCCAGTCGATCTTCACCGCCTCGCGCCATGTAATGGTGAACTCGCCGCGGCGGACGTCGGTCGGAAGGATGAAGAGGAGCAAGCCGGCCAGAAGCCCGACAACCTCCTCGGGAAAATGCGACTGGATCCAGGCGGAGCCGAAGCGCGGTTCGCCCAGCAGCAATTCGACCGCGCCGGGGTAGAGCCAGAGCGTGATCGCGCCGCCAAGACAGAGGGCGCAGTTGCGTTCGCCGGGAGTGAGCGGGCCGAGGGCCGCACGCTGCCCCGCGAGATCGCCGAGCGAGGCGGCGAGCGAGGCTCCGGTCCAGCGGCGCACCGGCGGCCTCAGCAGGAAGACGAGGAACACGATCAGCACGGCGGAAAGGGGGACGGCCAGTTGCATCCAGCCGAGAAAGCTGATCTCGACGCCGGCCAACTCGCGCAGGAAGCCGAGGGCGATGAGGTTGGGCGGGGTGCCCACAGGCGTGGCCAGGCCGCCGACCGAGGCGGCGAAGGGTATGAGCAGGACGAGGCGGGCGCGGGCGACGGCATTGCCCGCGAGGTCCGGACAGGCGTTGGCGATACCGAGGGCGATCGGGAGCATCACGGCCGTGGTCGCCACGTTGCTCATCCACATCGAGAGGATCGCCGTCACGGCAGCGATCGAGGCGTAGAGCCGCAGCGGACTCGACGACAGCCACGCGAAGCCGAGCATTCCCAGGGCCAGGCGCTTTTCCAGGCCGTGCTTCTGCATCGCGGCAGCGAGGAAGAACATGCCGACGAAGAGAAAAACGATGGGTGAACCGAACGGAGCAAAGACCGCCTTGTCGGAAGCGACACCAAGGACGACGCACAGAACCGGCGCGAGGAGGGCCGTGGCAGCGAGCGGGATGCTCTCGCAGATCCACAGCACGAGGGTGAGCCCGAGAATCGCGGCCAACCGGTGGGCCTCGGGAGTCAGACCCGGCAGCGGCAAGAGCAGCAGGAGGACAAAGACGGCGGGGCCGAGCACCCAACCGGCCTGTTGTCGCCGACGGTCGAACCGCGCCTCCAGCGCGGCGAGCGCCCCATCCCCGCGTTTTCCGGCCTGCATCGCGCCACGACGAACGGAGCGGTCCCGCTTGTCAATCCTGCAGGACTGCGGCAACGGTTGGGGCATGACCAACCCGCAGCCGAGTGCAGACCAACTCCTGACCGTGGACGAGTTCGAGGAGGTGGCCCGCGGCGTGCTGCCGTCCGCCACGTTCGACTACTACGCGGGCGGCTCAGGCGACCTTTCGAGCCTGCACCGCAACCGCGAGGCCTACTCCGCGCTGGCCGTCCACTATCGTGTGTTCCGCGACGTGGGCAGTTGCGACCTCTCGTGCGAACTGCTGGGCCATCGGCTCCCCCACCCCGTGCTGGCCGCGCCGACGGCCTTCCATTGCCTGGCCAACCCGGAGGGAGAAGTCGCCACGGCACGCGGGCTGGCCGAGGCGGGCGCCCTCATGACGCTGAGCAGCCTCTCGACCCGCACCGTCGAGGACGTGGCTGCGGCCTCAACGGGACCGAAGTGGTTCCAACTCTACATCAACCGCGACCGCGCCTTCACCCGCGACCTCATCGCACGCGTCGAGGCTGCGGGATACTCGGCCATCGTGGTCACCGCCGACACACCGCGTTGGGGCACGCGGTTGCAGGACATCCGCAACGGATTCCACCTGCCGCCGGGACTGGACGCGGTCAACCTCGTGCGCTCGCACGCCGACGCGACGACCCTGAGCCACTCGGGCGCGGGGCTCGGTTCGGCCTTCGATTGGATGCTCGATGCGACACTGACCTGGCGGGACTTCGAGGCCGTGTGCACAGCGACACAGCTTCCGGTGCTGGTCAAGGGCGTGTGCCGGCCCGACGACGCGCTGTCCGCCTTCGCCGCGGGCGCGGCCGGCGTGGTGGTGTCGAACCACGGGGGACGCCAGATGGAATCGGCGCCGGCCACCATCTCGGTCCTGGCATCGATCCGCGCAGCTGTCGGACCGGACCGTTTGCTCATCGTGGACGGAGGAATCCGGCGGGGTGTGGATGCATTCAAGGCCCTCGCTCTAGGCGCGAACGCCGTGCAACTCGGGCGTCCGGTCTTGTGGGGCCTCGCCGCTGGAGGCAGTGAGGGGGTGAAACGCATCATCGACACGATGCGCGCGGAGCTTGAGCAATCCATGGTCCTCGCCGGGGCGGCCAAGCTGGACGAAATCACCGCCGACCTCATCGCGCCATGGCCGAGATGACCCGCCACTCCCGACCATCGCGGACACTTGTTGCGGGGCTGGCATTGCTTGCCGCTGCACTCTCAGCTCCAGCCGCGTCGGAAAGCGCCGTCCGCGTGGAGGTAGATTGGCCCGCCTTGCTCGGGCGGCACGACATGGTTTGGGAGCAGTTGCCGCGGCAATGGAACGAGGGGGCCTTCGCCGGCAACGGGCAACTCGGGATGATGGTTTACGCGACGCTCGACGACAACCGGGTGGACTTTCACCTCGGCCGCGCCGACGTGACCGACCACCGCAGGGCGCCCGACCGCAAGACATCGATGGGCGTGCCCGGAGCGAATGTCTTCTTCGACTTTCCGCGGCTCGACGTCGGCCGAATGGCACTGCGTCCGTCCGGGAAGATCCTCGATGGGACGATGCGGCAGGATTTGTGGAACGCGGAGATCACCGGCACGGTGCAGACCGACCTCGGCGAGTTGCATTTCCGCGCCGTCACGCTGCGCGACCGAATGGTGCAGCTCGTCGAGGTCACATCGACCGAGAAAGACGCCGCGGGGCAGCCCGCGCCGTGGCGCTGGGAATTCCGTCCGGGCAACCCCGATTCCCCGCGCGCGCAGGTCAGGCCCGAGCAGGCGCTGAAGGAGAACTACCAGTCGAACCCGCCGCCGCGCCGCGAGGAGATCGAGGGCGTTCCGGTGGTCGTGCAGCCCCTCCTCGCAGGGGGCGACTACGCAACCGCATGGCTCGAGCAGCCCGCGCCCGACGGCCGTTCCTCGCGCCTCTTCGTCTCGACGGCCAACGAGGTGCCAGCCGCGGGCCGTTCCGGTCCGGAGGCCGTGGCCGCCGTTCGCGCCGCCTCGGAGCAATCGAGCACCGCCCTGCTCGAGCCCCACCGCGCGTGGTGGCACGCATTCTATCCCGCGGCATTCCTCAGCGTCCCGGATCCGCGGCTCGAAGCATTCTACTGGATCCAGATGCACAAGCTCGGTGCGGCATGGCGCGAGGATGCCCCGGCCATCGATCTTTTCGGCCCGTGGTTCCGCGTCAGCCCGTGGCCCGGCATCTGGTGGAACCTCAACATCCAGCTCACCTACTGGCCGGTCTACGCGGGCAACCGCCTGGAGATCGGCAAGAACTACCTCGACCTCGTGGACGGGTTGTTCGACACGACGTTCGTCGGGGCCGCCCAAGGCAAGACGTTCGGCGACTTCGTCTGGGCCTTGCACAACTACTGGTGGCAACTGCGCTTCGCCGGAGACTGGCCCGGCGTGCAGGAACGCTGGGTGCCGAAAGCGCGCGTCCTCGCCGAGGCTTTCACCGCCCGTTTGGTCCGCAACGACGAGGGCCGACTCGGACTGCCCGCGATGGGATCGCCCGAATACAAGGGATTCCAGACGTTCGACGACACTCCCTACAACCTCGGCCTGCTCCGCTGGCTGCTAGCCGCGCTGATCGAGGCAGCGGAGCGTTCCGGCCAAGCCGACTCGACCGAAGTCGCCGGGTGGCGCCGCACCCTCGCCGAAATGGTGGACTACCCGACCGATGAGAACGGGATCCGCATCGGGCGCGACCAAGCCGTGGACATGTCGCACCGCCATTACTCGCACCTCCTGCCGCTCTACCCGCTTTACGTGATGGACCCCGACGACCCGGCCACGCGCGAACTGCTCATCCGCAGCGCCCGTCACTGGCACGGCATCGAGGATGGCAAGGCCCTCGCCGGATACTCCTTCACCGGCGGCGCCTCGATCTACGCCTCGCTGGGCCTCGGTTCCGAGGCCCGGGCGATGCTCGACGACTTCCTCGACAACAAGCGTGGCGGCGGGAAGGTCCTGCCCAACACGATGTATGTGGAAGGCGGCGGGAAGAACCCCGTGATCGAGACCCCGCTGAGCGCGGCCTCAGCCACCATGGACCTCCTTCTGCAAAGCTGGCGCGGCAAAATACGAGTCTTCCCCGCCGTGCCAGCCGAATGGCCGGATGCCGTCTTCCACCAACTGCGGGCGATGGACGGTTTCCTCGTCAGCGCTCAACGCACGGGCGGCCGCACGGCGTGGGTCGCTGTGCGGAGCGAGGCGGGCGAACCCTGCGTGGTCAAGGTGCCCGACTGGAAGGGAATGCCGGTTGCGACCGGCGCTCGCGAATTCACGGTGACCGAGGAAGCCCCCGGCGAATTCCGCATCGACCTGCAGCGCGGCGAGGAGATCGTGCTCCACCCGCCGGGAACAAAGACGCCCGTGCCGCCGGTTGTGCGGCCGTTGCCCGCGGAACGAGCAAACCCATACGGCGTCAAGAAGGGCGGTGAACTGAAGGGCTTGCAGGCGTATCCGGACCTCCCGCCGCCCGGGGTCTGACGCCTGAGGTCTGGCTGCACCTTTCGCGTTGGCAGCCGCGCATCCGCATGAGAACAAAAGGCACGTGCCGCACGACATCACACTGATCTCCACCGTGGCGGCGGCCTTCGTGCTCGCCTTCCTCCTCGGGTTCGGCGCCAGCCGACTGGGCCTGCCGCCGCTGGTGGGCTACCTCCTCGCGGGGGTGGCCATCGGCCCGTTCTCGCCGGGCTTCGTGGGCGACAAGGATCTCGCCGCGCAACTCGCCGAGATCGGCGTCATGCTGCTCATGTTCGGCGTGGGACTGCACTTTTCCTTCGCCGACCTCTGGGCCGTGCGCCGCGTCGCCATCCCCGGAGCCATCGGACAAATCGTGCTGGCGAGCGCCATCGGCGCCGGGATCATGGTGGCCTCCGGATGGAGTCCCGGCGGGTCGCTCGTCCTCGGCATCAGCCTGTCCGTGGCCAGCACCGTGGTCATGCTCAAGGCGCTCGAGGAACGCGGGGCCGTGTCCTCCCCCAACGGCCGCATCGCCGTGGGATGGCTCATCGTCGAGGACCTCGTAATGGTCCTGGCCCTCGTGCTGATCCCCGCACTGGCACCCGCCCTCGGCGGGACGATCGCAGCGCACGGCGCCGAAAGCGCGGCATCCGGCGGCGTGCTGTGGACGCTGGTCGTGTCGGTCGGCAAGGTCGCCCTCTTCATCGGGCTGGCCCTGCTGATCGGCCCGCGCCTCATGCCGTGGATCCTCAAGCAGGCAGCCCGCACCGGATCGCGCGAACTGTTCACCCTCGCCGTCCTCGCCTCGGCCCTCGGGATCGCCTTCGGTTCGGCCAAGCTCTTCGGCGTCTCGTTCGCCCTTGGCGCCTTCTTCGCGGGCATGGTGATGAACGAGTCCGAGCTGAGCCACAAGGCCGCGACCAATTCGCTTCCGCTTCAGGACGCATTCGCCGTCCTCTTCTTCGTCTCGGTGGGAATGCTCTTCGATCCGACCGTGCTGCTGCGCGAGCCGTGGCTGGTCCTCGCCGTCCTGCTCGTCATCATCGTGGCGAAATCCGTGGCGGCGTTCGCCATCGTCTGGCTGCTGGGGTTCCCGGCCAGCACCGGGCTCCTCGTCTCGGCCTCGCTCGCGCAAATCGGCGAGTTCTCGTTCATCCTCGCCGGCCTCGGTGTCGGGCTCGGCTTGATGCCCGCCGAAGGGCTGAACCTCGTCCTGGCCGGAGCCCTCCTCTCGATCACCTTCAACCCGGCGGTGTTCGCGGGAGCCGACCGCCTCTGCCGGTGGATTGGCAGCCGGCCAGATCTGGTCGCCCGTTGCGAGGAAGCGCGGAGCGGGAAGCTGGCCTTGTTGGAAAAGGACCTCGAGGACGTGCAGGCCAAGGCGCGGGCCAAGGCGGCCGAGCGCAAGACGTTCTCGCCGGCCGAACTGGCCGAGCGCTTCCCCCTCTTCGCCGGCCTGACCCCCGAGCAGCGTGAGGTCCTCCTGCTCCACTTCGAAACGGAGAGCGTAGATCCGGGCACACGCGTCATCCGCGCCGGCGACAAAGCGGACAAGATCTACTTCATCTCCTGCGGCGAGGCCGAAGTCACGGTGGCCGGGCGCAGCATCAAGCTCGGGCCGGGCGACTACTTCGGCGAGATGGCGCTGATCAGCGGGGCGCCACGATCGGCGGATGTGACCGCGACCGACTACAGCCGGTTTGCCACGCTCGGACGCCGCGACTTCAACCGCTTCCTGCAACGGTTCCCGCAACTGCGCGAACAGATTGCGGCCCAAGCGGCCAAGCGGGATGAGTTCAACCGGCAAGTGGCGTCGGAGGCAGATTCCTGAGCGGGCGGATTGTCTGGACTTGCGCCCCTGAGTCGGGCAAGTCCGGACCAAGCCACCATCCCGCCATGCGCACTTCCGCCGTCCGCGGCTACACCGCCCCGCTCTACATCCTGCCCTTCGACCACCGCGGGTCGTTCGAAAGCAAGATGTTCGGCTGGCACGGTGATCTCACGCCGGACCAGACGGCGCAGATTGCGGCGGCGAAGCGCGTCATCTACGACGGCTTCCTCGACGCCGTGGCCCGCGACGTTCCCAAGGACCGCGCCGGCATTCTGGTGGACGAACAATTCGGGGCGGACATCCTGCGCGATGCCGCGGCAGACGGCTTCGTGTTCGCCTGCCCGGCCGAGAAGAGCGGGCAGGACGAGTTCGACTTCGAATACGGCGCGGACTTCGCCGCGCACATCGAGAAATTCCACCCGACGTTCTGCAAGGTCCTCGTGCGCTACAACCCGGAGGGCGAGGCCGAAATGAACCGCCGTCAGGCGGGGCGTCTGCGCGAGTTGTCCGACTACCTCCGCGGGGCAGGTCGCAGCCGCTTCATGTTCGAACTGCTCGTGCCGGCCGAGCCTGCGCAACTCGCGTCCGCTGGCGGACAGTCGGGCTACGATCTCGACCTCCGTCCGGGCCTGATGGTCTGTGCGATCCGTGAGCTGCAGGACGCCGGGATCGAGCCGGACGTCTGGAAGATCGAGGGCCTCGACCGGCGCGAGGATTGCGCCGCGGTGGTCGCGGCGGCGCGGCGCGACGGACGCGAGAAGGTCGGGTGCATCATACTCGGACGCGGCGAGAACGACGCCAAGGTGCGCGAGTGGCTCTCGACCGCAGCCTCCGTGCCCGGGTTCATCGGCTTCGCCGTCGGGCGCACCGATTTCTGGGATCCGCTGGTGAACTTCCGCAGCGGCGCGATCACACGCGACGAGGCCGTGGCCCGCATCTCGGCCCGCTACCGTGAATTCGCCGAGCTTTTCGAATCTGCATCCGCACGCTGACACCACCAACCGAAAGCAACCCCATGAAGATCGCCAAACTCGTCATCCCGCTCGTCATCGCATTCCTCGCCCTGACGACGATCGCGCCGAACATGTCCAACTTCCGCGTGCCGGCCGGCTACGCGGGATACATCTACACGGTGCCGATCTTCGGCAAGAGCAAGTTCCAGGAGGTCATCATCGGGCCCGCCTCGACCGGCTGGCGCTGGCGCATCACCGGGCAACTCGTCTCGGTCACCCCCTACACCTACCCCGAGACATTCATCGGGCAAGCGGCGGCGCTGGCCAAGGACAAGCTCCCGCTCGACGCCAACAGCCATATCGTCTGGCGCCTGCGCAACAGCCCGAAGGACATCCAGCGGTTCCTCGAACAGTTCGGCGGGTGGGACGTGCAGTCCGACCCCGATGCGATCGCGCGCGAGGCTTACGACCAATACATCAAGGAGCCGTTCCGCACGGAGACGCGGACGATCATCGCCAACTACGACGGGCTCGATGTGAACGCAGAGCTGACCCGCATATCGGATTCCATCAAGGAGCAGGTGGTGCAACGCCTGGCCGACACGCCGTTCGAGGTGCTCGACGTGGTGATGGGCAACGCCCAGCCGCCGGCCAGCGTGATCGAGGCCATCTCGAAGAAAGTGGCCAGCGCGCAGGAACTCGAACAGCGCGCGGTCCAGCTGCAGATCGCGCAGAAGAACATCGAAATCGAGCGCGCCGAGGGTGAGGCAGCCGGCGCACGAACGGCCGCGCAGGCCGAGCAGGAAGCAAAGGCCATCACATCGATCAAGGCGGTGATTTCGCCGGAATACATCCAGTATCTCGGCATGCAGAACATCAAAGGTGCCGAGCGCGTCATCGTGCCCGCGGGCAGCAACATCCTCATCGGGACGCAAGGCCGTAAGGGCGAGTAGGCGCGCACTCCGGCGGCGCCTGAAGAATCTCCGGCAGGGATGTAGCGGCGATGTCCCCATCGCCGGATGTCCGTGTTGAACCGGCGGCGGGGACGCCGCCGCTACAGCTGCGGGCCGGTCCCGGCGACCTCTGCGGCGATCCAGTCGCGCAAACGCACGGCGAGTTCCTTGCGGTCATCGCCGGTCTGCGGCGGCCCGAAGTTCAGGCGCACGATGCTGCGCGTGCCGCGGGCGAAGAGCCCCATCAGGTGCGGCACGAAAAGGTCGCCGCCGTAGTAGGGCAGTTCGCGGTTGGGCGTGCCGTCCTCGTAGAAGCAACGGATCGCAACCGGCGTGACCTGGCAACCGGACTGCGTTGCGGCGGCGAGCAGGCTGGAACGGAAGGGCAGAACACCGGAGCCGTCACTCGTCGTTCCCTCGGGGAAGAAGACCACGGGCAGCCCTCCCTGCGCGGCGCGGGTCAGCTCGTCCACCTGCGCCGCGGCCTGGCCGCGTTTCTCGCGTTCGACGAAGAGCGTGCCGGCCATGACGACGAGCGGACCGAAGACGGGCCAGTGGCGGACCGAGGCCTTCGAGACGAAGCGGCACGGCATGGCGGAGCCGAGCGAGACGATGTCCGCGTAGCCGAGGTGGTTGGCCACGACGATGCCGCCGGTCGGCGGCGTGCCGCGGATCTCCACACGCACGCGCAGGACACACAACGCATACCGGCAGATGCTCTGCAGCCAGGCGGCACGGTTCGCCTCGCGTCCGCGCGGGCCGGTGAGGCGGACCCACGGCCGCAGCAGGATCGCCGCCGTCACGGCGAGGACCATGAAGACGAATCGGAAGACGGTTCGTATGGCTCGCATGGGCTTCCCGCCGGTCAGGCCGGCGACGTTGAGCAACGACGGGAGGCACGGCCAACGGATGGCCATGCGCCGGCTACGACCGCAGGGAGATCATCCATCATGATCCGGCGTGCCGCCTGAGGATCCGCGCGACCTCCTTGATTGCTTCAGGGTGTTGGTGGGCGCTGTGGTTCGAAGGCACGATCTTCTCCGACTCGGCGTCCGGGATGTGCGAGCTCCAATAGGGCACCACGCCGTCGGACATCTGCGGCCGCGTGCGGTCCTTGTTCCCACCCTTGCCGCGGTCGCCGACGATGACGTTGAACGGGACGCCCTTGACCATGGGAACGCGGTTCACGGCGAGGACGAAGCGGCTGTTAGGCGCGAGGGTGTCGATGCTGTTGGGGATGCGGCGCAGGCGCAGCTCGCCGGTCTGGAGCGTGATGACGTTCATCGCGTCGGCTCCGGCATGGATGAGATTTCGCGGGCTGCGCACGAGCATGGATCCGATGCGGCCGAGCGGATTGACGGCGAGATCGCTGCCGCGGAGCGGGGCGGAGACGAATATCACGCGGCCAATCTCGGGGCGGTTCCTGAAGATGAGGGCCTCCGTCATGATGCGGCGCGAAGAGGCGGACATCGGCGTGTCGGCGGGCGCACGCTCGAAGATTTCGCGCCAGAGACGCTCGCCGGCATCGGTGACAAGGAGCCGGCTGATGCATCCGCCCATGCTGTGGCCGATGAGGACCATCGGCTTGCGCAGGGGAAAGCGCTTCTGCGCGGCGTCGAGTTGGCGGCGCAGGATGGCCGCGGAGTGGGCGAAGGGGTAGCCGCTCGGGTAGCTGTAGAACCAGAATTGGTAGTTGCGGCGGAGGGTCTCGTCGCTGCGCAGTTCGTTGATGAGCGGCGCCCACGTGGCCGGGGTGTCCATCAGGCCGTGGACAACCAGCACGACGGTCTTGTCCGGATCGTAGGGCTGCAACCGGGAGATGCGGGCGGTGTGGGAGTATTTCTCCGGCTGGAGAAGGCGGGAGATTTCCAGCTTCTGCGGCTCGGCCTGCTCGAGCAGGACGGCGAGGGGCACGGTGAAATTCGCAGCAAGCGGCATGCGTCGTCCGGCCACCGTCACCTCCTCCGTGGCGAGCGGATCCTCGAAGGACAACTCGGCCACGCGGCCCTTGAATCGCAGGACGGCGGTGACGCCGTAGAACGTGCGCGGCATGCCGAAGTTCGCCTCGTAGTCCTTGTTCTCCGCGCGCCCCATGGCAACGATCGGCGCGCCCACGCCGTCCTTGACCGACTGCTTGGAGACGTATTTCCCGCGGATGTCAAACTGGTCCGCCGGGACGAAATTGTAGAGCGAAGGGTGCCAGTTCGGCCGCGAGTCGGGACGGTGGGTCAGCATGAAGCCGTTGCTTCCGCCGGGCACGGGGAGCGGCTTAGTCCACGGGTCGAGTTGGCCCTCCTTGATCACGCCGAGCACGCGGGCCACCGCGAAGTTGTAGGTCTCGCGCGCAGCCTTGTCGTTCGGGTCGGCCGCGAGTTTCGCCGAGGCGGCCTCGGCCACGGCAAGGTATTCACCGAGGGCCAGCAAAGGCTTGGCGCGCTCGCGTGACTGGGCTCCGCGGATGCGCTCGCGGAGTGCGGCGAGAGGACCGGTGGCGGCGACAGCCGGACGGAACTCCGCGCGGCGCTCGCGCACGTCGGCGTAGGGCGTGCAGCCGGAGAGGAGGCAGAGCGCGAGGAGGCAGCAAAGTTGGGGGATGAGGGTTGAGCGTTGAGGGATGGGATGGCTCATGGTTGGAGACAGTCCGCGCAAAGGGTGGCGGGACACAAGAAGAATGAGGGTCCGCCGGAAGCGGGACAGTTTTCAGTGCTCAGCTTTCAGTGTTCAGCGGGCTGGGCGGAGGTGACGTGTGACCAGTGATCCGCCTACGCTGCGCTCCGGCGTGACTGGCCCATGACAAATGACTGATCACCACGGCGGTGGGGACACCGCCGCTACAGGTGCGATGGGTGCTAGCGGGAGAGGACGGCAGACTTGAGGCCTTCGCGCCATTGGCCGGTCTTGGGGTCGTAGAGGCCGAAGTTTTCCGTGCAGAATTCCCAATACGCGCGGCTCATCCCGAGGCGGTCGGCCTCGCCAGCGACGAACTTAGTCCAGCGCAGGCGCGACTCCATGTCGGCCTCGGAATAGGCGCCGAACTCGCCGAGGAAGATGGGGCGGTTGTTCTCGCGCCCCCAGCGGGCGGCGGACTCGAAGGAATCGCGCACGATTTTCTTCTCTTCTTCGCTCCCGGTCCAAGTCCGGCCGAGCCACGCGTCCGACCCCTCGGCCCAATCGGCGCCTTGGTGGGTGAACTCGAACGGCTCGTAGTAGTGCACGGTGGCGATGAGGTTACGGTCGTCCTCCGGCAACCGCAGCCCGGCGAGCGCACGGATGTTGTTCCAGTTGACCGGTCCGATGATGACGGGGCGCGTCGGGTTGGACTCGCGGATGGCGGCAAGGAGCGCCGGGATGGCGGCGTTCCAGGTCTCCGCGTCGAACTTCCCGTGCGGCTCGTTGTAGATCTCGAAATAGACGTTGTCGGGCCGATCGCGGTAGCGGGCGGCGATCTGTCGCCACATCCCCTCAAGGCGCGGCAGGTGCGCGGCGGGGTCCTTGTCGAGTTCGTTGTAGTGGTGCGTGTTGACCACGATGTTCAGTCCGTTGGCCGTGGCTTGGTCGATGGCCCAGTCCACGCGACGGAAGAACTCGGGATCGATCGTGTAGGGCGCAGCGGCCTCCGCATGGGCCGACCAACGGACGGGCAACCTCACGGTGTCGAAGCCGGCCTCCTTGATGAGGCGGAAGTATTCCGGCTGCAGCGTGACACCCCATTCGCCCTCGCGCGGTGCCTCCAGCGCGTTGCCGAGATTGATGCCGATACCGAGGCGCGCGTTGGCATCGGCAATCGGCATAGGCGAAGCGCAAAAGGCGGATGGCACAAGACAGAGCGAGAGGATTGCGGGAACGATCTGACGGATGGTCGCAGAGGGCATGGGGGAAAGGGAGAACGCAGAAGGTAGAATGCAGAATGGCGGGGAGACGGACAGCATTTTGCGGCTATTCCCTCAACCGACGGGCTGTTGGAGTGATCCCGATGGAGCGGCTCGGAGGCGTGCGGATGGCGTTTCGCCCGGTTCCCGCGGGAGGAAAGTCTTCCGCCGTGTCGTCGGAGCGTGGCAGCATTCCTCTTCCATGTTCTCCCCCACCCTGCCTCTGCGCGGTGGCCTGCGGGCCGCGATTTTTGTCCTCGTCGCCTCCTCGTCCCTGCGGGCCGCGGAGACGGCTGTGACGCTCGAGAACCCCGGGTTCGAGCAAGGCCTGGACGGATGGCGTTTGCAGGGGGATCAGGACCAAGGAATGACCTCGGTGGTGGCCGAGGCGGCGCGGACCGGCTCGGGTGGAGCCCGGATCGACGATCAATCGGCGGACGGGGGCAGCAGTCTCTTCTCGGAGACCCTGCCGGCGGCCCCGGGCAAGAATTACACGGTGCGGTTCTGGGGGCGGACGATCAACGGCAACGGGCTCGGGGTTTACCTGCAGTTCCTCGACAGCACCGGACAGTTGCTCAACACGAAGGAGGCGGAGAACGAGGTGATCAAGGTCGTTCCGGCCGACGCGATGGACTGGACGGAATTCACGCTGAGCGCGCAGGCGCCACCGGAGGCGGACAAGGTGCGGCTTTGGGTGCACTCGTTCATGGGCGCTCGCGTCATGGTGGACGTGGATGACTTCAGCCTGACCGAATCGGGAGAATGATCAGGGCCGAAAGCGGAGGGCACTGAAGCTCCGGCTTGTTTCTCGTCTTTTCACTCCGCGTTTTCCGCCGTCCGCTTTGCGGGTGCCACCTCGGCCCAGGCTTGGCCGGTCTTGGTGAGCGCGCCGGACGGATCGAAGAGGGCGGATGTTCCGGTCTTGGAGCAATGCCAGGCGTAGCGCTCGATCCACGGCGTTTGCTCCATCCACTGCCTCGTCTCGACGATGAATCGCTCGACGTCCGCCTGCGAATACTTGTCCGGCTCCTCCCGCGCGCCGGTCACGCCCTGCGGCGCATATTCCGTGACCCATATGGGCAGGCCGAACTTCGCGTGGATCTCCTCCATATCGCGGATGAACCGTTTCGCGTCCGCACCCTTATACCAGTGCACGGTGAGGAAATCGACGCGGGGGGATGCGGCGAGGAACTGCTCGAGCCACTCGCTGCGGACGGGGTTGCCAGCCATCGCGGGTGATCCGACGCGCGGGGCTTTGGCCACGACGCGCGGCCAGCCTTCGAGCGCTTCCGCGACGGTCATGCGGGCCTGCTTCCGGTGGTCCGGCTCGTTGTAGCGGAGGACGATCCCGCCCGTCACCGGGTTGTCGAGGCGGCGCACGGAAAAGATCATGGGAACGAACTCCGCCGCGGTCTGCAGTTTGGTCTCCGAGCCCCAGTTGTAATACCAGGCCACACCGAGCGCTTCGAGCTGCGCCGCTCCGAGTCCGTGACGCTCGGCCAGTCCGACGCCTTTCTTGGGCGAGAGAACGGGGGAGATGCAGAAGGCGGAAGGCAGGAGGCAAAAGGACAGGAGGGCGGGGAGGAGGCGACAGTTGGTCATCGGTCGTTAGTCATTTGTCATTTGTCGTTGGTCATTCGCTGACCACGCAGGGGCGGAGAACATTCACCCCACCACACACTGAACACTGAAGACTGAATACTGTCAGCCGAGTCTTCGAGACAGGTCGCCGCTCCGTCAGCGGGTCGGGGCGTTGCCTGCCATCGATGCGCCCACCGCAAGCCGGTGCTTCTGGCTCGGCATGATCTTGGCACGGACACGCCCAGACGCACGCGGAACATTGAGGGCTTTAGGCCCGTCCGGAGGCCCGGCCCTACTTGGAGGAAACAAAAAGGGCGCCCGAAGGCGCCCTTTTGTGAGTATGAACCAAAACCAAACTTAGTCGCGCTTGCGACGGCGAATCACGTAGCCGCCGAGAGCCGCAGCACCCATCGCAAGAAGGGCGTAGGTCGAAGGCTCGGGGACGGTCGTGAATCCAGTTCCGCTTGTCGCAGCGGCCCCAGAGGTGAGAATGTCAGGTGCACTGGTGCCAAAATATTCAGGAGTAAGAGCGTTTAGGTCGACGCTTGCACTGTTAGCAGAGGGCGTTAGCCAAGCGATTCCATCCACTGCGTTGGTGGTATAGAACCAAAAGCCCGGAGTCCCAAGCCCAGGACTTGTGCTGCTTGTTGTGAGCGTGGGATATCCGACAAGCAGCAACGGCTGGTTGCCGGCGAGGTTGTTGGTTCCGTAATTGTAAACAACCGCTCCCTGAAATGACCCAGCGCCTCCCTGACCGTCATTTGCCGAAAACTTCCCCAGAAGGAAGGCATTGGCGGGCGCGAAGGAACTCGTATTCGTCGTGAAGAACGAAGTAAGATTGGCCGGAGTGTCCCAGCTCACACCGTTGGTCAAAACGAACAGATTAAGCAACCCTGTGCCGTTGGCCCAGAGCGACGTGTTTGTGGTTGCTCCAGTGTAGAGAGCACCAAAGCCAAGATTGATAGTAACTGCTGACCCCAATGAGGGTATCATTGCTGCAGCAGCGATGGTTAGAGCGAGCTTTTTCATGTTTATGGTGGTTTTGGAGTTAGCTACTTGATTAATTCATCAGGGATTATGGCGCGATAGTAATCGTATTTGTCCAGAACTGCGAAGTGGCAGGTGAATTGGTAGCCTTACGAATCACCAAGCCGATACCTGCGGGGATAACGGTTCCTCCAGCGTTAGTGGCACCAGTGGTAGAACGCCACTCATTTGTCCCAGCGTTTGAGATGTAAAAGTAGGTTGCGGCGGGTGATTTGTTGAAGGCGATGTCCGCATTGTTGAACGTTAGCAACTGGTCACGACGCACAAGGGGAGAGGAGCTTGGACCGGAACTTGCCACGAAGGCACCGCTCGTTATCAGGCCGAGTTGGTCCAACGTCATGTCAACCGGGCGTGAAACGGAAACATAGTTGTCATTTTGGCTATTGGTCAAACGATCAAGCTGCACGGTCATCGCACCAGTATTCACGTTACCAGCAACGGTTAGTTGCCCGGTAGCGGCGTTAGTCGGATTGCGCACGATGAAATAAGTATCAGGCGGAATAGGTGTGCCGTTGGCGTTGACGGCAGTATTGGTCACATTACGCCAAGAGGCGTTAGTGAGGAAGAAATAGGTCGAACTTGGGGAGCGGTTAATCCCAGATCCTGCAATGTCCGGAAGCAAAACCGTGGTGCGGCGAGCCGCAGGCGAGGAACTGACGCTCAAGCTAGGCGTGAAGGACACATTTTGGTCTGCCAAAGGGAACAACTCGCCAAGCGTCCAATACGGAACAACCTTGAAAGTGTTCGACGCATCTAGGCCAGTCGGGACTATACCGTTATCGACGAGTGTGATCGAATTTGAGTTGTTTGTGAGGACATCAAATAGGATACCAGCTTGAGAACCGCTCACAGGCTGCACATAGTGCGGCGTGGCAGCGAGGTTGCTGAAGTTCGGCGAAGGGCTAACGGTGATAACAAAATTGCTACGCGAAGAAACCGCGCCTTGGAAGACTGGCGGCTTGGTGAGCGGAGCGGCAACGACAGTATCCGAGCCAAGCGGCAAGGTAACGGTCATGAACCCGACCGGGTCGGTTGTGGCGGTGGTCTGCGCTTGCAGGCCGTGGGCGGCGAGAAGCGAGGCCGTGAGAGCGGCGAAGGAGGAACGCAGGTAGTTCATACTGTGGGCAAGGTAAGCGTTGGGCTGTGGGTGTCAAAGACTTTTTTTCGTGACGAAAAAGACACGGAAAGTGACGCGGAAAGTTGAGGGGTGAGAGATGAGGGTTGAGGGGGGGAAGAGGGGGAATTGGGCGATTGGCTTGGTCATTGGTCGATGGTCGCTTGTCATTGGTCAATGGTCACCGGTCATTCGTCATTGGTGACCTGGGGTGCGGGCGGTGCGCTGTCGCCTGCTTTTTGTTCCTCGTCGGCGCCGGGGATGGGGATGGCGATGTTGGCGGAGGTGCGGGCGGTGCGGACG
>CAZSUJ010000044.1:0-26856 GCA_964609925.1 uncultured Chthoniobacter sp. | reverse complement strand
CGAATGGAAGGCCATGCCGCAGAACATCGTCCTGCCGCGCGAGACGGGCATTGTCTCCCTGACAGTGGACGGACAACCCGTCGCCGATCCGCTCTGGGACGCGAACGGCCGCCTCTGGCTCAAGCGCGACGCGTCGCCCGAGGAGGCGGCGGGGCCGGATTCGATCGCGCCGAGCCTCTACGCCGTGCTGGAGGACGGCATCCCGCTGCGCCTCCGCGTGCGCCTCGAACTCGTCGTCTCGGGCAAGAGCCGCGAGGAACAACTCGGCGTGATCCTTCCCGAAGGTTGGAAAATCTCGTCCGTGCAAAGCCCGATCCCCGTCGCGGTGGATGAATCCGGACGGGCCAAGGCGCAGGTGCGCGCCGGTCGTTGGAACGTGGACGTGAGCGCATTCCGCCTCGATGACGTGCGGGAACTACGCTTCGCGTCGGACCCGCCGCCGCCCGTGGAATCCGTCCTGCTCGGCTTCCAGGCGCGCCCCGACTTTCGCGTGCTCGAATTGACCGGCGTCTCGCCGGTGGACGCGGCCATGACGACATTCCCAGAGGACTGGCGCAACGTTCCAATCTACCAATGGCCGGTGGCCGATGCGGTGGGTTTGGAGGAGCGCTTGCGCGGGATGGACGAAAAGGCATCCGGCGGCCTCAACATCACGCGCGCCCTCTGGCTCGACGAGAACGGACGCGGCTTCACCTTCCGTGACAACATCGCGGGCTCCATGCAGCGCATCTGGCGCCTCGATGCCGCGCCGGGGCAGGAACTCGGCTCGGTGCGCATCGACGGGACCGGACAACTCCTCACCCGCGACCCCGCGACCGGGGCGCCCGGCGTCGAGATCCGCTCGCGCAACCTCAACCTCGAAGCCACCGGACGCATGGCCGCCGCGGCAGCGTTGCCCGCGACCGGATGGCAAACCGGCGCCGACCAACTGACCGTCACGCTCAACCTTCCGCCCGGCTGGCGGCTCTTCGCGCTCTTCGGTGCCGATTGGGTCGGTGGCGACTGGCTCACGTCGTGGTCGTTGCTCGACATCTTCGTCGTGCTCGTCTTCACGCTCGCCGTCTTCCGTCTGTGGGGCCTGCCCGCTGCCGCCCTTGCGCTCGCGGCCATGATCCTGAGCTACCGCGAAACCGGCGCACCACAGTTGCTCTGGCTCGCGCTGCTCGCACCGCTCGCCATCCTGCGCTTCACCCCACCCGGACGCCTCCGCGCCGTCGTGCAGGTTTGGAAGTGGCTCACCGTGGCCGTGCTTGTGTTTGCCGTGGTCCCGTTCCTCTGGGCGCAGGTGCAGCAGGCGATTTATCCGCAACTAGAGTCCACGCCCTACTTTGCTGGGGTAGCGGGCGTTTCGGATGCCCGCGGAGATTTTCCCGACGAGCCCATGGTCGTCGAGGAGGAGGCGGTGGCGATGCCCGCGCCCGCCGTGCCACAATCGGCCGCCGCGCCTCGTGATTCCTATCTCGGCCTGAGCAAGTCGGCCGCCCAGCAGAACCGCCAGAAACAGAACCTGCTCTACGAAGCCAAGGCCCGCATCCAGACCGGTCCCGGCGTCCCCGAGTGGAATTGGCGCGCCGTCCGCTTCGGCTGGAACGGCCCCGTCACGGCCGAGCAGCAGTTTCGTCCGTGGCTCATTTCCTCCGGCGTCGAACGCGTGCTCTCGATCCTCCGCATCGCGGCGATCGTCGCGCTCGCCGGACTCCTCCTCGGCGTGCGCCGCCCGCGCGTCTCGTCCGCCGCCGCATTGCTAGCCGCCGGCCTCGTCTTCACCACCGCGTCGCCGGCCCGCGCACAATTCCCCGACGCAGAGATGCTCGAGACCCTCCGCGCGCGCCTCCTCGAAAAGACCGACCTCCCCGCGCAAGCGGCCGAGATCCCGCTCGTCACATTGAGCCTGCAGGACCGCGCCCTTGTGGTGGAGGCGGAAGTCCACGCCGCCACGCTCACCGCGGTGCCGCTGCCAGGACGTTTCCCCGCATGGGCACCCGTGAGCGTGCTGGTGGACGGCAAGCCCGGCGCGGCGCTGCGCCGTCAGGACAACTACCTCTGGGTCGCACTCACCCCCGGCATCCACACCGTGCGAGTGCAGGGCCAGATCGGCGCGGCGTCCGAGTGGGAATGGACCTTCCTGCTCAGGCCCCACCGCGTGCGCGTGGACGCTCCCGGCTGGAACGTGAGCGGCATCAATCCCGATGGCGTGCCCGAGCAGCAGGTGTTCTTCGCACGGCAGGAGAAGGGCGGCGGACAGGAGGCGGCCTACGATCGTCAGGAATTCCAGACCGCAGCCCTCGTCGAACGCGAACTCGAGCTCGGCCTCATCTGGCAGGCGCGCACGACCGTCCGCCGACTCACCCCGGCGGGCAAGGCGCTCTCTCTGCGTGTGCCGCTGCTGCCGGGCGAGAAAGTCCTTTCGACCAACCTTCCCATCACCGACGGCGCCGTCGAAGTGCGGCTGCCCGCCGGAGCCGAGTCGGTCTCGTGGGAGAGCGAGCTCGACCAGGCGGACAAACTCCCTCTGGCCACCCGCGCGGGCGACACTTGGGCCGAGCAATGGACGCTCATGGCCTCGCCCGTGTGGAACGTGAACTTCACCGGCCTCGCCCCGATCTTCGAGCCGGGCCGAACCGATCTCGTCCCCGTGTGGCGTCCCTGGCCGGGCGAGTCGGTCGAACTGACCATCGGCCGCCCCGAGCCCGTGCCCGGCGCGACCGTCACCGTGCGCCGCGTCAACCACGCCGTCCAACTCGGCGCCCGCCAGCGCGACACCACACTCAGCGTCGCCCTGACCAGCAGCCTCGGCGACGACTTCCTCGTGCGCCTGCCGGACGGCGCGCAAATCACGTCGCTCACGCTCAACGGCCAGGACCTGCCAGCCCGCGTGGACCAAGGCCGTCTCGTCGTCCCGCTCCGACCCGGCGAACAGGACCTCGTCGTCGCGTGGAAGACGTCCGCCGAACTCGGCGCCAAGGCGGTGATTGACCCGGTGGGGCTGCCGGTCGACAGCGCGAACATCACCACCAGCGCCGGCGTGCCCGATGCGCGCTGGGTCCTGTGGACCGGCGGTCCTCAGCGCGGCCCCGCGGTCCGCTTCTGGGTCATCCTCGCCTTCTCGGTGCTCGCCGCGGTGGTTCTCGGCCGCCTGCGCGCCAGCCCTTTGCGGGCGACCGGCTGGATGCTGCTGGCCCTCGGCCTCACGCAGGTCACGCTGCCCGAGGCCCTCGTGGTCGTGCTGTGGCTGTTCCTCCTCGCGTGGCGCGGACGTCCGGAGTTCGCCCGGCTCTCCGCCTGGGCGCACAACCTCCTGCAGGTGCTGCTCGTGCTCATGACCGTCGCCGCCCTCGGCATCCTCGTGCGCGCCGTCGGTGCCGGACTCCTCGGATCGCCCGAGATGTTCATCGCGGGCAACGGCTCCACGCAGGGCCAGTTGCAATGGTTCCTCGACCGCTCGGGACCGGAGCTGCCGCAACCCTGGTTCCTCTCGGTCTCCGTGTGGTGGTATCGCCTCGCCATGCTCGTGTGGGCCCTGTGGCTCGCCACCGCCGTCCTCGGCTGGCTCACCCGCGGTTGGTCCGCGTTCGTGTCCGGCGGCGTGCTCAAACCCCTCCGCACCCCGACCGCCCCACCCCCGGTCCCGCCAGCCGCCTCATGAGCACCCGCCAGATCGATCATCTGGACTCTTGGCATGAGTGAAGACATTCCAAAAGCCAATGATGAGAGCGCGTGGCGGGTCGGCCACTGCGGACGCGACCATCTCTCCTACGAGGAATGGAGCCAAGGAGCATGGCGGCGGATCGAGATCGGCGGCGAGATGCTGGTCGGGCAGCCGCACCACGTGATCTATGTCCCCTCGCCGGAGAAGTGGCTGGCCTACCCCGATTGGGCCAGGCACAGACGCGACGAGATCCTCGACCGGCTTCGCAGCGAACTCGCCCCGCCGGAATACGAATACTATTTCGAAGGGCGTCCGGCAGGCGCCCAAGACTAGCTGCGCAAGCCGTCAGTCGCGGGTGCGCCGGTCCTCGGAGCCTGCGGCCGCCTTCTTCTTCGCCTCGGCCGCTTTCTTCTTGTCGATCTTCGGGACGACCTCGATCTTGCGGAGGATCTCGGCCTTCACGGGCACGACTCCGGCTTTGGTCATGTCGATCCGCTGGGCGGCGACAAGGCTGAGGTCGAGGATGCGGCCCTTGATGAAGGGGCCGCGGTTGTTGATGCGCACGATGACCGACTTGCCGTTCTTGAGGTTGGTCACGCGGACCATGGTGTTGAACGGAAGCGTCTTGTGCGCTGCGGTCACGTCGGTGGCCCGGTAGGTTTCGCCGTTGGCGGTGAGGCGTCCGATCCAGCGTCCGTAGTAGTAGGACGCCTTGCCGTGGAGGACGGAGACGGGCTTCGGATCGTAAATGTCCTCCGGCTTCTCGGGGACGCGGATGAATCCCTTCTTCGTGGCGCATCCCGGCAACGCCAGAACCAGCGCCGCGAGCGCGGCGAGCCACAGACGCCAGACTGGTCCCGGGGGGAATCGCATGGATCAGCAAAGCATCCTGAACAAGCCCCACGCGACGGGCAAGGTCGCTGTCGCCGCAGGGTGCTGCATTATCACGCCCCGCTCTCGGGCGTGAGCGTCAGGCTGTAGACAAGGAATTCCTGCACAGGCCGCCAGCCTTCGCGTTCGTAGAGCGCTTGAGCGGCGGTGTTGGTCAGCGCGGTGCTCAGATCGAGCCGCACTGCCTTCTCCCCGCGCGCAAAGTCCGCCGCCGCACGCAGCAACGCCGCCCCCACGCCGCCCCGCCGCGCCGCAAGAGCAACGAACAGGTCGTAGAGCACGAAGATCCGCGCGGCCGCGACCGAGCAGAAAGTCGGGTAGAGCTGTGTGAAACCGAGGGCGCGGCCATCGTCGCCCAGCGCGATCAGGACCACGGATTCCCCGCGCTCCATGCGTTCCGCGAGGAACGCCCGGGCCAGCGCGGCATCCGCGGGCTGCGCGTAGAACTGCCGATACGCGTCGAACAACGGCGCCAGAGCATCGAGATCACCGAGACCGGCGCGGCGGATGGTCATGGCTGCGTCAGCTTTTGGCCGAGCAAGCTTTCCGGCCGCCGCGGGCGATGTGCTTCTCCTTCGCGCCGGCGGCGAGGAGGGTGTTGGCGGTGGCGACGGCGCGGGTGACGAGTTCCCGCGTCCCTTCGCGGAGGGGTTCGTCGGTTTGGACGAAGCGGACGTTGTTCTCCATGTCCTCGGCGGTCCATCCGCGGCTGTGCGCGACAAAGGGGAATTGCGGGAAGGTGAAGCCGAGCTCGCTGAAGAACGCGAGCATCTGTCCGGCCACGCCTTGAACGTTGTCCTGCCCGCCGGTGATGATGAAGGACGCGACCTTGTTCTGGATGAGCGCGGTGTCGTTGAGGGTGAGCTGGTTCTGGATGCAGTTCATGCGCTCGGCCATCTTGAAGTAGAGCGAGCTGGCCGCACCCCAGCGGATGGGCGTGGCCACGAGGACCACGTCGGCCCAATGCACGAGGGCCTCATAGACGGGCTCGAGCTGGTCGTCGGGATCCATCTGCGTGAGGGTGCAGGGCCAAGTGCAGGCCGGTGCGGCTTTCGAGTAGTAGCCCTCGCAGTGCTTGAACGCGATGTCGGCCAGCTTGATCAGCTTCGTCTCGCAGCCGAGCGATTCGCGCGCATGGTCGAGGGCGACGCCGAGCAGATCCTCCGAGGTCGAATAGCGGGGCGACTCCGCATCCATGCCGGTGGTGGAGAGGCCGAAGACGCGGACGGGGCCCGGCTCGCGGCGGACCGGGCGGGCCAGAGGGTGCGGGGCGCGCTGCGGGGCTTTCTCCGGCGTCGCGGTGTCGAAGCGCAGCCAGAGCGCGCCATCCTCTTCCTTCAACTCGAACGACGGAACCGCGATCGGATAGCCGCGTCCGGAGGAGCCATCGCAACGGTTGAAGCTCCAGCCGTGCCACGGGCAGAGGATGTTCTCGCCGGAGAGCTTGCCGTCGCCGAGTGGTCCGCCGACGTGCGGGCAGCGCCCGGAGATCGCGCCGAACTTGCCATCATGGAACGAGAGGGCAACGGGCTGTCCGTCGATGGTGATGGATTGCAATTCGCGCTGACGGAGTTCGTCGAGCGCGCCGACGCGATGCCAGGGGGTGGCGTGCATGGCTGGAGCGTGGCGCAAAAGGCCGGCCTCAGGGAGAGAAAAGCAGTCGAGGCAGCTATGCCGCGGCGGCTTCCAGAGCGCGGCGCATGGCGTCCAGGGGGGCGGGGCGATTGAGCCAGATTTCCAAGGACAGGGCGCCTTGGTGGAGGAGCATGGGGAGGCCGTTCGAGGTCCGGGCGCCGGCGGCGCGGGCGTCCTCAAGCAATCGCGTGACCGCCGGACGATAGACCATGTCGTAAACAAGGAGGTCGGGGGTGAGAAGCGCGGCGGGGATGAGCCGCGGGTCGGTGCGCTTCATGCCGAGCGAGGTGGCGTTGAGCACCAGGTCGGTGCGGGCAAGGTTTTCGCGCAGGGACTGGTCGTTCCAAGGGATGACGGACACGGGATCCTCGGGGCCCTCGAGCCGATCGGAACGCAGGATGTCAGCCGCGCGGCGAGCGACGTCGCGGGCTTTCTGCTCGGTGCGGTTGACGAGGACGATGCGCGGGCATTTTTCGAGGGCGCATTGGAGCGCAGCCGCCGAGCCGGCGCCACCGCCGGCGCCGAGGATCATGACGCGGAGGTCGCGGAGATCGAAGGCGAAGGCGTCGCGGATGGCGCGAACGAGTCCGGGGCCGTCCGTGTTGAATCCGGTCACGGCTTCGCCTTCGAAGAGGAGCGTGTTGACCGCACCGAGCTGGCGGGCGGTGTCGTCGAGGGCGGTGCAGACCTTCAAGGCCTCGAACTTGTGCGGGATGGTGAGGTTGAGACCAAGGAAACCGGCGCGGCGGGCGAGCGCGACGGCGTCGGCGAGTCGCTCGGGCGGACAGTCGATCTTGGCGTAGCGAGCCGTCTCTCCGGCGGCCTCGAGTCCGGCGTTCTGCATGGCGGGCGACAGCGAGTGGGCGACGGGCGAGCCGAGGACACCGAGGCGGACTTCGGCGGGAATCGGACCGTTGCCGTCCGCGCGGGCGCGAAGGTCATCGAGGGAAAAGGTGGTGGCTTGCAGGTCGGTCATGCGGGGCGAGTGTGCGGCTTGGGGCGGGCGCGGCGCAATGACGTTCCGGCCGCGGCACGGCCCGGTTTGGATTTCGGGCCGTGCTTTCCGGCGGTGGGGCAGAGGTCGGCGAGTTCGCAGGCGGCGCAGTCGGGATTGCGGGCGAAGCAGCGGCGGCGTCCGTGCCAGATGAGCAGGTGGCTCCAAAGCGTCCACTCGCCGCGGGGCACAACCTTGACGAGATCGGCCTCGATTTTCACGGGGTCGGTGTGCGCGGTCAGGCCGAGGCGTTTCGAGAGGCGTCCGACATGGGTGTCCACAACAACGCCCGACTCGATGGCGTAGGCGTTGCCGAGAACGACGTTGGCGGTCTTGCGTCCGACGCCGGGCAGCACGGTGAGGGCGTCGAGTTCGCGCGGGACTTCACCGCCGTGCCGCTCGACGAGGGCGGCGGCCATGCCACGGAGGTTGTTCGCCTTGCTGCGGAAGAAGCCGGTGGAGCGGATGATTTCCTCCACGTCCTCCTGCGCGGCGGCGGCGAGGCGCGGGGCGTCGGGGAAGCGCGCGAAGAGCGCAGGCGTGACCATGTTGACCCGCGCATCGGTGCATTGCGCCGACAGGATGGTTGCGACGAGCAGTTGGAACGGGCCGTCGTGGTCGAGTTCGCAATGCGCGTCCGGATAGACCTCCCGCAAGCGACGCAGGATTTCGCCCGCGCGTTCGGCGCGCGTCATGTCACTTCACGCCGAGGGCGGCGAGGCGCTCCTTCGCCTTGGGGGCGAAGGGGGACTCGGGGAATTTCTCCACGAGTTCCTGGTAGGCGCGGATGAGCTGAGTTCGCTGCTTCTTGGCCTTCTCGGGGTCGGAGGATTGAAGCTCGGTGACCTGCTGCTCGAGGAGCTGGCCGCCTTCCCACAAGCCGGTCGAGGCGGCCTCGGGCACGCCGTCGTAGAAGGCCGAGATCTTGATGAAGTAATCGATGGCGGCGTCGCGCTGGCCCTTGTCCTTCTGGATGTAGCCGCCGAGGAGCATGGAGTCGGCGCGGAGTTGGGACGAGGCGTTGGGCGCACGGATGATGCCGGTGAGGAGCGCGACGGCCTCGTCGCCCTTGCCTTGGGCGCGGAGCGACTCGGCGATTCCGTAGTTGGCTTCGAGCATCTTGGGCGACCAAGGGTAAAGCTGCTTGAGCTTGTCGAAGAACTGACCGGCGGCGGCGATGTCACCCTTCTTCTGCGCGACTTTGCCCTGACCGAAGAGCGCGATGGCTTGCGCCTCCTGGATTCCGGGCGGCGCCTTGGTGGGCTCGACGCCGGACGGATTCGGGTAATCGGCGGCGATCTTCTCGAACACGGCGAGAGCTTCGTCCGACTTTCCGCTCTCGATCAGGGCAAGCCCGTAGAGATCGAGGTCGGAAGGCGCGTAGACGAGCTTGGCGTCGTAGGCCTTGTTCATCTCCTCGAGGGCTCGGGCCGGGTCCTTCTCGCTGATGAAGGCGGCGCGGGCGAAGAGGATCTTGCTGCGCGCGGAGTCGGGGGCGGAGGCGGCGAGGTCGGAGAAATACTTCTCCACGCCGGCGGCGTCGGTGAGGCCGGCGTCGAGTTCGAGTTTCTTCACCGCGAGCAAGGCGCGGAGTCCGAGGCTGAGTTGGGCGCTTTCCGGGTAGTCGGCGACCATTTTCTCCCCGGCGGCAGTCGAGGCGGCCATGGACTCCTTCCACTTCGCCTGCTCCTCGGGTGTGAGGGCGCCGAAGCGGCCAAGGCGCTCGGCGGACGCGCGGTGGAGGTCGGCGACCTTGAGCATGGCCTCGGGGGCCTTGGGTGCGGTGGGGTATTTCGCCACGAAGTCGGAATAGGCGACGACGGCGGCGGCGACATTGCCGCGGTTGGTCTCGGTCTGACCGATGCTGTCGAAGGCGAAGAAGACCTTGTCGTCCTCCGGGTATTTCTCCACGAACTCGCGCATGAGCCGGACGACCTCGTCGGCGTTCTGCGCGGCGCCGGCGAGCTGCGCCCGCTGGAAATAGGTGAATGGTGCGGGCTGGCTCTTGGGGAATTTTTCCGCGATCTGGGCCATGAGCTTCACGGCCTCATCGTTGCTGCCGAGGGCGAGCTTGGCGGAGGCGAGGAAGAACAGGGCTTGCGGGGTCAGGGAGCCATCCGGGTGCTTCTGCACGAATGCTTCAAAGAGCGGGACGGAGCCGGCTTGGTCGCCTTTCTGCTGGGTGGAGCGCGCAACCCAGAATTCGGCCTCGGTGACCTGGACGGCTTGCGGGTATTTCGCGATGAGTTCCTTGTAGGCGGCGATGGCTTCGTCCCATTTCGACTGCTGCACGAGCACGTTGCCGATACCCAGTTGCGCCACCGCGGCGACGTCGGGTTGCGGGCTGCCTTTGAGGAAATCCTGATAGGTCTTGAGCGCGCCGTCGAAGTCGCCCTGCTGGGCGCGCGCGGTGGCCTCGTTGACGACGGCGAGTCCGAGGAGCGGGCTCTTCGGGTAGAGCTCTGCCGCTTGCTTGAAATAGTCGGCGGCTTTCTCCGGGTTGCGCACCGCCGGATCGGGATGGGCGAGAAACAGGCTGCCCATGGCGACGGGCAGGTTGGCCGCGAGCGGGTCGCCTTTGTGCGCCTGCTGGAAGGCGTCGTAGCCCTTGACCGCGGGCTCGGCCGCGTTCTGCAGGGCGTAGGACATGGTGGTGAAGTAGAGATTGCGCTTCTTGTCCTCCGCCGCATCGGCCCCGAGAAGGGGGGCGACGTGCGACAGGACGACGCGGGACTCGTCATACTTCCCCTGCTGGAAGTAGGTCTCGCCGATCTTCTGCAGCGCATCCACGGTCTGGTCGGGACGCGATTGGAGTTCGGCGAGCTTGCGGCGGTCGCGCTCGGCCTGGCGGTCGATGCGCTTGAGCTCGGCCTGGTTGCGCGCTTGGAGGGCGGCGCGGCGCAGGCCGGGGATGGCGTCGATCTTCTTCTGCTGCAGGGCGATGACATTGTCCTTCGGCAGGATGTTGCGGAGCGTGGCGCGGGCCTCGTCGAGGAGCGCGCCCTTGCGGTCGTCCGGCGCGAACGCGGCCTGGTTGAGCAGGATCTCGCCGAGCTGGAACTGCGCTGTATTGACGAGGGTGAGGTCGGTCTTCTTCTTGATGATCTCCCGGAGGAGTTCCGAAGCCTTGTCGTAGAGCGCGAAGGCCTCGTCCCGTTTTCCGGGATCCTCGGACAGCATCATGCTGCCCTGCGTGGCGAGCACGAGCGCAAGAAGGTTCTGGCTCTCGAGGATGCTGGGGCTGTTCGGGAACCGCTTGATGTTCGTCTCGAGGGCGGTGCGGGCCGCGGCGTAATCGGCTGCTTGGAACGAAGCGAGGGCGCTGCCGTAGTAGGCAGCCTCGATTTCCCCGGACTGCGGGAACTTCGCGATGAAATCGGTGAACTTCTTGACCGCGTCCTGCAGCGTCGTCTTGCGCTTCGCGTCGCCGGACGGAAGCGAACTGCCGAGGGACGCAGTGGCTTGGGCTTGGAGGAGGCTGGCGAGCTCGGTCAGCTCAGCCGAGGTCGGCGGCCCCTCGAAGAACTTCTTCAGCGTGTCGAGGCTGCGCTGGTTCTCGCCGGTCAGGAAGTAGGAGAATGCGAGCTGCACCTGGGCGTTCGGGACGACGGGTGAGGTGGGGTAGTCCTTCAGCACCGCCTCGAAGGCCTTGACGGCCTCGGCGTAGTTGCCTGCGACGTAGATGGCATTGGCCGCGTCCAGCGCCTGCTGCGGGGCGTCCTGCGCGCGCGCCGGGGCGATGGTGAACGCGAGGACAAGGCAAAGTAGAATCCGGGAGGAAGAGCTCATCGGGCGGACCTTAGCGCAGGTGTCGCCCGAGGAAAAGCGTGTCCGCGCACCCGTCAGGACTCGGAGGGCTTTTCCTGGGCGGTGCGCCGGCCTATAGTCGCCGGTCCATGAACGACCTGCAGACTGCGCTCGAGGCCGGCCGGAAGGACGGCGGCCTGCTCGAATCCTCCCACGCGAACATTCATGCGCTCCTGGCCGCCTCGCCGCGCGAATACGAGGTGGCGAGCATCCGCGAACTGGCGGCGGCCAAAAACTGGGAGGAGCTGAACAACCGGTTCTTCCGCACGCTGGCCTTCGGCACCGGAGGACTGCGCGGCAAGACGATCGGCGCGGTGGTTACGGCAGCCGAGCGCGGCACGCCTCAGGCTCTGGACCGCCCGGAGTTCCCCTGCACGGGGACGAACGCGATGAACTATTTCAACATCAGCCGCGCGACTCAGGGGCTGGTGGCCTACGTCAAGGAGTGGGCGGCGAAGGAGAAACTGCCCCGCCGCCCCGGCATCTGCATCAGCTACGACACTCGGTATTTCTCCCGCGAGTTCGCCGATCTGACCGCGCGCGTCATCACCGAACTCGGCTGCGACGCGCTCGTTTTCGCCGCGCCGCGGCCCACGCCCGAGCTGAGCTACTCGGTGCGGCAGACCGGGGCGCTCGCGGGTATCAACATCACAGCCAGCCACAACCCTCCGGCCTACAACGGCTACAAGGTCTATTTCAGCGATGGCGGCCAGGTCGTCGAGCCCCACGCCTCGGGCATCATCGCGAAGGTCAACGCCGTCACCAGCGCCCACTACGAACCCCTGCCTGCCGCCGACCAGGGCGTGCGCACCGACCTCGGTGCGGAGATGGATGATTCCTACCTCGACCGCCTCGAGACCGTCGTCCTCGATCCCGCCCTCGTCGCATCCCAGAAGGGCCTCAAGATCGTCTATTCGCCGCTCCACGGCGTGGGCGCGTCGATCGTCATGCCACTCCTCCACCGCCTCGGCTTCGACGTCACGGCGGTCCCCGAGCAGCTCGTTCCGGACAGCCGTTTCCCCACCGTGAAGTCGCCGAACCCGGAATACGCCGAGGCTTTGACCATGGCACTCGAACTGGCCGACAAGATCGGGGCGGATCTCGTCATGGCGACAGACCCCGACGACGACCGCATGGGCGTGGCCGTGCGCGGGCGCGACGGGACGATGCGCCTTCTCACGGGCAACCAGATCGGCTCGATGCTCGCATTCTACCGCGCGCAGCGGATGTTCGAGTCGGGCATCCTCGACGACTCCACGCGGTCGCGCGGCGTCATCATCAAGACCTTCGTGACCACCGACCTGCAGAAGGCGGTGGCGAATCACTTCGGCCTCCGCTGCGTCGAGACACTCACCGGCTTCAAATACAACGCGGCCAAGCTCAAGCGCTACGAGGAGGGGATCCCGGCGGCCCTGCGGGCCGACTACCCGCACCTGCCGGAAGAGGAAACGCGGCACCTGCGGCTCCAACATTCGTCACTGCTCGTCATGGGCGGGGAAGAAAGCTACGGCTACACGCTTTCCGACTTCGCCCGCGATAAGGATGCCAACGCCGCCGTGGCCGCGTTCGCCGAGGTCGTCGCCTACGCCCGCTCCCGCGGGATGACCGCCGATGAATACCTCGACGACATCTTCGCCACGCTCGGCGTTTACCTCGAACGAGGCGAGTCGCTCGTTTTCGAGGGCGCGGAGGGCGCCGCGCTCATCGCCCGGCTCGCGGCCAGTTATGCCGACGATTCGCCGCAGGAGATGGACGGATCGGAGGTCGTGAAGGTCGAGAATTTCGGGCGCGATGAGATTTTCGATGTCGAAGGCGAGCGGATCCCCGCCGAGGCCATGATCGTCTTCTCGCTGGCCGACGGCCGTCGCGCGGCGGTCCGGCCGAGCGGCACCGAGCCGAAGATCAAATACTACATCTTCGGGGTGGAGAAACCCGCCGGCGCCAAGATGTCCCCCGCCGAGGTCGCCGCGGCCCGCGTCCGCGTGCAGGCCGGAATCGACAGTCTGTGGGAGTGGCTCCACGACGACGCCAACCGCCGGGCCCGATCGTAGAAATCATCCATGAAAAGCTTCCTGCAGTTCCTCCTTTTCGTCCTCGTCATCACGCTGGCCCTGGCCGGCCTTTACGCTTGGAAGAGCGGCCAACCCGCACCGGCGCCCGCCGCGACCGTTCCGGCGGAGGAAACCGCCAGCCTGCCCGCCGTGCAACCCGCCCTCAGCGCAGGCAGCGTGCCCGGTCTGGCCGCGCTCGATGACGAGTTCATTCGCGTGGCCGAGGCCGTCATCCCCTCCGTCGTCAGCATCACCGCGCGCAAGAACTCCTCGGCCGATCCGCGGGAGGAATTCCTGCGGCAATACTTCGGCCTCGGCCGTCCACCCAAGGAAGAGACCGGCTCAGGCGTGATCGTGTCCGAGGAGGGCCACATCGTGACCAACCTCCATGTCATCGACGGCGCGCAAGATGTCGTGATCGTGCTCAGCGACGGACAGCGCCATCCCGCGCAGTTGCTCGGCGTGGATCCTTTCTCCGACCTCGCCATCCTTAAGATCGATGCGCCCGGGCTGAAGCCGCTGGCCTTCGGCGACTCCGAGAAGGTGCGCGTGGGCCAGATGGTCTTCGCCATCGGGGCCCCTTACGGCCTGCAGGAGACCGTGACCATGGGAATCATCAGCGGCCGCGACCGGCTGATTTCGAGCGAGACGGTCAACGAGTTCCTGCAGACCGACGCGCCCATCAACCCCGGCAATTCCGGCGGACCGCTGGTCAACATCCGCGGCGAGATCGTCGGCATCAACAACCGCATCAAGACCGAGTCTGGCGGCAGCCAGGGCGTCGCGTTCTCGATCCCGTCGAACACCGTGCGCCGCGTCCTCGAGCAGATCCTCGAACACGGCCGCGTGCTTCGCCCCTACCTCGGCGTGGTCATGGCCCCGATGGATGCCGCCATGGCGCGTCAACTCGGCCTCCCCTCCTCCGGCGGGGCGCTGGTGGACGCAGTCCTTCAGGGCTCGCCGGCCGATCTCGGCGGCATCCGCGCGGGTGACGTCATCCTCAAATTCGACGGCCGCGATATCAGCGACTTCAACGACCTGCGCAAGCGCGTGGCCCAGGCCGCGGCCGACAAGGAGGTGCAGGTCGAGGTCATGCGCGAGGGCAGGACCTTGAGCCTGCCGGTCACGATCGTTGAACAGCAACCCGGCCCGCGCTCGGTCATCATGCCGGTGCCCGCGGCTCCGGGCCCGGTGGTCCCGCAACCTGCTCCCGCGCCGCCGCTCCCGCCCTTGGCACCCCAACCTCCGCCGCTGCCCCCCGTTGTTCCCCCGGGAGGTGGCGCCCAAGCCCCGCTTCCCGTGCCCCCCGCCGATGGCAACCCGCTGGCCGGCGTCGTGGTTGGAGAGATCACGCCGATGGTGGTGCGACGCGAACAGTTGCCCCGCAACATCGACGGAGTGGTGGTCCGCACCGTGCCCCAAGACTCGCCGGCCGCGGGGATTCTCCGGCCCGGCGACGCGATCGAGCAGATCAACGACACGCCGGTGCCGACCCCGGAGGATTTCGCCCGTGTGGTCGGGGAACTGGCGCCCGGCGAGCGTGTCATCGTCCTGCTCTCGCGCGGCCGCGTGCGCTCGTTCGAGGTCCTCGGACCGTGAGCCGCACGCCTCATCGTTGACTTGCAGGGCCGCGGACCATCATGCTGTGCCATTCATGAAACCTCCCGTCGGGACGACCTTTGTGGTGGCCGCCAGCCTTTTGGGAGTGGCCGCAGTGGCGCAACTCGTGGCCGTGCTGGTCTATTTCGGGCCGGGAATGACCACGCGCCAACCCGTGGCATCCGCACCCGAGCCGGCACCGGCCGCGACACCCGTGGCCGTGGTTCCTTCTTCGACGCCTGTCGCCCCGGCCGCGACGCCGGCCGTCTCCGATGAGGAAAAGTCGCGCCTTGCTGATCTGCTCAAGGAAGCCGAGACGCTCGAAGGCGGCGCCAACCCGGGTGCGGCGCTCGTGCCCTTGGAGGAGGCCGTCACCCTCCAACCTTCCAACCCGGAAGTCCTCGCGCGGCTCGCGCGCCTGCAGGGACGCCTCGGGCAGAACGAACTTGCCGCCGCGACCTGGAAGACCATCGTTGACCTCGGCCCCGCAGCAGGCACCTTGCTGAGCGAG
Organism: uncultured Chthoniobacter sp.; assembly: GCA_964609925.1. Classification (GTDB taxonomy): domain Bacteria; phylum Verrucomicrobiota; class Verrucomicrobiia; order Chthoniobacterales; family JACTMZ01; genus JACTMZ01. The sequence goes on along the minus strand of CAZSUJ010000044.1, from coordinate 11,719 downwards.
GCTGAAGTGAGACTGCGCCTCCTCGAGCAGGGCGATGGCGCGCCCTCGGGCGGCCCGGAACTCCGCGACCAAGTCGGCCTGCAACCCGGATCCACCCTCGGCGTGATCGACCTGCAATTGAAGGACGACAACGCCTCGGGCAACGCCGTAAAGGACCTCCGACTCGCCATCAAGGCCCGCCCCAACGAGCGCGTGGACGGCCGCGACGTCCGCATCAACGTCACCTTCTACGAAACCGTGAACGGCGAAGTCGTCCCCACCATGAGCCGGGTCCAGTCGATGTGGTTCACCACGCCGGTTGACTGGAAGGACGAGGGCATCGAAATCCTCGAGGTGAAATACGAGGTGCCGCGCATCGGGCCGGACGGCGGTCCGCCGCCGGACTACTACGGCTACATGGTGAACATCTACCACCGCGGAGAGTTGCAGGACACGCGTTCGGAGCCGGTTGACCTGCAGGAAATGTTCCCGCCGCCGCTCAACGAAATGCCCGACGCACCCGCGCAATGAAGATCCTCCTCGTTGACGACGAGGCTGCCGTCTTGGCGGCGTGGCGGGAGTTGCTCGAGAGCGCGGGCGGCTGCGAGGTCCGCGTCGCAAGCTCCGGCCCCGGGGCTCTCGAAGCAGCCGCGTCATGGGGCGGCGTCGATGCCCTCGTCACGGATGTCGTCATGGAGCCGATGGACGGCTTCACTCTGCGCGAGACTCTCGCGGCGCAGAACCCCGGCCTCCGCGCCGTGTTCGTCAGCGGCTACGATCTTTCCGCCCACGCCGACCGCACCGCCGGCGCCACTGTCCTGGCCAAACCGGTGGACCTGCCGCGCCTGGAGGCCGCGCTCGGCCTGGGGGGCGCCGCGGGTTTTCCCGTCGTGGGCGCCACCATCGGGCAATACTACCTGCAGGAGGCGGCGGGCCGCGGCGAGTCCGTGGCCGACTTCCTCGCGTGGCACCAGAACATGTCGCGCCACGTCGTGCTTCATGTCCTCTCGTCACAACGGGCGGGCGACCCCGCCGCCGTCGCCGCGTTCGTGGCCGACGCCCGGGCCAAAGCCGCGACGACCCACCCGTATCTGCTCGCCGTGCATGAAGCCGGCGAGGCGGACGGACACCATTACTACAGTTCCGACCTCGTGCCCGGTCACACGCTCGAGGCCTACGCGGCGGCCGGCCACCAGCTCGACGATCGCGTCCTCATGGGAGCGCTGCGCGCGGCCGCGGAGGTATCGCAGTATTTCAAACAGAACAATCTGGCCCGCCGCGCCATCGGGCCGGCGGACGTCCTGCTCGACGGTTCGATGCGGCCGCGCCTCGACAATGTCGCCTTGGCCGCCGAGGCCACCGCGCACAACGAGGGCGACGAGGTCCGGACCATGGTCGCCTGCCTGCAGAAGCTCGCCAAGCCGGGCGGCCCGACCGCCGCCACCTGCGCGCGTCTCCTCGCGGAGAACGCGCCGGACTGGCTCGCAGCCGGCGCCTTGGCCGCGGCCGCGAAACCCGTTGCCGCGCCCAAAGATGCAGCACGCCTCACCGCTCGCGCCGACAAATCGAAGGAACTTCTCGAGAAAGCGAAACAGCGGCAGAAAAAGCAACTCCTCATCACCGCCGGCCTCTCCCTCCTGCTCATTGCGGTGGCCGTCTTCGCGGTTTACCGCCTCCTCGGCGGCTCGGAACGCGGAGTCAGCACCCGGATGGTCAAGATCCCGGCGGGCGAGTTCATCTATCAGGACGGCCAGAAGGTCAACCTGCCCGAGTTCTGGATCGACGAGCACGAGGTCAGCATCGCGGACTACAAGGAGTTCCTCGACTTCCTCGCGGCAAACCCGGACCAAGCTGCGAACTTCGACCACCCCGAGCAGCCCAAGGGCAAATCCCACGTTCCGCTCGACTGGGCCGACAACGAGCAACTCACGCCGCCCATGCCCGGCTTTTACCGCCGCGCCGTGCGCTGGAAGCAATACAAAGAGGCGCCGCTGAACGTGGACTCGCCCGTCTTCAACGTCGATTGGTATGACGCCTACGCCTACGCAAAGTGGAAGGGGCACCGTCTGCCCACCGAGCAGGAATGGGAGAAGGCGGCCCGCGGAACCGACGGACGCAAGTATCCTTGGGGCAACGAGGAGGACCCGAAGAGGGCCAATACCGGTCACGACTTCAAGCCGAACCCGAAGGAGGGCGGCGAGATCGACGGCTTCAAACGTTGGTCCCCCGTCAATATCCCGGGCACCGACAAAAGCCCGTTTGACGTCAAGGGCATGTCCGGCAACGTCTCCGAGTGGACCGCCACCATGGCACCGTCCGAGGACGGCTCCGGTGCCGAGGTGCCTGTCATCCGCGGGGGGAACTGGGGCAACCCCGAGCACATCGTCACCCGCCGCCGCGTCATTCTCGACCCCCTCCAGATGCAGGACACGCTCGGCTTCCGCACCGTCTCCGACAAACCGCCACAATGACGCCTACGTTCTCCGCCGGCCGTCGCTGGCTGACGCCCGTCTTTCTGCTCTTCCTGCTGGCGGCCGCCGCGCACGCCCAAGTGCGCGTGGACATCAGTTTCAAGCGCAAGCTCTACGTGCTCTACGAACCCTTGATCGCCACCGTGACGATCAACAACCTCAGCGGCCGCCCCCTCTTGCTGGAGGACAGCGGTGACAGACGCTGGTTCAGCTTCACCATCGAGACAGCCGACGGCCGCCTCATCTCGCCGGTCAATGCCGACTACTCACTCGCCCCCGCGGGCGTCGGCCCGGGTGAGAAACTCACACGCGCGGTCAACCTGACCCCGCTCTACCCCATGCACGACTTCGGCCTCTACAGAGTGCGGGCCACCGTCTTCGTCAGCGCGTTCGACCGCTACTTCAGTTCACCACCGCTCGCCGTCGAGATCACCGACGGTCGCCCGATCTGGCAGGAAGTCGTCGGCGTGCCCGGCGCTTCGGGCGACCCCGAGTTGCGCACCATTACCCTCCTCTCGCACAAGCTCTCGCGCAGCACCCGGCTCTATGTGCGCATCGAGGACAAGGAGAGAGGCCGGGTCTATGCCACCCACCAACTCGGGCAGTTCCTCACGTTCGGCCGCCCCGAGGTCATGCTCGATTCCGAAAACCAGATCCACATCCTCCAGAACACCCTGCCCAAAGAGTTCCGCTACACCCATCTCGGCCTCGATGGCCAGGTCTTGGGCCAAGCCGAGTATCGTGAAGCCGGTTCGCGCCCGACCTTGGTCAAGAAAGCCGGCGGCTCGGTCGCCGTCATGGGCGGCCGACCCTACAAACCGGGCGACGAGGAGGCGGCCGCAGCCGCAGCCGACAAGGTCGGCGACCGCCCTGTGCCCCTTCCGGATTAGAGGGGAGAGGGAGACGCTCGGACCTCCGGATGCCCGAGTCAACAAGCTCGCTGAAATCCGGATAGGAGTTGCAATCGCCCCCTGCCGTGCTATCTAACCTCATACGTCATGAAACACGCCATCAAGTCCCTCCGCGCCTTCACCCTCATCGAGCTTCTCGTGGTCATTTCGATCATCGCCATTCTGGCCTCCTTGGCCATTCCGGCGGTGTCGAACGCCCTCGTCCGCGGCCAGATGACCCAGACCCTGAACAATGCCCGCCAGCTCCATCTGGCCACGCAGACCATGTCAATTGACACAACCACGGCGGGCGACGGCGTTTCTTGGACTTACTCGAACAACAGCCCGCTCACTGTGGCGACCTTCAGCGGGGCATTGATGGAGGGCAAATACCTCACTGGCCAGGACCTCCGCAAGATTTACGCAGCCCCTGGTGTCTTGGTTCCTGACACCAATTTCGCAGCCAACACCATCGCCTTCAAAATCCTGCAAACCCAAGAGTCAACGCCATCCGACCAACCTTTTGTCATCACAAGGAATTGGGAAAGTGTGTCAGCCGGACTTGGCTCGAACGCACCATACGCCGATAAAGGCTTCATCATGTTCCGCAAAGGCGGCGATGGCGGTGTCTTCACTCGCCCGGTGGATGCCAAGAGCACCAACACGCTCGGCACAAACACCCTCACGCCGCTGGGCTAAGGGACCAATCAGCCAAGTTTCAGATCAGCGACCGCGTCCATGATGCGGTCGCTGATTTTTTGGTAGGAATCGCGGCCTTCGAGTTCGGCCCCGCCGAACCGGAGAGGAGAGCCCGCAACAACTGTGATGGGCACGCATCGGGGCAGAACCCGATCGCGGGGAAAGGCCTCGAACGACCCGAAGATGCGCATCGGCACCACCGGGGCTCCGGTTTTGGCCACGATCATGCCGATCCCCGGTTGGGCCGGTTGGAGTTCTCCGTCCAGGGTGCGCGTGCCCTCGGGAAACACCAGAATCGCTCCACCGTTGCGCACCGCCCGGATGGAGGCCATGAGGGCGCTGCGGTCGGCGTTGTTCTGGTCCACAGGAATGACGCCGAGTTCGGGGAGAATCGGACCGAGAACCGGCCAGTCGAGCAGGGATTTGCGGGCCAGGTAGTGGACGGACCTGCGGAAGGCCACCCCGACCAGCGGCGGGTCAAGGAAACTGGCGTGGTTGGCTGCGAGGATGACTGGGCCCTCCTCGATCGTGTTCTCCGCGCCGATCACGCGGTAGCGGAAGAACGTCCGCCCAATCGCCCGGCTCAACTCCGAGCCGAGCAGATACCAGAAAGTCATCCGTTGGTGCATGAACGGGATGGTAAGGCGGCGAAGATAAGGGCATCGCCGCTAAGTTCCGTGGAATCGCGTAGCGGCGGTCTCTGACCGTCGCCGAACATGTGGGTGACAAGCTGCGCGCCTCTCATGCCAGTCCCTGCGCACGAAGCCGTTCCATCATCACTCCGACGACGCCGGCCACATCGAGCGCCGAGGTGTCGATGACTGTAGCACCGGGTGCGACCATGAGCGGATCCGTGTGCCGGGTGGAGTCGATCAGGTCGCGGCGGGAAACATCCTCGGTCTGGCCCTGGTTTCGCCGCCGCCGCTGGCGAACCTGCGGGCTGGCATCGATGTAGAATTTGAAGGGCGACTCGGGGAAAACGGCCGAGCCGATGTCGCGGCCCTCGATGACCGTCCGACGGCCCTGCGCCTGCGCACGGATGGCGGCCGAGAGGATGTAGCGCACGGCAGGGACGGTCGAAACCGGCGAGACGTTGTCATTCACCGCAGCGTCGCGAAGGTGTTTGCGCGGGTCCTCGCCGTCGATGAGGACGAAGTAGTGGCCGCCCTCGTTTTGCAGAGTGATCTTCGCCGGCCCGGCCACTGCTGCCACAGCCCCGCTGTCCCGGCAATCAACCCCCTGCTTGAGGCAGGACCACGTCATGGCGCGGTAGAGGTCACCGGAGTTGAGGAAGCGGAACCCGAGTTGCCGGGCCAATTCCTTGGCGACCGTGCTTTTGCCGGAGGCGGCTGGTCCGTCGATCGCGATGACGACGGTCGCTGCTGCGGATTCGCCTTCAGCCTTCATGATGCATCAGTTCCTCCATGCGTGCAGCGAATCCCGGGTAGGACGTCTCCACACAGCCCGTGTCTTCGATCACAGTTTCGCCGGACGCGAACAGACCCGCGATGGAGAAAGCCATGGCGATCCGATGGTCGCCGCAGCTCTGCAACCGCGCGCCGCGCAGAGGCCGGCCGCCGCGAATTTCCATCCCGTCCGGGTGCTCGGTCACGTCAGCGCCCATTTCCTGCAGGTGATGCGCCACGACGGCCAGGCGGTCGGATTCCTTGACCCGCAATTCGGCCGCATCGCGGATGGTTGTCGTCCCTTCGGCCAGCGCCCCGGCGACGGCAAGCACGGGCAGCTCATCAATAACGTTGGGAATCTCCGCCCCCTCGATCACCGTGCCGCGCATCCCTTCCCCAGCCACCTCGATGCTCCCGCGCGGCTCGCCGCCGGTCGAACCGGAAGGCGTGACGGTCAGGCCGGCCCCCATGCGCCGGAGGACATCAAGGATGCCGGTGCGGGTCGGGTTCAAGCCGACGTCGCTGATGACGAGCCGTGATCCGCGCTGAGCGGCGGCCGCGACGAGCCAGAAGGCGGCGCTGGAAATGTCTCCCGGCACGACGAAATCGCGCGCGGCCGGCAGGTGGCCGGCGCTCACCGAGATGCGATCGCCCTCCCGCCGCACGGGAACGCCGAAGTAATCGAGCATACGCTCGGTATGGTCCCGCGTGCGCACCGGCTCGATTACGGTCGTGGCCCCGGAGGCGAGCAGGCCCGCAAGAAGGACGGCACTCTTGACCTGGGCGCTCGCCACTGGAAGCGCGTATTCGATGCCCGAAATCCCGGCGCCCTCGATGACGAGCGGAGGACGCCCCCCCTCGCCCTCGGCGATGAAGCGCGCACCCATTCGTCCGAGCGGCTCCATGATCCGGCCCATGGGGCGGCGCGACAACGAGGCGTCTCCCGTCATCCGGCAGCGGAACGGCTGCGCCGCCAGCAACCCGCTCATCAGACGCATGGTGGTGCCGGAGTTCCCGCAATCGAGATCGTCCGCGGGAGCGCGGAAACGTCCGGAGACACCTTCGACGACGAAGGCATCAATCCCGGCCGAGACAACCCGAACACCCAGTTGCCGGAGCACGGCCAGCGTGCCGAGGCAATCCTCGCCGGAGAGGTAGTTCGAGATGCGGCACGGACCGTCGGAGAGTGCCGCAAGCATGGCGGCGCGGTGCGAGATGCTCTTGTCTCCGGGGACGCGGATTTCACCGCGCAGTGGCTGGATTTTGCGAACGGTTGATTCCATGTTCAGTTACCGGAAAGGATCTCCGCGCGGTGCCGGGCTGCGCCGGCGAAAAACTCGCGGATCGCCGGAAGATCGCCTGCCTCGAGGCGGGACCGCAATTCGTGCAGGCGGTCGGCCGCGAGTCCGAGGGCTCGTGCAACCTCGTCGCGATTGGCCGCAAGGATGCCGGTCCACAGGTCCGCCGCCCCCGCGGCGACTCGCGTCGTGTCACGGAATCCGCCGGCGCAAAGCAAGGGTGCATCCGGAGCGCCGTCCGCCACGAGCTCTACCAGCAAAGCCGCAGCGACATGGGGCACGTGGCTCGCCGTGGCTGCAGCGCGATCATGACGCGCCGGATCCATCTCGACGGTGCGCGCCCCCGCCATCTGCCAGAGCGACGACACGCGGGCCACGGCATCCGGCGAGCTGCGCGGCGTCGGCGTGACCACGCAAACCGCGCCTTCGTAAAGATCAGGCCGCGCGGCGGCTAGACCGGAGGCCTCGGACCCGCACATTGGATGACTGCCCACGAACCGCCCGGCGGCGAAGCATTCCTCCAAGTCCTCGACCACGGAGCGCTTGACGCTCCCAACGTCGGTCGCAACCGCGTCCCGGGGGAGGGCCGGCGCGACGAGCCGCGCGACCTCATGCAGACGCTCCACCGGAAGACAGAGCACGGCGAGCGATGTCATGGCAGCCACCTCGCCCGCGTTCGTCGATTGAAAATCAACCAAGCCTCGACGCGCGAGTTCCTCCAGTGGTTCGCGTCGGCGGGCCCATGCGCCGAGCCGCACTCCGGGAAAGCGCGCGCGCAACGCCATGAGAAGCGACGCGCCCATCAGGCCCGGACCGAAAATCGCAACGCTGTCCGGATGGATGGTCATCGGCCGGGCAGTGTGCCCGCCACCGCGAACAATCTCACGCCGAAAAGCTCAGGGAACGAGGAAGATCCGCCCGGTGTAGGGATCCTTGACCTCGGTTCCGGGCGGAAATCCGCGCACATCGACGAACCCGGCGCTCGGCGCGTGCGGGCTTGTGACGAAGCCCGGTTTGCCGGGAACAGGAATGCCGTAGGAAAGGTCCGGCGTGGGAATGCTGACCGGCGGAGGTGTGGGAGAAGGCGTGGGGTTCGGGATCGGGGAGACAAGAGCCGCATCGGTCACACCGGTCGAGGTGTCAACGCCAGTGAGCGGGGGCAGGCTGTTGGTCGCCGGTTGTTGGGCCAGGGTCTGAGTCCCGCCGTAGCCGTAGCGGTTGCGCTGGGTCGAGGCTGGCTTCTCGTTGGCGCAGGCGGCGAGGAAGGCCGCGGTTAGTCCCAAAGCCACGAAGGCCGGAATTTGGCGAGTCATGAGAGGTAACTGACCAAAGCAGTCCTCTCAGTTCAAGATCAAACTGGGGAAATCAGCCGATGGCGGCCGCCGATCGCATGGCCTCGCGCAAATGGCCGGTGATCAAGCCATCGAAAAGGGCCTTGCCGATGATGGCCCCGGCGAGGCCCGGGATGCCCTCAAGCAGCACGAGATCGCGGGCTGACGAAACACCCCCGCTGGCGATGACACCGCAGGAGGCACCCTCGACCACAGCGCGCGTCATCTCGAAGTTGGGTCCCTGCAGCATGCCGTCAGTCGCGATGTCCGTGTAGATGATGGCCGAGACCCCCAGCGCCGACATCCGCACCGCAAGGTCGAGGGCTCCCACGCCCGTCGATTCGGTCCACCCCTTCACCGAAGCCATGCCGTCGCGCGCATCAATCCCCACCGCGATGCGCCCGCCGCCGAAGCGCTCCACGGCGCGGGCGACGAAGTCGGGCGACTCGGCTGCGCGAGTGCCAATGACCACACGCGCCACGCCGGCGTTGAGGGCGTTCTCGATGGCGCGTTCGTCGCGCATACCCCCGCCCATCTGCACGGGAACACCTGCCGCCTCAACCATGCGGCGCACCACGTCCAGGTTGCGCGACTCGCCCGCGAACGCCGCATCGAGGTCCACGGTGTGGATCCAGTCGCCGCCGCGGGCCGCCCATTCGCGCGCCACGGCAACAGGGTCGTCCGAGTAGACGGTTTTCTGGTCGGCACGCCCTTGCCGCAAGCGCACAGCTTGGCCGTCCATCAGGTCGATCGCGGGGTAAAGCAGCATGCTCAAACCTCCTCGGCTAACCCGCGCACAAAATTCTCGAGCATGCGCAGCCCGGTGGCCTGACTTTTCTCGGGGTGGAACTGGACACCTCGAACCCGCCTGTCCCCGGCGGCCGCCGCGAACTCCACGCCATGCGTCGCCACCGCCGTGACGATCGCGGGATCGGCCGGCACCGGGAAATACGAGTGCACGAAAAAGACGTAAGCCGGGTCGGCCAGTCCGGAGAAAAGAGAGTCGGGAGTTCTCCAGCGCAGGTCGTTCCATCCCATGTGCGGGACCTTGAGCCCCGGTTGCGAAGGAAAGCGCCGCACCGTGCCCTTCCAGTGCCCGAGTCCCTCCGCTCCCGAGCCCTCCTCGCTCCCCTCGAACAAGATCTGATAGCCGAGGCAGATGCCCAGATACGGACGCCCGGAGGCGAGCCAATCGCGCAGCGGTTGGGTGAGTCCGCGCTGGTCGAGACTCCTCGCGCAGTCGGCGAAAGAACCGACCCCCGGAAGCACGACGGCTGTGCAGTCCGCCAACTCGCGCGCACTGGCGCAGCGGACCACGGTTGCGCCGACGCGTTCCATGGCTTTCTCAACGCTGCGCAGGTTGCCGCTGCCGTAGTCGATCATGGCGACGCGGGGGCGGGCCGCGCCGTCGGGCCGTGCGGATTCGCTCATGTGCTAGAGCGCGCCCTTGGTGCTGGGGACGCCTTCGACGCGAGGGTCGATCTGCGTGGCTTGGTCGAGCGCTCGGGCGAGGCCCTTGAACACGGCTTCGGCCATGTGATGCGAGTCGCGTCCGTCGAGGAGCGCGACATGCAGGTTGAGTCCTCCCTGCACGCTGAAGGCGCGCAAGAACTCCTCGAGCAACTGGAAGGGGAAGTTGCCGATCGGCTCGGCGTTGTCGGGCGCCTCGTAGGCAAGGTAGGGCCGCCCGCTGCAATCGAGCGCGATGCGGGCGAGCGCGTCATCCATCGGCAGGAGGCACCATCCGTAACGCCGCAAGCCGGCCTTGTCGCCGAGCGCCTCGCGCAGGGCCTGGCCGAGGGCGAGACCGACATCCTCGACCGTGTGATGCGCGTCCACCTCGAGGTCCCCCTTGGCCTGCAGTTCAAGGTCGAAGAGGCCGTGCTTGGTGAAGAGCACGAGCATGTGGTCGAAGAAGCCGATGCCCGTGGAGACAACCGCCTCACCCGAACCGTCGAGACGGAGCGTGAGGGCGATGTCGGTTTCCTTCGTGCGGCGTTTGACTGAGGCTTGGCGGGTCATGAGGCGGGTGCGGGGGGCGCCGCGGTTTCGGCGGCCTTGACGGAGGCCCGGAGGTCGGTGATGCGGCCGTAGGAAGGCCAGAGTTTTTCCGTCTCGGCCAAAGCGGTCTTCGCGCCCGCTACGTCGCCCGCGGCCAAGGCCTGGTCCGCCCTGCCGGCAGCCGCAACCGCCTGTTCCATCGGGTCGATGTTGAGCGCGGCGAGGCGTGTCCCCTCACCGGTCGCGGTCTGCGTCAACTCGTCGAGCGCCTTGCTGTCGGGAAGCAGCGGGAGCCACTTCGAGCCGGATTGCTTGGCCCGGTCATACTGCGCCTTCAACGCGGCGCGGTCCTGATCGATGCCCTGCTGGATGATGGCTTTCTTGTCCTCGCTGGCGAGCTTCAGGCCCTCCGCCTGTTCGCGCTGGCGGCGCTCCGCCTCGGTGCGCGTCTTGAGGATGGCCGCGCGCAGTTCTTCGACTTTCTGCCGGGCGAGGCGCACGGCGGTCGGGAAGCTGGAAGTGGTGGCATGCTTCTTCTCGATCGTGTCGAAGATAATGAGGGCGGAAGCCGGATCCGGCGCGGCCTTCATTCTTGCCAGAAGAATCCGCCCCTGCAGGTCCGCACTGCCGGCACCGCCGGAGGCGAGCCATTCGCCCTCGATCTTGACCTCGCCTTTCTCCACGCGGGCCTTCTCGGCTTCCAACTGCGCCGCGAGCTTGCGGGCCTCCGGCATGTGCTTGCTGTAGGCGAATTGCTTCATGAACGGACGGACCTTCGCCTCCAGGATCGCCTCGTAAACAGCCGGCGAGTCCGCCGTGGCGGGGACAACAACCGCAGCCACCTCGGCGAACGCGATGTCGTCCTGCGAGGCGCGCTGGAACTTGGTCACGTCGGCGCGGGGAAAAGATTTCTCCGCACGGATGGTCGGGGTCGTTTGCACCTCCATGAGGATTTCCTCCGGAGACACGTTGATGATGGTTCCCTCGACACGGGTTCCATCCTTGAGTTCGATCCAATCGGCGGCTGCAAGGCCGCTGAGGGGCAGACAGATGAGGGGGATGATCCAACGCACGGCGGCAAGATAGTGCGCACCCCGCCCGGGCGGAAGTTTTTCCATGCCCGCAATCAGGAGGCGATACGCGCGAGGATTTCGCGTCCGATGGCCAGCGAAGCCGTGGCCGCCGGGCTCGGTGCGTTGAGGACATGCAAGGCGCGGCGCCCCGCGACGAGGCGGAAGTCCTGCACGAGTTCGCCGTCGCGCGAAATCGCCTGGGCGCGCACGCCGGCCCCTCCGGGCGCGAGATCTTCCTCGCGCAGATCCGGCACGAGGCGCTGGAGCGACGCGCAAAAGAGACGGCGGCTGAGCGAACGAATTCCCTCGTCCCACGCCATGCGCGGATGCCGCGCGAGGAACTTCCAGAGCCCGGGGAAACCGACTGCGTCGGCCATGTCCGCCAAGTTCCACTGCGTCTTGGTGTAGGCCTCGCGCGCGAAGGCGAGAACGGCATTCGGCCCGGCCTCGACCCCGCCGTGGATCAGGCGCGTGAAATGGACGCCGAGGAACGGGAACTTCGGGTCGGGCACCGGATAGATCAGGTTGCGCACGAGGCGGGTCGCACCGGGCGCGAGTTTGTAATACTCGC
>CAZSUJ010000043.1:0-29327 GCA_964609925.1 uncultured Chthoniobacter sp. | reverse complement strand
CTTGGAGGAAACTCCGTGCGGGTTCAAGTCCCGCCGAGCCGACCGCTTTGCCTCCCGGCTGATGGCCGAAGGCGATACGCCCCGCCCGCGGGCGGCTTTCGTGGGCGGTTTGACCGCAAGAAAGCCACACTCGGACCGTGGCCCTGACTGGGATTCAGCGATTCGGAGCCCCTCAGGCCCAATCCGCGCACAAGAGCTCCGCTTGCTGAAGCACCGTCTTCACCGCCTCTTCCTGCAAGTCGGGCGGGTAGCCGTATTTATTGAGGATGCGTTTGACCATGACGCGGATTTTGGCGCGGGCGCTCTCGCGCAAGGTCCAGTCGATGGTGACGCTTTTGCGGACTTGGCTGATCAGTTCGGCGGCGATGACCTTGAGCTTGTCGTCTCCCATGGCCTCGACCGCGTTCTCGTTGGCCGCCAGCGCGTCGTAGAAGGCGACCTCGTCGTCCGTCAGTCCCAGGTCTTCTCCGCGTTTGGTCGCGGCGTCCATTTCCTTGGCCAGCTTGATCAACTCCTCGATGACCTCCTGCGTGGCGATGGCCCGGTTGTGATAGGCGTTGAGCGTCTTCTTGAGCTTCTCGCTGAAAAGCTGGCTCTGGACGAGGTTGCGTTTGGAGCGGACCTTGAGTTCGTCCTTGAGCAGCTTTTCCAGCAGCTCGGCGGCCACATTCTTGTGTTTGAGGCCGCGCACTTCGGCGAGGAACTGATCGCTCAGGATGCTGATGTCCGGCTTGGGCAATCCAGCGGCGGTGAAGACGTCGATCACCTGGCCTTCGGTGGTGATCGCCTTGCTCACCAGCTGGCGGATGGCGGCGTCAAGCTGCTCGGGGGTCTTGCGGTTGATGCTGCTCTGCTTGTTCAGCGCGGCTTGCAGGGCTTGGAAGAAACTCACGTCGTCGCGGATCTCCGTCGCTTCATCGCTGGCGGCGCAGAGGGCAAAGGCACGGGAAAGTTCCGTCACCACCTGCACCCAGCGCTTCTTGCCGTCTTCCTGTTCGAGGATGTGCTCCTGTCCGGCGGGGATGAGTTGCAGGCGCTCGGTCGGTTTGCCGCTGGTCCACTTGTCCCAGTTGAAGCCGTGCATCATGTCGCAGGCGATGCCGTGTTTCTCCAGCATCACGGCGATGGCCTGCTCGGTATCGAAGGTCGGATTCCCCTGGCCGCCGCTCTCAGTGTAGGTGATGAGCGCCTTCTTGAGTTGGTCGGCGAGGCCGAGGTAGTCCACCACCAGCCCGCCCGGCTTGTCGCGGAAGACGCGGTTCACGCGGGCGATGGCCTGCATGAGGCCGTGGCCCTGCATCGGCTTGTCGGCATACATCGTGTGAAGGCAGGGCGCGTCGAAGCCGGTGAGCCACATGTCGCGCACGATCACGATCTTGAAGGGGTGCTTCGCGTCCTTGAGCCGAGCCGACTGGCGGGAGGCGAGACAGACTGCCAATAGGCAGCCCGCAGGGCGAATCCGCCGTGGGGCGGCGGATGAGTCAACTGGTTCGCCAAATCCCGCCGCTGCTTCTTGTTGCCGATGTGCTTCTGCCACTCCGGACCGTCCTCGGCGCTACCGGTCATCACCACCTTCAGCGTCTCCGCTTCCCACTCGGGCCGCAGCTTGATCAGCGCGTTGTAGAGGTCCACGCAGATGCGGCGGCTCATGCAGACGACCATCGCCTTGCCGTCCATCGCCTCCACGCGCTTCTCGAAATGCGCCACCAGATCGGCGGCCACCAGCGCGATGCGTTTTGGATCAGCGCCGCCAATTCTCGCGGATCAATATCGGCGCCTTTTGTTCCATGGCTGCCGCTTGGGGAATGACCTCGACGAACCGCCCGACTTGCGACCTTGGAGAGTCGTTTCTAGTAGCTTGAACGTCACGTCATCGGGAGACGCCAGACCAAGCAAGAAGGAGTCATTAAGCTCGTCCCTTGCCGCAAGAACGCCGGTTCTCAGCCATTCGATGGCCGTCTGCAAATTGTGGGGATGGCCAGTCCGAACGTTGTCAGCAGCCTTGTGATGCGTCTGAAAAAACGCAGCCGCCTTGGAATCCATCTCTGCCATCTTCCCGAGGTAGGCGGCAGCGCGGTGCGCTCGCGCAAGGACCGTATCTGCTGTTGGATCACACATTCGTCGGAACGACTCGGCGATCCCTGCGCAACTCAGCTTCACTTGCTTCTCTGTCAAAGCGGCCGGATTCAAGATGTCCGAAAGCGAGATCCCCGCCAACAAAACATCGGCTGCCGCGTATTGGCGAGTTTCCTCAATTGTGCCCTCACACACCGCCCATTCATACCAAAACCCCCTGATGACTTCCTCGTGATCAACCTTGTCCGCCGCTGAGCCTAGGTTCTCACGAAATACCTGCGCTGCGGCTTCGCAATCACCCGACGCGCGGTAGGTTCTTGCGAGATCAACGAGCGGCACCAGTCTATCGAATTCGACTTCAGCATCAGCTCGGGCAGCGGCGACAGCGATGGCCTTGCAGGTTTCCTTAGACAACTGTTTGGGCAACTTGAATCGACGATCCTCTTTGTCCAAAAGCCTCGGCCCGAGATGCGCGATGTCATTGAACGTGTGAAAACGCACGCCTCCTTTTCCGGTTCTAACGGCTTGGCTAACGAGCCGTCCCCAGACTTCCGACAGGACTGCATCAAAGGATGCCTCGGCTTCAACGAGGACAGCTTGAGCGACGTCACTGTGACGGGTCAAAATATGCCCTGCACTTTGCACTGCGGCGGCTTCTTCCCCGAGTGGTCGAACAACGAGGTTCTGCACCCGGCCCCGCTCTACGCCCACAAGGTCGGCGAGCACATTCGCATCGATTCCGGGAATCCCTACGCCGTGACACGCTGCAACGTAGAGCAGGGCGTCGAACAGGTTGCTCTTGTTTGAACTATGTTCGATGGGCATTGAGCGAAGCCGCTCCAGAAGCGAAATGACATGGCTTCTCAAGCCCGCCGGACCAAACCGGACTCTTAAAAGTCCACCAAACAGCGAGCCCTCAGAGTGAGAATGGGCTGCATCATTGATTGCATTCACCAATGCCCTGACTTGCTTACCGGGGTCTTTCTCGGCTTCCAGCGCTCCCATCGCCTCAGTCCCGCAGTTCCGCCACGCCTCAACGATGCGGCGTGCATCTTCTTCAGTCGCATTGCGAAGGTAGATGTCGCTGTAACGCTTCAACCACGAAGCCCAGCCAACTTGGTCTCCCCTGAAAAATCGCCAATCTGAATCGCGAGCGGCGAGGAGGAAATGAATGTTCGATGTTCCTTTTTGCGAGAGTTTCATCGCCGACTGGCGAACGTCTGCAATCAAGTTCTCCGCGTCATCAGCAACGACCAGCCATTGCGTGGAGTCATCTTGCTGCGCCAAGAAGTCCAAGCTGAACCGGAGATCCGGGGAGGGCCGCCAAAGCACTTTCCAGAAGGCGGTTCCCGCCAGGGCAGCGGCTACTTGAAGCAGTATCGTGGTTTTTCCCTCGCCGCCCGCCCCACGAATCAACTGAAGCGAGCACCCACCTTGCTTGGGACTGCGTGCAGAAAGCCGACTGATAACAGTTTCCGTCGCTTTCCTTTGAGGGATCGACGGTGACACTGAATGCTCCCACCTCGGCACCGCACCATCGAAATACAGAAGCGCCTCATCCCGTGTGATAGGAGCAAGGCTCTTCACGAAGTCGGCATCTATGGTCTGCCACGTTTCTGCTGCAATAGTCTGGCTCACCGGCGAAGCAGCGCCGGAATCCGATGAGCCTACTTGGGGTTTGCCGGAGAAAGCTGCGGTTGAATAAGGATGACGTTGTCAGGGTCCACGCCAGCGCGAACAAGAAGAACAGGCGTATTCTCCTCCGGGATTCCGTCGAGAAGTAGTGCCGCCTTCCCCGATTCGAAAGCCACCTTGATAGAACGACCAAATCCGATCGCCTGATAGAAGGCGGCAGCGAAGGTGATTGCAGCATCGTCTCCAATCGCTTGGTTCATGCCAACGGCGCAGTCGATCACTTCGGTTATCGCTTCGGCTTGCGGTTCAGAAAAGCAGGCGTTCAACACAACCACCCGGATATTGTCTTTCAGGGTCGTGAAGAGTTGCTTCAGCGCCGCCTTACTGACGGGCTTCGCCTCGTCATGAGCATCCA
This sequence comes from uncultured Chthoniobacter sp., assembly GCA_964609925.1. Classification (GTDB taxonomy): domain Bacteria; phylum Verrucomicrobiota; class Verrucomicrobiia; order Chthoniobacterales; family JACTMZ01; genus JACTMZ01. The sequence goes on along the minus strand of CAZSUJ010000043.1, from coordinate 25,201 downwards.
AAAGAATCACTTCTTCCAACGCGCTTCCATGGCCACTGAAATGAACAATGTGGGGTGAGTGCTGGTGCAGGTATTGCAGAAGGTCATTCGGCCGCACTGCCCATTTCGTCAGCAATTCCAAGCTTTCACGGTGCTCAGCAGCCTGAATCTTGGCCTCGATCTCGCGGCACTCTTTGTCGAGCGCTAGTCGTGTCTCGTTCGTTGGATTTGCGGCGAGGAAGAGGATTTTCTGTTTCATAATCGTGTTTGTCGGAGGCGTGTGCGCGAATGGGCTGGATGAAGAAAGGCGGGATTTCAGACTAAGCGAAAGGGCACCATACAACGCCGCCAGTCGTTCGGTGTCCCGAGCAATGGGGCTTTCAGTTACCACTCGCTCAAGCAAGGCGTTCTGGGCTACACTCGTCTCAAAATCGGCTGCCTTGAACACGCTGCCTTGCGCCAGCAGTGCAATCAGCAACCCAAGCTCTGTGGTGTCGTATTCCGGAAGTCGGGCTGGTATTGCGAGCGGGAACTGAACGCCAACAATCGAAGCCGCGTAGTGGTAAAGCAAAAGCGCCCATGCATTTGTCGGAGGACTTTTGCCGGGCAAATCTTGGATTACTGACCGAATCCACCCAGCAGACGCGCTGCTTCGGCCTTCGCCTACTGAAATTCCAACCGCCAATCCGACCAACTCTGTCGGGCGGTAGGCAAAGGTTTGGCGGTCGCGTGGAAATGGTTCCCGCTTCACAAGCCGTTTCATGCCGTCCCGCCAGCGCGACAGTTCTTCAGGCTTTGGCTCAGCTACGGCCATAGCAAATCCAGCGGCGGCGGCGGCTGGGGCGGCATCGAGCGGCCCGTCGGGAAAGGGAGTTGAGCCGAGAAGACTGGGCCTGCGCGCGTCACAGCCACAGAGTTTTAGAAGTTGAAGAGCAAGACCGGTCGCCGGTGAAGGCCAGACCGTGGACTCCTTCAAGTTTGCCGCGATTCGCGACAACTCGGCACTAAAACTATGTGTCATTGCCGAGTTCATAAGAACCACTTGCTCGCTCGGAGCTTCGTGTTGAGTAGAGCGGGTGACCAATCGGGCAGTGTGCGGAATCGGGCCAGCAACTCGGCGATCAACTCCGAGTAGTAAATGGTCACTGGCATCGCCGCAGGAGATGTGGACCGCCAAGTCATGGAGGTAAACTTGAGGATTTGTTCCGTCAGCGCGTCCAGCGACTTCGACGTTGAGCGCTTGTGCAGATGCACCAATAGCGGCGCAGGAAGAGGGCTGAGAGGTCGCTTGATTTGGTCTGGCCCATTCGTCGCTAAGAGTCGGGTGCTGGCTCCAAGCTGCATGACGAATCCACGAGCGGGTGCGTAAACACCCTTCATCGTTTGGCCGTATTTCTTTCCCGGCTGGGAGCGGTCGATAATTTTGAACGGGTGGTCTTGGGAGACTTGGAGGGAGGCAAACTCGACAATCTGTTCACCGGCGACATCGGCGACGCACTCGGCGATGAGTTCGTCAATTTCCACGTTCTTCAGCGGCTTGGCCGAGTGAAACACTATCCTTACTCGGTCACCGGGCTGCCAACCGTTGCGCCGTTTGACCTCGGCGAGAATGGACTTTGTCGAAGCCTTCAAGACTTCAGGATACTCGTCGTATGTGCATTCCCGCGAAATGTTGGAGAGGAGGAAATTTCCGTCCCCAAGAAAGACCGTGGTGATTCCCATGTGGCGTTGCCGCTTCTCGACCCGGCTACCCGCCACTTCCGCCATGCCCATGCCAATCACAATCTCGTCGTTGTAGGTTCGCGGCTGACTGACGGTCCAAGGTGCTCCGTCCATCTTCGCGTAAAGCGAGACGGCAATGTTTCGGAGCGTGTATTGAAGCGACATGTCCGGCTGGTGGAGCGTCGCAACCCGCAACTCCTGTGAAGGAATGCCATTCGTCAACAGCAGCGCCTTGGCGTGCAGATACGGGTTGTGGTCGTCAGGCATCTGACGGCTGAAATCTGGCACCACCACCAGCGCGGCGTCATAACTAGCCCCGCTGCTGAGATGAGATTCAATCGCTGAGCGATACGCGGCGGCGTGCTGGTTCGGCGCAAGACGCTGGTCCGCTACGGGGCAGGTGTCGAATTTGACTTGGCGCAGATTGAACAAGCGGGCGAAACCGACCGGGTATTGCCCGTTCGGCACACCGTCGAGGAAAGTGCCAAACACCTGCTCTGCCTTGTTCTGCTCCGATTGCGGCACAACAACCAAGATGCGTGGCGTGCGCTTTTCGAATGTGTCGCTGTCGTAGGGGCCGAACTCCACCAAGCCGTTCCACGGAATCGTCTTTCGCTTCGTCTTAGCGGCGTCGAAACAATACTCGACTGGAGGAAGCTCCCGATAGATTGGCGCTCCCTCGGTATTCTGAATCGGAATCGCTGCGCCGATAGTAGCCACGATGCCGGGGCCAAGATTCACAGTCCGGGAACTCCGCGAAAACTTACCCAACACTTCGTTGAAACTGGGGCCGCTGGTGAACTTCGCCTCCCAAATGTCACGCTGCGCCTCGAAGTCGCGATAGCGTGTCCCGAGCAACCGCGACAGACAGCGTTTGAAACTGAATTTGCTGCCCTCCAAACGGACCAAGTCAGCCGCGATGGACGTTCGTCCATCCATGGTCTCGTCAAGCTCCACGTTGCCTTGGTTCACGCTCTTGATACGGCCCACCAGGCGGCGTTCGCCGGGTTGAGGCTGTTTGAGGATGACGTAGAGGCCCTCAAGCTGAACGGACTGTTTCGCGAGGTCGGACAAGCTCGCCGAAATCTCCCACTGCATGGCCAAAGACATCGCCACGACAACTCGCAACTCGCCTTCGACCAATTCGATTGTCCGTGCCTCCAACTCAAATCGCGGGCGGATGGCAAAGCCTCGTTTTACGATTTCAGGAAGTTGGTGATTGGCTGCGAAGTTGGCGACGAACTCATCCTTTTGAGCGAGGAAGCGGAACGGGCGGACTCGTTCGGGTTGGTATGCTGGGAGAAGACTTGGAAGCGCTGCATCGAGCCTCGCCTTCATAAAATCGAGTCCGTCGTAACCGGTCAGCGGAAGAACTGTCGTCACCTGCCCGAACTCCATGGCAGGCTTTGGCACGGTAGGCAGCCCGTATATTTTGTCCCCGCGTCTCAGGACGAACCAATCATTTCCAAGACGCTTCCGCAGTTCGCGCATGTCCGTTTCCTCAGTCCACGGAAGCTGCGCAACCGTGACCGATGGAACAGAGAACTCAACGGAGAAGCAGTTGAGCAGGTAGCGTCCGAGTGCGGGATTGGTGTTCATTTTTCTCGGCTAGTTTAGTGACGGGTTTCCCATGCCTGCACCGCTGAGGGTGCCGAGTTTGCGGGCGTCGATGAAGAGGGTTTGCTGGCGGCGGTCGCGGAAGCCGCGTTTGGCGTCGGCGGCTTTGTTTTTCGCGAGGAACCAGAGGCAGACGGGAATCTGCGTGCTGTAAAAGAGCTGGCCGGGGAGGGCGACCATGCAGTCCACGAGGTCGGCCTCGATGAGGGCGCGGCGGATGTCGCCTTCGCCGGACTGGTTGGAGGACATGCTGCCATTGGCGAGAACGAAGCCGGCCATGCCCTGCGGGGCGAGGTGGTGGATGAAGTGCTGCACCCAGGCGAAGTTGGCGTTGCCCTTGGGCGGGACGCCGAACTGCCAGCGCACGTCGTCGTCCTTGCGGAACCAGTCGGAGTCGTTGAAGGGCGGGTTGGCGAGGACGTAGTCGGCGCGGAGGTCGGAATGCTGGACGTTGCGGAAGGTGTCGGCGTGTTCCTTGCCGATGTCGGCCTCGATGCCGCGGATGGCGAGGTTCATGATGGCGAGGCGGCGGGTGGTGGCGTTGCTCTCCTGGCCGTAGATGGAGATGTCGCCGAGCTTGCCGCCGTGGGATTCGACGAATTTTTCCGACTGGACGAACATGCCGCCGGAGCCGCAGGCGGGGTCGTAGATGCGGCCTTTGTAGGGGGCGAGCATCTCCACAAGGCAGCGCACGACGCAGGACGGGGTGTAGAACTGGCCGCCGTTCTTGCCCTCGGCGCTGGCGAAGCGGGTGAGGAAATACTCATACACGCGGCCGAGCAGATCAACGGAGCGGTGCGTCTTTTCGCCCTCGCTGGCGGCGGTGAGGCTGATGGTGGCGATGAGGTCGATGAGTTCGCCGAGGCGGTGCTTGTCGAGGCCGGGGCGGGCGTAGTCCTTGGGCAGGACGCCTTTGAGGCGCGGGTTGTCGCGCTCGATGGCGACCATGGCGTCGTCCACGGTCTTGCCGATGGTGGGCTGCTTGGCGTTGGCCTGGAGGTGGGACCAGCGGGCGGCGGGAGGAACCCAGAAGACGTTCTCGGCTTTGTATTCGTCCGGGTCTTCGGGATTGGCGCCGGCGTAGTCGCCCTCACCGGCGAGGAGCTTGGCGCGGTGTTCCTCGAAGGTGTCGGAGATGTATTTGAGGAAGATGAGGCCGAGGACGACGTGCTTGTATTCCGCCGCGTCCATGTTGTTGCGGAGCTTGTCGGCGGCGAGCCAGAGTTTCGCCTCGAAGCCGAGGTTGGCAGACGAGTCAGCGGCCTTGGATTTCGCGACTCGTGGCATGGCCAAATCAGCGCACGACCGCCGCCCAACGGGCCCGGCGGCGGGGGATGGAAGGAATCACGGAACCGAACACGGACGGCATTCTAGAATCCGCGAGCAGATTCCCGAAGCAAAATGCGCTATGGACGGCTGGAAAAGTGCATTTGGCGAGTTGTTGATGGCGGGACGATGAGAACAGGGGCAGCGGGCTGGGCGCAGGAGCCGGATCAATGAAGCATTTTGCGAGATCGGAGCAGCTCGGAACGAGGTGCGAGTCGTTCTGAGCGAGAACGACGAAGAAATTTTGGAGGCGCGTCTCGCTCGGAGCGACATTGATGAAGCTTTTTTGGAGGACGACCTCCTTCCGAGGGAGGACGGCGAAGAAATTTTGGAGACGCGTCTCGCTCGGAACGACATCGATGAAGCTTTTTTGGAGGACGATCTCCTTCTGAGGGAGGACGACGGAGAATTCTTGGAGAACGACCTCGGTCGGAGCGAGGACGATGAAGCTTTTTTGGACACGCGCCTCCCTCGGAGCGAGGCGCGTCTCCTTCCGAGCGAGATCGATCTCCCCGCGCGGGGCGTTTTTGCGCTTGAGAATCGCGGCGGTCGAAGAGCAGTGCGCTCCCCCCGCCAGACAAGCTTTCAAGGTAACAGAGATCCGCGGACAGAGAAATCCCCCTTTTGACCGCCCCCCGTTATCCCCCATCCCTGAGTGCCACATGCACTTTCTGCAGAATATGCAAGCATTTGGTTTTCCTCTGATGGGGCCACTTTTTGATGCATCCTTGAACCTTTCAGGCCCCTCCCCGGGGTTCAGGTGCTTGGTCCCATTTCCGCCAAGCGCAGTGGGTGCTGCGGCAGGCACCCGGAGGATACCTGAAGCGGTCCGGCCCCCAGACAACCGGCCGCGCCCAAGGAGGAGCCCGCAGAGGTTTCCGACCGGCCCGGAGTGAGGCGAAGCCCGGCGCGAAAAGCCTCACGGCAACCGGGATGAGCCCCTCGAGGAGAGGAGGATGCAGGGCGTGCCTGCCATCTTGCGAACGGGACAACGAAGCTGTTCCAGACGCAGCGTGATCAGATCCAGCCCGGATTTCCTGTGGTGGCAGCGGCCAGTCCCGATCCTGTAAGGCTTGCGCTGTGCCAGCCAGCGCCACACGCCTCATTTATCAGCGGCTCTTTACATGACCCGCGGATTGAGCAAACCATCCGCCCTTTCCATGGCCGCTTCCGCGCCCAGCACACCGCAGCATCCCCACGTTCCCCGGCCGCCGGACGAATTCGAGCGCGAACCCGTGCCTGAGCGGGCCCTCAAGGGCGGGAAGTCGTTCTGGGGAATGTATGCGGGTGAGCATGCGGCGGGGACCGAGTTCATGATTGGTCCGCTGTTCCTGCTGGCCGGCGTGAGCCTCAACGACATCTTTTTCGGCCTGCTCCTCGGCAATTTCCTCGCCGTGCTGAGCTGGCGTTACCTCTGCGCGCCCATCGCCACGCAGGCGCGGATGACCCTCTATTTCCAGTTGGAGAAAATCGCGGGGTCCGGCTTGGTGAAGGCCTACAATCTGGCCAACGGCATTCTCTTCTGCTTCCTCGCCGGCGCCATGATCACCGTCTCGGCCACCGCTGTTGGCGTTCCGCTGAACCTTCCCATGCCTTCGTTCGACGCGGTCTATCCGGAGAGCCTCGCGTTCGTGGTCGCGGTGCTGGTGGTTGGTGCGGTCATCGCGGTGGTGGCCGGGTTTGGTTACGATGCGGTGAGCCGCTTCGCCAACATCGCGGTGCCGTGGATGGTTCTGGTCTTCTTCGCCTGCGGCGTGGTCGCCCTCGGGGAACTGGGCGTCAACTCGTATGCCGAGTTGGAGGAAATCTGGACCCAGTCGATCGACTTCGCCCAAGCCGGCACTGGGGGCGGGGAGGCCATGGGGTTCTGGTCCGTTGTCCTCTTCGCGTGGTTTTGCAACTCGGCCATGCACATCGGCATGTCCGATCTCTCGATCTTCCGCTACGCGAAGAAGCCCTCCTACGGCTGGGCCACGGCCGGCGGCATGTATGTGGGACACTACATGGCGTGGATCGCGGCAGCCTTCATGCTGGCCGCGCAGATCAAGGCCACGCAGAACGCCACCCCCCTGCCCGGGCCCATGGCCTACCATGTCACCGGGGTGGCGGGCATCATCTGCGTCATCATCGCCGGATGGACCACGGCCAACCCCACGATTTACCGCGCCGGCCTGGCCTTCCAAGGCATCTTCCCGAAGTGCAGCCGCGTCAGCATGACTCTGTTGGCCGGAGGGATCGCCACCGCGGCGGCCGTATTCCCCGCGCTTGCCTTCAAGCTTCTCGGCTTCGTCGGACTTTACGGGACCATCCTCGCGCCCATCGGTGGAGTCATCTTCGCGGATTGGTTCCTCGCCCGTCGCTGCGGCGTGTCACGGTTCCCCGCGGCCGAGACGGGGCAGCAGTTCAACCTTGCGGTCCTCTTCGCGTGGCTCATCCCGGTCGGTGTCGCGCTCTGGCTCATCTTTGTCCACGGCGTAACCCCGTGGTATTTCCCGCTGCCGGCATGGATTGCGTGCGCCGGGTTGTATCTGCTCTTCAGCCGTTGGAATGCGCCGGCGCGGGGGAGGTTGTCATGAGGACGTTGCTGCAGTCTATCTCTTGGTTGGCGCTCATCGTCATCCTGCTGGCCCCCTTTTCCAATTTGGCCGGCTGGCTCAGCCTGCCCCTGCTCCATCACATCCTGCTGGGGGCGACCATTGCCTGGTTCGCGTCGGCTCCGTGCTGGATGAAGGATGACTAAGAACGGGGCCGGGGGGAGGATTGACCCCTTGGGCTTTGGTCTGGATGAGGCGTCCGGAGTCGCGGTGCCAACGTGTCCGGCTTCCTCGAGGAAGGTTTTGGACGCATCCAGTGAGTGCCGGCGCGGGCGGCTGATTGCTTCAGGTTCCTGACGGGGCAGACTAGAACCTATCCCAGAACTTCGCGGCGCGGCGCAGGGTCATGGCGGGCCGGAGGGCCAGGCGCGAGGAGAGCCGATCACAGAGAGACAGCGCGCTCCGGGCGCCCCGAAGGGCGGAGCGAAGCGACGGCAAAGCGATGCCTCTGCGCATCGTGACCGACGAGCAACGCCGCCCCACGGTCCGCCAAGGCCCTGCCCATCCGGGTTGCCGGTCTTTTCGCCTGCAGCTTCGTCGCGGCCCTCGGGCGGTATCGCAGAGGATACCGCCGCTTCGCTTGATCCTTGCTTCAGACAAATCGCCAGCAACGCCGCATCGCCAAGTTCTGGGGTAGGTTCTAATTGGCGTATTCGTGCTGAAGATTGTCTGAATTTTCCGAGGCTTGAACATGATACTCGTGTAAGTTTCGGCACGATAATGATCGCCGGAGCAACCCGCCGCCATTCCTGGCTCTTCCTCTCATCGCTTGTCGCCGTGGTTTCGGGGGCTTTGAGCAGCCAGAGCCTTTGGGCGCAATCGCGGGCCGACTGCCCCGGTGTGATCATCAACGAGGTGCCGGCTCCGGCGCAGTTTCTGGGCAACCCGATCAACCCGCGATACGTGAGCGACCCGTGCATCCTCGTCTTGTCCAACGGACACTACCTCGCGGCGCACGCCCTCTTCGGTTCTGCTTCCGGGGCGGCCACGAACGGGCGAACGAGCATCTTCCGCTCGACCGACCAAGGCGCGACGTGGTCGAAGGTCAACGGAGGCAATGACCTCACCGGCATCCTCCGCGGCAGCCTCTTCCAGTCAGGCGGCACGGTGTATCTGCTCGGCGCGAACAATGATTCCGCGGGCAATGTCGCGGTCATCTCCCGATCGACGAACAACGGCACCACCTGGTCCGCCCCATCATCGCTCGCGCCCCTCGGCGGACTGGCCACTCCGGACAACGCGCTCACGGTCAATGGCCGCACCTGGCTGGCGCGTTCGACGTCGGCCTTCTCGTCCCCGACCTCGTCCGACCCGTTGCTGCCTGCGTCATGGTCGAATCCGGGCGGCTTTCCCGCTGCGAGCAACTCCTGGCTCCCGGGGACCGGATTCAACACGACCGACAACTTCATCGGCGAAGGTCAGATTACCCACTCGCCCGGCGAGGGCCTCGTCATTCTGCCCAAGGTGCGGCTGCTCTCCTACACGGCGCTGGCCCGCGTGAACCCGGTCAGCGGCCTCGTCACTTTCGACCCCGACCGCGATTTCGTCCCGCTTCCCGGCGGGGAGAAGAAATTCGGCGTTCGCTACGACCCGGTCTCGGGAAAATACTTCCTTCTCTCGAACCCGATCCTTCCCGCCGACGCGGGTTCGACCCTCGCGCGCGATCTCATCCGCAACACGGCGGCCGTCTTCACCTCGACCGATCTGCGGAATTGGAAGCTGGAGAAAATCTTCCTCTACACCGCGAACCTTGGCTACGAGGGGTTCCAATACTTCAACTTCGAGTTCGACGGGAACGACATCGTGCTGGCCTCGCGCACCGGCTTCGACATCGGCGGCAACCGACCGCCGCGCGGGCACGATTCGAATCTGCTGACCTTCCATCGCATTCCGAACTTCCGCAGCCTGACCCGCGATCTCTTTCTGCGGATCGAAGGAGGGCAGGTGCGGCGTTTCGAGCGGACCCAGCATACGGCCGCTCCGCTCGGTGCCTTTGCCCGCGGGACTTCCTTCGCCGGCCAACCGCTGACCAGCCCGAACGCCATGGGCCGGGATGGCTCCGACGTTTTCATCCGCGAAGCCGGCGGCCGCATCCTGCGCTTCGACCTTGGCGGGAACTTCCTCGGCACAGTGGCATCCGCGCCGGTGACCCTGCAGTCCGCCGACCTCAGCATCCCCGCGCCGGCCGGCGGAGAGTGCTCGTGGAACCTCACAGGCTCGGGCGTCTGGACCGACCCGCAAAGTTGGCAGGACTGGAATGTTCCCGGCTCCGCGTCCGACACCGCCGTGTTCGGCAGCGCCGCCACCGGCAATCCGACCATCACCCTGGCCAACGCGCCCATGACATGGAACTTCAACAGCGCGGGGACTTTCGAGGGTTGGACGACGGTTAACGTTGACTCCTCGGCCGTGTCCGCAGGCGTGCTGAGCGGAACGGTGCAGACCAACAACGACCCCCAGATCATCCGCGCCAACTTGAACTTCAGCGCGGACGGTGCCCCGCAGGTCCGCGTCCGGATGAGAGTCAACGCCTCCGGCACCGTGCCCGTGGATCTCTTTTGGGCCAACTCGTCGGATGACGCTTTCTCGGGCACCCGACGGGTAAGCGTGAACTACACGGGCAATGGAAACTTCCAGGACCTTGTCTTCACCATGACCGGTGTGGCGGGCTGGGTCGGCGAGCGGATCACGCGGCTGCGCCTTGATCCCACCAGGGGCGCCTTCACGGGCAGTGTTTTCGAGATCGACTCCATTTCCGTCCCGGTGCCCGGCGACGCGACCTCCCTCGGTGCTCTGCGCTTCACGGGTCCGGCCAACTACACGCTCTCCGGCTCCGGCTCGCTGGTCATCGCCGGAACCGCCCGCCTCGATGCCGTGCAAGGCAGCCACTCCGTGATGCTGCCGGTGCAACTCGCCGCCAACACCATCGCTGGCATCAATGCCGGGGCCACCCTCACGCTTTCCGGCGCGCTCTCGGGCCCGCAATCCCTGACGAAGGAAGGAGGCGGCACCCTCGCCTTGACCGGTGCCAGCACCCGCAGCGGGGCCACCACTGTTTCCGGCGGGACGCTCGCGATCAGTTCCGCCCAACTCATCGGCAACGTTTTCCTCACCACGGGATCAACTCTCCAACTAAACTTCGCAGGCACCGACACCATCGGGGAACTCTGGCTGGATGGAGTGCGAAAATGGAAGGGCACCTGGGGCGCCCTCGGCTCCGGCGCGACCTATCAGACCTCCGCGATCTCCGGAACCGGCACGCTCACCGTCACCGTCGGCCCGGAGCCCGGCTTCGACGCTTGGGCCATGCAGAGCGGGCTGACCGGCGCGCCCGGCCTGGAGAACGGCGCCGCCGACAACCCCGATCGCGACAGCCTGCCCAACGTGTTCGAGTGGATCCTCGGCGGCAATCCGCTCGCCTCCGACCCGCCCTCGGTTGCACCGCGGCTGACCAAGCCCGGGGCCAACTACCTCTTCACTTTCTCGCGCGCCGACTCCTCGGAAGCAGCAGCTCCTTGTTCGGTCCAATACAGCACGAACCTCGCGACATGGACCGGCGTCCCCGTCGGCGCAACCAACTCCGGCCCGCATGCCTCCGGTGTCACGGTGACGGTGGCGGAAAATGGTGCCCAGCCCGACACGGTCACCGTCACGCTTCCCCCCGCCGTTGCTCCGCAGCAGCGGTTGTTGCTGCGACTGCGGACCGTGGCGAATTGAGTTGCTCCCTTCTCACTCCGGTCATGTCCCGCGGAGAAAGTCCTCGGTGTCGAGGGCAGTGGAGTTTTCCGCGCAGACACTCCCGCCGGGCCACGGCGTGTTGAAGAACCCTTCGGGAGGGTTGCGCTCGGAATCGAGCCCGGCCGGCCGCCGATCCCCGGCAGCAAGGGAGCGGCGGCACCATGACCCGCGCTGGCAAGATGGCGAATGACGGCACGTCCCTCACCCTCCGCGCGGGCCGCAGCTCTCTGCTTCGACGCAGTATGGACTTGCAGTCCTGCCCTGAATCCGTAAATCGCGGTATGCCCCCTCGCACGTCCAAGCCGGTCAAATTCGAGCGCGAACTGGTTTTTGCCGACCGCAATTTTCCGCTGGCGGTGTTCATCCTCGACAACCACCCCGATTACCCGCAGCACGTCCACGATTTCTCCGAGATTGTCATCATATCGCACGGGCGGGGCATCAATGTCGTCGGCAAGGAACGATTCCCGGTCAAGGCGGGCGATGTCTTTGTGCACCACGGCGGGCGCCCGCATGGCTACCAAGACACGGCGAATCTCGGTGTGATCAACGTGATCTACGACCAGTCACTGCTGCACAAGGTGCGCTTCGACGTGGCCGGTTTGCCGGGTTATCAATCGCTGTTCGTCATCGAGCCGGCCATGCGGCGCGAGGGGCACTTTGCCCGCCACCTCACCCTCGGTCTGCGCGACTTGGCGCAGGCGCGGGAACTGGCCGAGGCGATGGAGAAGGAACTCTACGGAGACGCACCGCGGCTTCGGCCGGTGCGGTTCGAGGAACGTCACAGCAGCCGCTCCGGCCCGGCGCAGCGGAAGGATGCGACCGGCCACCGATTCATGGCCGTGGCGCACTTCATGGCTTTGGTCGGGTTGCTCTCCCGCGCCTACAACGCCGAGCCCACCGTGGAGTCCGAGCGCATCATGAAGATCGGCCGGGCCATCGCCTACATGGAGAGCCATTTCGATGACGATCTCAAACTGCCCGAGATCGCGAAGATGGTTGGCATGTCGGACCGCAATTTCTACCGCTTTTTCAGCAAGGTGAAGAACGAGAGCCCGTTGTCCTACCTGCAGCGGTTGCGCATCGCCAAGGGGGCGAAGATTCTGCAGTCGAGCGACCGCACCGTGACCCAGGCGGCTTTTGAGTGCGGGTTCAACGACAGCAGCTATTTCGCCCGGCAGTTCCGCCGCGTTCTCGGCGTGTCCCCGCGCCAGTTCCAAGCCGGCAAGAGGATGCAGGGCCGCCCCAACCGCTAGCTTGGTGGCGGAAACGTGCTGCAATTTGGCAGGAATGTCGGGGAAAGCACTGGCGACCCCGCTAGGATGGCGCTGTGCACCGACTGCCGACGCCCCGGACACATCGTAGCATCTCCGCCTTCCTTACCTTGCTTGCCGCAGGGCTGATGGGCTGCGAACGACCAAGCGCGTCCCAGTTGCCCGCCGTCGAGCCTGCGGCTCCGGAGGAACCGGTCGGGGCGGACGCATCATCCAAAGTGTCGCCAAGCAGCCTGACGCGGGACTTCGCCAACCCGCCCAAGGCCTTTCGTCTCCTGCAATACCAGCTCAACGACCAGACGCTTCGCAAATACCCGGAATACGGCATCGGCGGATACATGGCGTTCTTCTACCAGGAGCTTTACCAACGCGGCCCCGAGGAGAAGAAAAAGATCGGACCGCTGGTTGACGCGGCGCACGCACAGGGAGCCACGATCTGGTTGGCCGATGACTTCGGCTACCCGAGCGGCATGGCGGGCGGGAAAGTCGTCGAGCAGAACCCGGAATACGAGGTGAGGGGATTGGCCCGCATCCGCCAAGCGGGTGAGAACTCCGGCGCGATCTCCCTCGACCTACCGCCGGGCGCGGAGAAGTTTGTTTCAGCCCAGCTTTACGCCGTGACCCCCGATGGCCTGCAACCACGGGAGAGTGCCGACCTGAGCATCGGGGACCGGCAGGTCACGGGCACTGGGCTCGACGGACCTTGGGAACTGCAGGCGTTCTTCACCGTCATCCGCAACCGCGAGGTGCAGGTGCAGACCACCATGGCCCAGTTCAAGCACACCGGGCGCTATCCGGATCTGATGAATGCCGGAGCTGTGGCCAGCTTTATCGCCAACATGCACGACCCCATCTTGGCCCAAATCTCCGACCCTGAGTCCAAAGTGGAGGGGTTCTATTCCAACGAGCCCAGTCTCGGACAACTCGTTTTCCGGGCAAATGAAGTCCCGTTCGCATGCAGCGCCTGGAATGCCGAGGTGCCCGCAAAATTCGAGGAAATGCACGGCTATGACCTGATGCCGGTCATCGGGGCGATCTTCGGGGGCGACGATTTGGCTTCACGTCGCGTCCGCCTCCACTACCAGCAGACGCTGGCGGAATTGCTCTCCAAGAACTTCGGCCGACAAATCACCGAGTGGAATGAGGCCCGCGGCCTCGCCTCCAGCGGCCACTTCCTGCTCGATGAACACCTCGTGATGCATGTCGCCAACTACGGCGACTACATGAAGTTTGTTTCCGAATTCACGGTCCCCGCGATCGACACCGGCATCCCCAACCCGTCGGACATGGCCACCTTCAACTACGACTACACCCGGTTCACGAGCTCGGTGGCGGATTGGAAAAAGGCGGAGAAAACCATGTGTCTCCTCGACCCGATGATTTCGTATGGAAAGCATGATCGCCTTTCCCCAGCCATTCCGCTGCTGAAGAACTCCGTCAACATGGCCGCTTTCCATGGAGTGAGTGATTTCAGTTCCTACCTGCCGCTGGATCCGGTCAACAACGGGCCACACCGAGCCACCGGATACGCGCCGGAGGAGTTCACCGCCTTCAATGATTACGTCGGGCGGATCTGCTCGGTCCTGCGCGGCGCGCACATCGCCACGCCGGTGGCGCTCTACTATCCCATCGCCATGTTCCAGGCGGATTACATCCCGATAAACAAGTGGTGGACGAAGATTCTCCCGCTGCACGCGCAAAGGCAGGGCGCGTGGGATCGCACCACCAAGGCGCTGCGCGACGCCGGAATCGCCTACACGATCGTGCATCCCGAGGCCGTGGCTGACGCCACCGTATCCGAGGGAGCCATGCAAATCGGGGTGGGCTCGTATCGATACCTCGTCATGCCGCAGATGGATTTCCTGCCGCTGGCCGTGCTGGAAAAAATCAAGGCCTTCGAGTCATCCGGCGGGACCGTGCTCTGGGTGGACACCAAGCCACAGGCGGCCGATGTGGCGGCCGATGATGCTGCGGTGGCCGCCGCGCTGGCCAAAGCCGAAGTCGTGACCCCTTCCGATTTGGCCGCCCGCGTCACCAGTCCTTATCTACCCGGATTTGACCTGCAGTTTGCGCCCGGCGCCGGAAAACTCGACGTCGCACGCTTCCAGCGCGACGGTCAGCCGATCTATTTTCTGGTGAACCGCACGGGTGAAACGATGACAGCGGACATCTCCGGGCCCGCCGGTGAATCAATCAAAGTCCTCGACCCGGCGACGGGGACGACCACCGCAAAGCCCGTGCCGACCCGAGTGACAATCGACAAGGACAACAGCCTTCTCGTCCTCAAAGAGCCCCGAGCATGAAGTCGCAGGAATCCTCACGGTTGCACTCCACGAATGCGTCAGCCGAGACCGCGCGGAAACCCAACCTGCTCTTCGTCTTCACCGACCAACAGTCGAGGGACATGCTCGGGTGCTACGGTAATGCCGACATCAAGACGCCCTGCCTCGACGCATTCGCCGCGGACAGCATCCGCTTTGACCACTGCATTTCGAGCAGTCCCGTCTGCACGCCCTACCGCGGCATGCTCCTCACCGGCCAGCATCCCCTCAGGAATGGCGCCGTGCACAACGATCTTCCGCTGTTGGCCAACAACGGGACGACGTTCGCCCAGGCCCTGGGTGCTTCCGGATACCGCACCGCCTACGTCGGAAAATGGCACCTTCTCGGCCACGACCGGGACCGTCCGGTCCCGCCGGGTGCGATGCGCCACGGCTTCGATGAAACGTTCCTGAGCAATAACTGCCACATGGATTACCGTCCGGGGCATTGCTACTACTGGAACGAGCGGGGCGAGAAAATCTTCTTCGACGAATGGGAGGTGGACGGGCAGACCCGGCAGGCCGTCGAATTCCTCGAGACGTGCAAGGTTGGGGATCCTTTCGCGCTCTTCGTTTCGTGGCACCCTCCGCATGACGTTGGTTTCGATCCGTCCACGCTGACCTTTGACTACGGGACGGAGCAGGAATTGATGGATCTTTACGACCCGGAAATGATCAAGCTGCGGCCGAGCGCGGAGGACACGCCCGATGTGCGCCGCGCTTACCACGGCTACTATGCCATGTGCAGCGGGATCGACCGCGCTTTCGGTCGCTTGATCAACACCCTCAAGGCGCGGGGGCTCTACGACAGCACGCTGATCGTGTTTACGTCCGACCACGGCGACAACCTGCACTCCTACGGCTACACCATCTCCAAGGACCATCCCGAGGACACCTCCGTGCGCGTGCCGTTTCTCGTGCATCTTCCCGGCGAAGAAAGCGCCCGCACCAGCGATCTTTTGGTCGGAACGCTGGACTTGATGCCGACCCTGCTTGGTCTCCTGGGCGTGGCGGTGCCGGAGACCTGCCAAGGTCGGGACCTTTCCGCCGCCATCCGTCAGCAGGACGACGATGCTGTCGATTCCGTGCCCCTGTTCTTTCACCAACCCTCGTGGAACGGCGTCTACACCCGCGAGCACACCTATGGCCGCGGCGAGTTGCAGCACTGGCGACGCGACGACCACGGCAAGGCTGAACTGCACACCGTGCCGGTCCGTGCGCTCTACACCCGGGCCGACGATCCGTCACAACTCCACAACCTCTACGGCGATCCCGCGCACGCCGCGCTGCAGGAGCGTCTGGAGAGAGTCACCCGCCAATGGATGGAGCATTTCGGGGATCCCGGCGGCATCGATCTCAACGCACTCCGCGAGCGCTATCGGATGCCCGATGGTCGATGGCCAGAGGACACGCAGGAGAAGGGATTTCCAGGACTTCCAATCGATGTGATTCGGGAGTGAGCCCGGGAATGAACATCGCGTCGTGCTTCCGCC
Organism: uncultured Chthoniobacter sp.; assembly: GCA_964609925.1. Taxonomy (GTDB): domain Bacteria; phylum Verrucomicrobiota; class Verrucomicrobiia; order Chthoniobacterales; family JACTMZ01; genus JACTMZ01. The sequence goes on along the minus strand of CAZSUJ010000043.1, from coordinate 9,137 downwards.
GCCCTTGTCCGCCCTACCGGAAGGCAGCCGACCTCAGGACACACAACATGATGGATACTGGCGCCAAGAGTTCCTTGCCGGCGCGATCGCGCCTTGATGCGGGGAGGTTGTGCGCGGTGAGGCGAGTGCACCGTGCTTTACTGGGTAGCCGCAGTGATGGGGGCCTGAAGTTTCTGGTGTCCCATGATTGCCAATTTCAAGGGGGTTGTTGATCAGTGAGGGGCAACGACAGACTTCAGTCGCAGGCCTTCGGAACCTTCGCAAAGATTTAACGCTGTTGGACTGCTATCCCCCTTATCCATGACCAAGAATCCTCCCGACCGGACGAACCGCTTGCCGATGCACGAGAAGATTGCGTGGGGTGCGGGTGGCTTCAGCGAGCAACTGGCCGTCAACGGGCTGAACAATATCTTCGTTCCAATCTACAACATCGGGTTCGGTCTGAGCTCGGTTCTGATCGGATGGGCGGTATCAATCCCCCGCTTCTTCGACATGATTTCGGATCCGGTGATGGGAAGCATCTCCGACAACACGCGAAGTCGGTTCGGACGGAGGCGGCCGTTCATCTTTGTCGGTGGAATTCTGATGGCCATTGCCTTTGCCATGTCCTACATGGCTTCGCCCTATTGGAGCGATTGGACGCTCTTTTTCTACGCGGTCACTGTCTGCGTGATTTTTTATCTCGTTTACACCGTCTTCTCCGTGCCGTTTTACGCGCTCGGGTTGGAGTTGGCTGACGACTACGACGAACGGGCCGACCTCCAGAAATACCGGATGGTTTTCGGATCAGCGGCGTCATTCCTCATCCCGTGGCTCTACAAGATCTGTTTGGTGGTCGGCGAACACATCCGCGATGTGCTCACCAACACCCCGGATGTCTGGTATGCTCCGCTGCTGCAGCCTCTGGCTGCCATGGCCTCCGACGAGGGAATCAAGGCCGAGGTCATTGGTGTGCGTTATGTGGTTTGGGCGGTGGCGATTCTGATCATCCTGACTGCGCTGCCGGCAGCGATTTTCACCAAGGAGAAGCTTTCGGTTGAGAGCGGAAAAAAGATCAATCTCCTGCGCTCGGGTCTTCTCGTTCTCAAGAACCGGTCGTTCCGGACTCTCTGCCTGATGATTTTCCTCGTGATCACCGGCATGTTTTTCCTCGGGGCGCTGATCACATACATCAACATCTTCTACGTGGCTGGAGGCGACAAATCCGTCGGGGCCACATGGAACGGGTTCTACGGAACGGCGGCCGGCATTACCGGGGTGGCCTCGGCGTTTGTGATTCCATTGCTCGTGCGGCGATTCGACAAGAAGAAGGTCCTCATCTGCGGGCTTGGAATCGCCGCGATCGCGATCCTCAGCTCGTGGTTTGTCCTGAATCCGGCTTTGCCCGGTCTCCAGGTGTTGCTTGCCATGGTCATCGGTGGCGGCATGAGTGCCTGCTGGCTGCTCAATGGTGCATTCATCGCGGACATCTGCGATGAGGACGAGTTCCTCAACGGTTCACGTCGGGAGGGCGTGTTTGCGGCATTCTTCGGATTCGTGGTCAAACTGGGGTTCACAAGCATTGCTCTCCTGCTTGGATATGTGCTTCTGCTGGTGGGCTATGAAGCGGGTGCAGACCTTATGAGCCCCGAGACCGTCTTTCGTCTCCGGCTTTTCGTCGCCCTCTTTCCCTCGTCGTGCCTCTTGATCGCCATCCTGGTGTTCAGCCGCTACAAACTCAGTCGCGGCCACCTGCAGGAAATTCAAGAAGTGTTGCGCGCGCGGCGAATGACTGCGGAGGGACAAGAGGAATCCTGACCATGCGGCTGCCTTCGTCGTGGAAGGTGCGGAAGGAATGGGACGTGTCGGAGAGCACAGAAGGCCGTCTCGACACGACGGATCACGATTCAAGCACAGGCATTTCGTCCAGACCGACCGGCGCAAGCTGGAAATCGTCAGACCATTTGTCGCCCTCGCTTCGGAAATGCATGGGGCCAACCATCGGCGGATCCATGGGAGTGAGGTGGAGTGGACCGAACGTGTTTCGCCGCGTCAGCACCCATTCGACTTCAACGAGGCCCTGCGCGTCGGCGAGTCCATCCAGCGGGCAGGCGAAAGGTTCCCACGGCAGGATTTGGGACTGTCCAGTGGCGGGATTCTTCACAACGAGCGTGGCGGCTCCGAGCGGATTCAGCACGAGCTTTCGGGCGCTTCCAACGGGCAGGGTCAGGCGAATTCGTCCCGAGTAGAACGGCAGCCCGCAGCGCGTCCAATCCCCGACACCCAAGCGCCGGGGCAAGGTCGTCAGCGAGATCCGCCCGCCGCTTTCCGGTCGGACGCCGAAATCCCCAAGCAGGTAGATGGCTTCAAGGTCCACGCCCTCATGAAACGTCCCGCTCAACTCGATGTTGTTCGCACCCACTTGCAGCGCGTCGGGCGGAAGGGTGATGATCCGCAGACACGGGTCGATGAACCAACCTTCGCCGGACTCACGCCGCAGGGCGCGGCCATTGACTTTGATCGTGAAATTCTCCGGTTGCTCAAGCGCCAGTTTCACCGGCGAGTTCGGAACCGTTTCCACATCAAAGGCAAAACGCAAAGCCAGAGCGGGGCCAGCGGACAGAGCGGCCTGCGGGCGCGCCCACGGCTGCACCATCTGCCCACCACGCAGCGGACGGCCCAGTTGTTGGCAGATTACCTTTTCGATCTGCAGTATCTCGCGGGCGCTCTCCCAAGGCCCGTTATCGAGCGAAAACTCTGCACGGTCCAACACGGCGATGTTCGGTTCATCGAGCGAGTAGGCGAAATCTCCGGGGAGCGATTCATGCCGAAGCGTGGCCGCAACCGGAGTGGGCCCGGTGCCGGGCAATTCGGTGCCGCAGACGAAGATCCGCTCCTGCATGGGGCGAAACGAGGTTTGCCACTGCAATACGCCCCCGCTGTTGTCGGTATTTGTGGTGACGGTCCGTCCGGACAGGGCATCGAGCTCGGTGACTGGTCCGGGCGCGTGCAGTCGGATGGTCACCTTGTCGTAACGGCGCGTGCTCGATGGATTCAGCAGGACCAATGTGCAGGCATCCCCCTCGGTGCGGACCTGACAGAAAAGACCCTCGCCGCCTTGCAGTGCGAGGCGGCTGGCAGCCGGGCTGTGACCGCGGACGAGATCAGCTAGCACCCGGTCGTCTGCCGACGCATGTGGGCAGCGCGAGGCCAATTCCGACGGCTGCGGAGATGGCAGCGCGTCGACGTGCGATGGGGGCGGGCCGGCGAAAATGACCGTTCCGCCAGCCTCGCGAAAATCGGCGAGCAGGCGCAGGGTGGAGGGGCGCATGGTTTCCATGCCGGCGACCAGAACCACTCGGTAATGCATGGCCCCGAGGCGCAGCATCGCGCTTGCCTTCTCCACGGCCCCGTGGTCCGCAAGGTGCGCCTCGTCTCCATAGTCGAAATCGATCTGGGCGCCAGCCAGCGTGGCGAAGATCTTCTCGTAGATTCCTTCCAGTGCGACGACATCCGGGTCGGTCGTCCGCAGCCACGTAGCCCAATCGACATGAGCCTGCGCCCATAGGGATTCCACCGGGCTGATGACCAGAACATCGCAAAGGGGACGTCCGGCAGTGAGGACCACATGCAGCCGGCTGAAGTAGGTTTCGACCGCCGCGTATTCCGGATACCATGCGGATTGGAAGGAAATGCTGGCCGGGAAGTCGCGCTTGGCTTCGCCCGCCATCGAATACCAGCTCAAATGGTGGCAGCGCACATTGATGCCGAACAGCGCCTGCCAGTCGCCGATGCGTTTGTGGTCGGCGAAATTTGTCGGCCAGCCGGTGCAGCCATACAGTTCCGATAGCATCCATGGAAGGTCCAATTGGCGTGCGACGGAGGCCAGTTGCTTCACCACCCAATAGCACTCGTTGCGCGAGCCGAGAATATCGACGCCGGGATAGTCCAGATACGGGTAGTAGCGCATCATGGAGCCGCACGGCACCGCCTGCGCGCCGAGCGTATCTTCGTGGAGAACATGGCCCGTGAGCAGCAGCCCCAGTTCACGGCAGCGCTCGTGCAGCGGTTGCGCCCAGTTTTCGAGGAAGAGCCGCTGGCAGATTTCCATGTAGGCCCACTTCACGGGCGATAAGCGACAGCCCTCGAATCGCAGGAAAAGCTCCGGCAGGCGCCCGATCAAGTCATAGCCGAAGGCGGCAGTGAAGGCGGCTGGCAGCAAAGGAGTCCAAGGCGTGGCCCATGCGGGATTTTCCACCCAAGGCTCGCCGTAGGATCGGCAGAAGACCATGCCGCGGTGCGGCTCGTCGGTGAAGATGCCGCGGATGTTCGTGCCGAGGCGCTCGCCGCACGCGTCGCGGTAGGCGTCGTGGGTCACACGCAGAAAATTGTCGGTCGCGCTGCGGTCCATCGTGTCGAGGTAGGCCGCGCCATTGTAAAAGGAATGAGCGAGCATGGTTTCCCAGGAAAAGAGCAGTAATTGCTCTCCGGGTGCGGCTGCATCGCCATAGTTGAGGCGCTGGTAGGACGCGAGATCGAGGCCGTCGAGCCGTCCGCTGAACGCCGCGACAAAGTGGTTCTCCGAGGGCCATGGGACCACCGTGCCGCTTTCGAACACCGTCAGCCGCAGGTATTTCATCCGGTGCCGCACGTCTTGCGTTGCCAAGCCCCCGGCGGAGCCGCTGGGCCAACGGTCTTCATCGTAGAGCCACGACTCCATCCCCAGCGCCTGCCCGGCGTCCGCACAGGCGTTGATGCATTCGAACCACTCGCGTCCGAGGTATTCCGTCTGCAACCCCGTGCGCGAGTGCATGAAGTATCCGCCCATCCCCATCTCCTTGAAGATGCCAATCTGCCGGATCAACTCGTCCGGATTCAGCCGTCCGTTCCAACTCCAGAACGGTTTGCCCCGGTAGGCTGCAGACGGATTCTGCCATTCCTTCCACGGGATTGGCCCGGCGGCTCCGTGGGGGCTCATGAGGGATCGCGCCGGAGGAGGAGGGGAACACCGGCGCTTTGGGGGTGGCATAAGCAGGTCACGCCATGCTTTGTAACACCGTCGCCGGCCGCCAGCAGAAACATTTGCGCCATTATCCAGCACGATCCCGCCAGCACGTCGCATCCCGGCACAATCGTGCTGGGTTTTGGCGGGAAAATGCCGGAATGCCTGAAGCGCATGGCTATAGTGCCTTTTGATGCATTCCGAGTCTGGCCATTGCTCCCATTCCTCGGTGCATCCCGTGGAGCGCGACGGCATCACGGTCGCGTGCTATTACTTCGGCAACTACCACCCCGGCGATCGGCGCAACGACGCCGTCAAAGGCCGGAGCTGGACGGAATGGGAGCTGGTCAAAGCCGCCAGACCCCGGTTCATGGGACACGACCAACCCAAAGTCCCTCTTTGGGGCTACGAGGATGAGTCGGATCCCGCCGTGATGGAACGCAAGATCACGGCAGCGGCGGACCACGGGATCGATGCCTTCATCTTCGACTGGTATTTCTACAATGACGGTCCGTTCCTCCAGCGGCCCTTGGAGAACGGTTTTCTGACTGCGGAGAACAACGATCGGCTGCGGTTTGCCCTGATGTGGGCCAACCACGACTGGGTCGATATCCATCCCTGCACGCGCGGTGCGCCCGCAGGGCTGCTTTTCCCGGGCGCGGTCACACCCGCCACGTTCGACAGGATCGGCGACCTGGTCATCGATCGGTATTTTTCCCATCCCTCCTACTGGCTGGTCGAAGGCTGTCCTTACTTCTCGATCTACGATTTGTCGCAACTTCTCGCGAGCTTCTCCTCGCCGGCGCAGGTCCGTGCGGCGCTGGACAAATTCCGCGACAAGGTGCGCCGGGCCGGGTTTCCCGATCTGCACCTCAATGCCGTGGTGTGGGGAAAACCTGTGCTGCCCGGTGAGGTGGTCATCGACAATGTGTCCCGACTGATCGATGACTTGGGCTTCGACTCGGTGACCTCCTACGTTTGGTTCCACCATGTCGAGTTGCCGGACCTGAAGACCGACTACGATTTCGTGCGCGACAGGTATTTTCGACATTGGGACCGCGCGAGAAAAGACTTCCGGCAACCGTATTATCCCAACGTCACGATGGGCTGGGACAGCAGCCCCCGCGCCCGCCAGCAGGACGAATTTGGCAACTTCGGCTACCCGTTCACCAACACGATTTCCGACAACACGCCCGCCCGGTTTCGCAAAGCACTTGCGATGACCAAGGAGAGGCTCCTGCGCGAACCCGCCCCGCACCGCATCCTCAACATCAACAGTTGGAACGAATGGACGGAGGGCAGCTACCTTGAACCGGACACAGTGAATGGCATGGCCTACCTCGAGGCGGTGCGCGATGTCTTTGGCATCGCCAGGCGCGAAGCGGGGCTCTGCGTTTCGTGAGACGAGCGCGCCGGGATAGATTGTTTTGAATGCCGGCGGAATCTGCCGCAAAAGGATCCTCGCGGTAATGGGGTCTTTGAGGCAGATGCACTTCAAGCCAACCTTGCTCAAGGCATCTGGCTCTGCCTGGAGAATACCCGTCATTAAGTGGCCCAAAGCGTGCATGGGCGCGGAAGCTTAACGACAGGCGTGGTTGACGATGGGAACCGCGGCGAGGCCGCAGCGGAAGTTTGTCCGGACATTTGCTCCGCAGGCCCCTCGATCGTCTTTTGGCAGAATCGTTCCGAAGTTTGGCGGGATCATCCGCGCGCCGCACTTTTCCCTTAATAGCATCGCGAGTGTTAGCTTCCTCCAGAAATCCAACCCCCATCACTCCTCCCATGCGTCCTACTTATCCTTCAGCGGTAGAACTCCGTCCTTCAAAAGCGCCGTTGCCTTTGCAAATCGGCCCAACTCTGCTGCTGAAAACTCCGCTGATTCTCTGCGCGGCACTCATCATTGGAACGGCGGGTTCTGCTTTCGCGGTGAACCCGACTCCGTCGCCGACCCCATCCGAGCCTCCGACCCCAACAATAACAGCGAAGTCGGGTGGTGCTCAAATTCCATTCGTTGATGGAGATTTCGAGGATACCTCAATTCCAACTTGGACCAACAGGTCGAGTTTCGGGAACTGGACGATGGTCGGCCAAGTGGTGATCGCGAAGAATGGTTCGGGATTCACGACGACCAACACCCCTGCTCCAAGAGGCGTCTACTGCGTTGTTTTGCAGGGTAGCACCACGATGAAGCAGAACTACAATTTCACTCCTGGCACCTGGCGGATTCGTTTTCATGCTGCTCCCCGCAACAGGGGGGCAACCGTGGTGGATCGCCCGGCTCTTCGCATCACAGTAGGCGGGACCACGGTCCAAGAGCTGCGAGTGGAAGACTTTAGGAGGACAAGTTACTACGAGTATACCACCCGGCCTTTCACCATAACCGGCAGCACGACCGGCACTACTCCGACCGAGGTGGCTTTCATCGGTCTCGTTATCGAAGATCACTCTGTTCTGATCGACAACATCCGCCTCGAACCGGTCCCTGTTTGGAATTCAGCCGACACATGGGACAAGGTGCGTGTTCCCAATCAGGGCGACCATGTCAGTATTCCCGCCGGGGTGGAGGTTGCCATGTCCGGCGTGTGCCAGGCGGCAACCATCGATGTTTCCGGAGAGTTGCTTGCCGCACCCGCCAATACCACTCTCTCATCTCGCTGGGTTCTCATCCACGGCCAAGAGAGCGTCTTGCAAGTGGGCACGCCAGGCGCCCCCTTCCTGCAAAACTTCACGCTCACGCTCACCGGGAATGAAATCTCAGAGAATGTATTGGGTGCGGGCTCGAAATTCCTCATGGCCAAGAATGAGGGCTGGATCGAAATGCACGGCAGGCCGCAGGTCAGCTGGACAAAACTCAACGCCACCGCCAATGCCGGCAGCTTTAGTATCACCCTCAAGGATGCTGTCGGGTGGCAAAGTGGCGATCAGATCGTCATCGCCTCCTCCACGTTCAATGCGAACGAAGCAGAGGTGCGAACCATCGACAGCGTCAGTTCGGATGGAAAAACCCTGACCCTCAAGTCCGCGCTGAGTCACAGGCACTATGGTGTCGCGAAAACCTACACCCGCAACCGTCCGGGGACGCCTGTTCGGACTTGGACGTTGGATCAACGCGCCGAGGTTGGTCTCCTCACCCGCAATGTGAAAGTTCAAGGGGATGAGCAGTCTGAGACTACGAAGTTTGGTGGGCACATCATGATAATGAAATGCGCCGCGTGTGTATACGATCCGGGATATGCGGAGATCTCGAACGTCGAGCTCTTTCGGATGGGACAGAAAAAGCTCCTGGGTCGCTATCCGATGCACTGGCACATGCTGGGCGATCGCGGTCGCGGTCAATACCTTCGGAATAGCAGTATTCACCGTTCCTACAACCGCGCGATCACCATCCATGGCTCACAGTTGGTGCGTGTGGAGGGCAACGTCGCATTCGATCACGTTGGTCACGGCATCTTCCTCGAAGACGGTTCGGAGCACTCCAATCAGATCAACTACAACCTTGTTTTGGGAACCATCAAACCTTCTCCGGCCGATGCGCTTCTTCCGACAGACCATGAACACGCGGAGTTTCAGAACCGGTCTCCGGCCAGCTTCTGGATTACGAACCCGAACAACACCATGATTGGAAACGTCGCCGCCGGAACGGTGGACGGGAGTCTGGCAGGTGCTACGTGTGGAACGGGCTTCTGGTTCGCTCTTCCGGCAAACGTGCTAGGTCTCTCCAGCTTAGATGCTCGCTTTGCTGGTATCAGACCCAATAAAGAGGCGCTCGGAAGATTCGAGGGGAATGTCGCACACAGCAACAGGACCGGGATGGACACAAACGACGGGATCGACACAAACGACAGGCTCCAAAGCAATCTCGGATGGGATCCTCCCAACCCGGCGGCGTTGAATCCTCCTCTCGTGGCGGACTTAAGGGATTTCACCGCTTACGCGAACACCATTGCGATCTACGCAGGCATTGGAAGCGACAAGATTTTCTACTCCGGAGCTGTTCTGGCGGACAACAGTTTTCATCTGTTCCTTGCCGCCTATCAGACGGTGAAGGACTCTTTGTTGGTTGCCGATGGCGGAGGCGATCTTCTTCCGGCGTGGAGCGGTCGTGATCCAACCCCCGAAAACTGGACAGTTTTGAATGAGAGTTCTGCGGGATAAA
>CAZSUJ010000042.1:0-30175 GCA_964609925.1 uncultured Chthoniobacter sp. | reverse complement strand
TAGATTCCGCCGGATGAGTCTCCCCCGGTTGTGCCTCTGCAGTTTGGGTTTGCTGCTGCCCCTGCCGCTTGCGGCTCAGCAACCCGCACCCGCCGCGGCACCAAAGAATGCCATCCGCAACGGCGGTTTCGAGCGGACCCTCCAAACGCCGAATCTCTGGTCCGGCGTGGATAAGGATGGCTTCCTCGCCGGGTTTCGCGGAGCGCTGCCGGTCATGAACGAAAGCGGCCGTATCGCAGACACGCCGATGCCGGTCTCCGTGGCCGTGGGCGATCTCAACGGCGACGGACTCCCTGACCTGCTGTCTTCCGATGTGCTCGGCTACATGCGCATCTATTTCAACAGCGGCACCAAGGAGCAGCCGAAGTTTACGGTCGGCGAACTGACCCTGCCTTACCTCGCGCTTCCGGACGGCGAGCCTCCCTGGGTCCCGCCGGGATTGGGCGGCACCGGTGAAAGCGAAGGATGGCGACAGCGCTGGGTGCAGCGCCGCCAAGGGGTGCGCATCAATCTGGTGGACACCACGCGCTCGGGCAAACTCGACATCATCGCGGGCAATTACTTCGGCGAGATATTCTTCATCCGCAACACCGGGTCGGGGACCGCGCCCTCGTTCGCACAACCGCAGCCTCTCGCCCGCGGCATGTTGGCCACGACCAAGGATCCGAACCGGCGCTGGGGCAACGTGTTCGCTCCGGCCATGGCGGACTGGGACGGCGATGCCAAGCCCGACCTTCTCGTCGGCGAAGGTTCCTACTCCGCCAACAACATCCACCTTTTCCTGAACCAAGGGTCGGCCGCCGCTCCAACGTTGGCCGAGGACAAACGCCAGCCGCTGGCTCTCGGCGAAGGACGCGAGCAACTCACGCCCGCGCTGGCCGACGTCAATGGCGACGGACGCGAGGACATCCTCGTCGCGGATCGCCGCGGGCGCATCACGGCGTATGTCCGTCCTTCCGCATGGAAGGCCGGCGACACCATCAAGCCCTCCGGCTTCATCGCCAAAGCCGGGGGTCTCTCGCCCGAGGAAGGCCAGGCTTACGTGCTCGGCTCGGGCATCCACACCATCGCCACGGGCGACATGAACGGCGACGGGCTCTTCGACGTTGTCGTCGGAAAATCCACCGGACGGATCGCCCTCGCATTGAACAAGGGCTCGAAGGAGCAGCCGAAGTTTGAAGCGCCTGTCGATCTCACCGGCGATAAACCCACGCCGCCGTCATGGCTCCTCCCCTCGCAGTGGGACATCGAGATCGGCTTGGGTCGCGGCAACTTCCTCGCCTACGCATCATGCATGTCCGCTCAAGAAGATCCGACCGTGGACGCCAAGGAGGGCACGCGCGCACTCAAGTTCGGTTACGCCGCACCTGCCAACAAGCTCCTGCAACGCCCGCAACTTGCCACCGCGGCGACCATGAAATTCTTCGACCGCACCGCCAAACAGGGAGGGGACACGCTGTTCCGCGCCTCATCGGAAGGACGCGCCGCGGGCGGACCGAACAACTTCATGGTCATGCGCCAACTCGTGCAGCTCGAGATTGGCAAGACCTACACGCTCAGCTTCCAAGCGCGCGGCAGCAAGGTGGTCGCCGGACAGGTCATCCTCGGATGGCGCGGGTTCAAGCAGGTCGGCGAAGACAAGATCGTGCGGGGCGAGCGCGGCGCGGTGCGCAGGCAGCAGAATTCGCTCTCTGAACGGCGCGACGAGACGTTCTCGTTTAACGCCAGCGGGTCATGGTCCACCGTGACAAAGCAGTTCAAGATCGACTTCCAGAAGGAGCGGGCCTTGAACGATGAAAAGCTGACCTCGGAGGCGGTCGTGGAGATCTCCTTCGACCTCGGTGGTCCCGACGGATTCCTCTACATCGACGACATCAAGCTGGAACCGGCATCCTGACCCGTGGCTGCGGGCAACTTGTGAACAGCCCGGGAGTGTTGTTGGTAACCCGCAGCGCGGCCACGTGACTGACTTGTCGTTGGCCGGATGTTCACAACATCGAAACGCCGTGGAACAAGCCTGCAGCGGGCGTGAAACACGGGGCGGCCGACTTGTTCACATGATTAAGTCTGTGTCCTCTTTTTCTATTTCTCTTTCCCAATCCCCAGACGCTGTGAGCAACTTCGCGTCCGGTTTTTCCTTGTGCCTCCCACTGGGCGTGTAGGCTTGTCCGCCCATGTCCACCGCATCCCTTTTCCAGCCGATCGCCGTCGGTCCGTATGAACTGACGAACCGCATCTTCATGGCGCCGCTCACCCGCTGCCGCGCCGGGGTCGAGCATGTTCCGAATGCGCTGATGGCGGAATACTACGCCCAGCGGGCCTCGGCGGGGCTCGTCATCGCCGAGGCCACCATGGCCATCGAGGGCAACTCGGCTTTCTACGCGGAGCCGGGGATCCACTCGGAGGAACAGGTCGCCGGGTGGCGCTTGGTGACAGACGCCGTTCATGCCGCGGGCGGCCGGATCTTCCTGCAGATCTGGCACGGCGGACGGGCCTGCCATCCCTATTTCAACGGTGGCCGCATTCCCGTGGCTCCCAGTGCGCTGGCCATCACAAACGACGAGATTCACACGCCGGAAGGCAAGAAGACCCACGTCGTGCCCCGCGCCTTGGACGATGCGGAAATCCCCGGCATCATCGAAGGGTTCCGCCACGCGGCGCGCAACGCGCTGGCTGCGGGCTTCGACGGCGTGGAGATTCACGGGGCCAACGGCTACCTGCTCGACGAGTTCCTGCGCGATGGTGCGAACAAGCGCACCGGTCCCTACGGCGGTCCGGTGGAGAACCGCGCCCGCCTTTTGCTGGAGGTCATGGAGGCCGCGGCCGGGGTCTGGGGGTCGGACCGCGTGGGCGTGCGCATCTCGCCGCTCAACAGCTACAACAGCATGATCGACAGCGATCCGGCGGGCCTCTCCGCATGGCTGGCCGGACGGTTGAACGACCTCAAGCCAGCCTACCTGCACGTCATGCGCGGCGACTTCCTCGGACAGCAACAGGGCGACGTCCTCACACCAATCCGCGAAGCCTTCCGCGGAGTGCTGGTCGCCAACATGGGTTACTCGGCGGAGGAGGCGGCGCGCGACATCGCGGACGGGCGGATTGACGCGGTGGCCTTCGGAACACCGTTTCTGGCCAACCCCGACCTGCCTGCGCGGATCCGCGCGGGGGCTCCGCTCAACGCGCCGGACCCGGCCACGTTTTATTCGCCCGGCGCCAAGGGATATACGGACTACCCGGCGTTGGCCTGAGGCCCGCCGTTTATGTTCTTCAAACAGCGGACGATTTGCCGCATCTTCTTCGCCCTATGGCATACGATTTGATTGTGGTCGGAGGCGGTCCGGCGGGTTACGTGGGCGCGATCCGCGCCGCCCAGCTCGGCAAGAAGGTGGCGTGCGTCGAAATGGAGCGCGCTGGCGGCACCTGCCTCAACTGGGGATGCATCCCCACGAAATCGCTGTTGCGCAACGCGGAGCTCTTCCAGCTCATGAAGAACCACGCCGGCGACTTCGGCATGGCCTTCGAGGGGCTGACCTTCGACTGGTCCAAGGTCATCGGCCGCAGCCGCAAGGTTGCCGACAAACTCGCCGGCGGCATCGAGATGCTCTTCAAGAAGAACAAGGTCGATTACATCCGGGGCACGGCTGCCATCCCCAAGGCCGGCGTGGTCGAGGTGACCGACGCCAGCGGCGCCAAGACCACCCACACCGCTTCGAAAATCCTCATCGCCACCGGCGTCGTGTCGCGCGAGATGCCCGGCTTCCCGTTCAATGGCAAGACGGTCATCGGCAGCAAGCAAGCCATGGTGCTGCCCGAGCAACCGAAGGAAATCATCGTCATCGGCGCCGGCGCGATCGGCATCGAGTTCGCCTACTTCTTCAACGCGTTCGGCACCAAGGTGACCGTGGTCGAGATGATGCCCAACATCCTCCCGGTCGAGGACACCGAGGTCTCGCAGGCGCTCGAGAAATCGCTGACCAAGCAGGGCATCCGCATCCTCACCGGCACCAAGGTGGACAAAGCCGAGGCCACGCACAAAGGCGTGAAACTCACGGTGAGCGGCAAGGCGAGCGAAACCCTTGAAGCTCCTATCGCCTTGGTGGCGATCGGCGTGTCCCCGCTCCTGCCCGAGGGATTGAAGGCCAACCTCGATCCGAAGGGATGGATCCAGACGAGCGACAAATACGAGACGTCGGTTCGCGGCGTGTTCGCGGCCGGCGACATCATCGGACCCCCTTGGCTCGCCCACGTGGCCAGCTTCGAGGCTATCCAGGCCGTCGAGGGCATGTTCGCGGGCAAGACGCCGCGCAAGGTGGTGAACTTCCCTGGCTGCACCTACTGCCAACCCCAAGTCGCCAGCGTGGGACTGACCGAGCGCGCGGCCAAGGAGAAGGGGCTCAAGTTCAAGATCGGCAAGTTCCCGTTCATGGCCAGCGGCAAGGCTCTCGCCGTCGGCGAAAGCGAGGGCTTCGTGAAGATTCTATTCGGCGAACAGCACGGAGAGATCCTCGGCGCGCACATCATCGGGGCGGATGCCACGGAGATGATCGCCGAACTCGGTCTGGCCATCGAGATGGAGGCGACGCACGACGAGATCATCTCGACGATCCACGCGCACCCCACCCTCAGCGAAGCCGTCCACGAGGCCGCCGAGCAGGCGCTTGGTCACGCGATCCACATCTAGGACCAGCGTCGCTCTGCGCTTAGTCGACTCCGCAGCCGTCCTTGCGGCACAGGCACAGGAAGTGCCTGCGGACCAACTCGTCAACGGCGCCGTCCTCGAGCGCACTTGCCGCCCCTTGGGCAGACGGGGGTGCATCTTCGGGACGGATCGCCCGCAGCGGACAATCGGGCAAGTGTTCGCGGTAGGCCGGGCACTTTGCGGCAAGCGCCGTGAGGAATGCACGCGGGTCCATGGCTAAGCTTTCGCACCCAACTCCGCAGTCCCAGGCGACTTCTGCGCCGCCTCGACACCCGCGTAGTGAAGAGTGTCCACAAACTCTTCCACGGCCCGGTCGAACTCGCCGGTATTGTTCTGGATGATGCGCAGAAGGCAGCCGCTGCGCGCGGAGAATGCCGCTGCGTAGGCGCGGTTGATCACCTTGTGCTCAAGGATGTCCTCCTGCGACTCGATCGTCCGGAGGGGCCGCGTCTTGTCGAGCCGCCGCCGCCCGCGGATCTCAGCCTCATGGGCGTCCACCAGGATGATGGCCCGGGGCGACATGCGTTCGAGCATGCGGGGCGTGAAACCCGGCAGGTAGCTCCCCGAGCCCGTCTTGATCGTGCAGTGGGTGTCGAGGAGGATGTTCTCCGGACGCTCTACGATGCGCTTGGTTGTCCGCCATTGCATCTCCTCCTGCACGTCGGCTCCGAGGTTTCGCATCTCGTCGCGGTTGGTCACGAGGCCGTTCTCCTTGCACATCTCGAGCATCTCGCTGCCGAAGGAGACGATCGCGTAATTCAGGTCTTTCTCGACGCGCTTCCACGCCTCGAGAAGGACGGTGGATTTTCCAGCGCCGGGGACACCCGCCACGATGATGAGTTTGCCCATAGGAAATCGGTGGGACTTCGTCCGGATTGTGCGCACGGGCGGCACAAGGGTGCAAGACCGCAGCATCGCCCGGCCGCACCACGGCCGTATACATTCGCGTCATGCCGGAATTGGCCGAAGTCGCTTGGTTCGCCCGCCAATGGGAGCCGGGCCGCGGATCACGCGTCACCGCTGTCCATTGCCGCGACGTCGCGCGCGTCTTCCGCACGACCGATGCGGCTGCGTTGCGCCGGGGCTTGATCGGCCGGCGTCTCACCCGGATCCGAACGCATGGCAAACAGATGCTCTTCACGTTCGAGGACGCCTCCCTCGGGGTCCATCTCGGCATGACGGGCGAACTGCTTGTCGCACCCCAAGCCCACATTCCCGGCAAGCACGATCACCTCGTCTTGCAACAGAAAGGCCGATCACTCGTTTTCCGGGACCCGCGCATGTTCGGTGCCGTGCGCTTCGAACCCGGCCCGGAGGAACCCGCATGGTGGTCCGCCCTGCCGCCGGAGGTTCTCTCGCCAGCCTTCACCACCCGCCTCGTCGAATCCGCGGCGCGCCGCCGCCGCGCATCCCCGCTCAAGGCGTTTCTGCTCGACCAAACGATCTTCCCGGGAGTCGGCAACTGGATGGCTGACGAAATCCTTTGGCGTTGCCGTCTCCATCCAGCGGACAGAGTCGGGTCTTTAGAAAATAATGTTATCATTATACTCAGGAAAGAGGCGCGTCATGTCTCCCGCGCCGCCCTTCGCCTGCTGGCGACCGGGTGGTCCGACCCTCCGCCGACATGGCTCTTCCTTCACCGCTGGAAAGACGGAGGCCTCTGCCCGCGGGACGGCGCGGCCCTTCGCCGCGAGGATATCGGTGGCCGGACGACCGCCTGGTGCCCTGAGTGCCAGAAGCCGCGGCGCCGCGCGACAGGGTAGAGCGGTTACCAAGAGTTGTGACCCCGCCCCTGCGGGAGGCATTCCCAGGTCGCATCGGCCTACTGCCAACCCCAGCATCCGACTACAGGAAAACCGAAAGTGCTCTGACTGTGCCTGAAGATCATCGGCCGTCGCGGTCCTCGAGGACCGTCACGCTCAATGGACAACGCGACCGGCCTCGGGGCAAAGCGAGGAATGCCCGAATCTCCAGTGTTCGTTGCGGCGGCGCGATGATGACATCATCGGCCATTCTCCCGTTTGCGATAGCCTTCAGCCGCATCAAGCGATTGGTCTGCAGATGAAGATCGCTGATTTCCTTCATGAGTCCTTTATCGCCAGATTCTGCAGGATCGCAAGCGGCGTCCGAAACTCATCGATCTCTGGAAGCGACGAAATCCACGATGACCGGATAGTGGTCTGACCCGACATCGGAGCCCGTTTTCCTTGCCGTGACAATGATGCAAGGAGAGTGCAGCACGTGGTCGAGCGGAATCCAGAAGAGCGGGTTGAAGGTTGGCCATGAAGGCTGAACGCCAAAGCCGACCGCGCTGTCCCGCAACCCGGATCTGGCGAGCAGTTGTTGGAAGTGGAAGTTCCACGGGGTGGTGTTCAGGTCGCCGACGAGAAGGAATGGGCGGCTCGCATCGATCCGTTCTGCCATGAGTTGCAGTTGCTCGTTGCGCCAGGCCGAGTAATCGGGCCCTCCCGGAGGAAGCGGGTGCGTGGCCAGAATCCGCAGCGGTTCGCCCTTGCCCCCGAGCGTCGCTTCGATCGAGGGCACTCCCGCGCTGCCGATGAAGACCACGTCGCTTTGCAGCAGGGGAAGCTTGCTGAAGAGCGCGATACCGAAGTCGTCCTCGCGCGGTTCGACAACCGAGTAAGGATAAGTGTCGCGAAGGTCTGAGAGTTCTGTGATCCAGCGCTCATTGACCTCCTCGAGGACCAAGATATCCGGGGCTGATTCCGCCACTGCCCGTCTGACGCGACCAGTGTCGCCGGATTGTGCGTTCACGTTGATCAGCATCAGGCGTGTCGGGTCGCTTGCTGATGAAGGCGCGCCGAAGTAAAGCGGCAGGACTTGTGCCAGATTGATCGCGGCAAGAAGCAGAAAAAGCGCGCCGATGCTCCTTCGGCGGGTAACGAGAAGAATGAGCCCGAGCACCGCGAGCCCTGCGAAGTATTGCACACGGAAGTGGGAGAACAGGTCAAAGAACCACCAGAACCTGCCGAGAAAACCAAACAGCGTCGCGGCGCAGAGGAGAACGCCCGCGCTGGTGACGAGGCCAAGCCAGCCGATCCGAAAGGTCAGAAACCTCGGGCGGCCGGAAGTGCTCACACGTTGAAGCGGAACTCAAGGACGTCGCCGTCCTGCACGACGTATTCCTTGCCCTCGATGCGGAGCTTGCCGGCCTCGCGGGCCTTGGCGTGCGAGCCGAGGTTGATCAAGTCGGCGAAGGCGATCGTCTCGGCCGCGATGAAGCCGCGCTCGAAGTCGCTGTGGATCACGCCGGCTGCGGCGGGGGCCTTGTCTCCCGCATGGATGGTCCACGCGCGCGTTTCCTTCGGCCCGGTCGTGAGATAGGTGCGCAATCCGAGCAGGTGATAGACCGCGCGGATGAGCTGGCTCACACCGCTGTCGGTGACGCCGAGTCCGGAAAGGAACTCCGCGGCCTCCTCGGGCGGCAACTCGGACAACTCGCTTTCGATCTGGGCGCTGATGACGACGGCTTCGCTGCCGAGGTGGGTTGCCGCGTATTCGCGGACGGCGCGGATGTGCGGGTTGTCGGCCGCGGCCAGATCGTTCTCGCCCACGTTGCAGGCGAAGATGACCGGCTTGCTCGTGAGCAGGAAAAACTCGCGCATCAGCTTCTTCTCGTCGTCGGACAGATCGGCTGTGAGGGCCGGCTTGCCCGCATCGAGATGAGGCAGGATCTTCTCCGCCAGCGCCAGTTCGGCTTTCGCCGCCTTGTCGCCGGAGCGAGCGCCCTTCTGCTGCCGCTCGGCCCGCTTCTTCACCGACGCGAGATCGGCGAGGATCAGTTCGGTCGTGATGACCTCGATGTCGCGCACGGGGTCGACCGATCCGGTGACATGGTGGATGTCCGCGCTCTCGAAACACCGCACCACCTGGACGATGGCATCCACCTCGCGGATGTGGCTGAGGAATTGGTTGCCGAGGCCTTCACCCTCACTCGCGCCGGCCACCAAACCGGCGATGTCCACGAACTCGATCGCTGTGGGCACGGTCTTCTCGGACTTCGACAGCGCGGCGAGCGCGTCGAGGCGGGCGTCGGGCACGCTGACGATGCCGACGTTCGGCTCGATCGTGCAGAAAGGAAAATTGGCCGCCTGCGCCTTGCGGGTGCGGGTGATGGCGTTGAAGAGGGTGGATTTGCCAACGTTGGGCAACCCGACGATTCCGGCCTTGAGCATGGGGCGGCCAAGCTACCGGTGGCCGCGAGGCATGAAAAACTTTCTTTTCCCGCGCCCGGCGGAAGAATCCCCGCATGGCGAAGCTCCGGACCATCGTGGCGCAAGCCGACCGCATCCTTCGGACGGACGAAGTGGACGACTATCCCGGCGCGCACAACGGCCTGCAGGTCGAGAACGCTGGCAATGTCCGTCGCATCCTCGCCGCCGTGGATTCCGGCCTGCCCGCCCTCCGCAAGGCCGCGGCCCACGGCCCCGGCTCGCTGCTTGTGGTCCATCACGGGCTTTTCTGGTCCGGAGTGCAGATGGTCGCCGGCATCTGGCGCGAGAAACTCGACCTCCTCCGTGAGGCCGACATGGCAGTTTATTCTTCCCACCTCCCGCTCGATGCGCACGAAACGATCGGCAACAACGTTCTTCTCGCCAAGGCCGCGGGCTTGCGCGGGCTGGGTCCGTTTCTTGGTTTTGGACGGTGTGGGACGTTCTCAGGTTCGCGTGACGCGCTCGTGAAGTCCGTGACCACGGCCACCGGACGCTCCCCGATCATCTGCCCTGCGGGTCCTGCGCGGCCGCGTTGCGTCGGTGTGGTCAGCGGCGGCGCCGGCGACATGGTGGACAAAGCGGCTGCGGCAGGCGTGGATACCTTCATCACCGGCGAGGGACCACAGTGGAGTTGGGTCCGCGCCGAGGAACTCGGAATCAACGTGATTTATGCGGGGCACTACGCCACCGAGACGTTTGGCGTGAAGGCACTCGCCGCGCGCCTCGCGAAGACGTTCAGCCTGCCGTGGTCCTTCGTGCACCATCAGGTGCCGCTGTGATCCCGCGGCATTTCTTGACGATGCCATAGATTGTGGAACAGTTGCCATATGCCAGCTGCTCGGACGCTCAACGTCTATCTGCCGGGCAGTGTCTACGCGGAGATCGCCCGCGTCTCGGCGGCTAGCGGGCGGACCAAGGGCGAAGTGGCCCGCGAGCGCTTGGCCCGAACCGCACCTGCGCCAACCGGGGCGTCCATCGAGGACTTGTTCGGTGTGGCGGATGATTTGCCGAGGAACTTGAGCGCGGCTCGCGACAAGGCTTTCCGCGACTATGGCTCCGACGGTCATCGTTGATACCGGGGTGCTCGTCGCGCTCCTGTCGCGCCGGGACCAACACCATTCGTGGGCTGCGGAACAGGCGCGCCAACTGCCCCTGCCGTGGGCGACATGCGAGGCCGTGCTGTCCGAGGCATGGCACCGGGTTTCACCTTCCCTCAATGCAAGAGACGGTCTGATAAGCATGATCAGACGAGGGGCGCTGGCTTTTCCATTCGCCGTGGCGCCGTCCTTGGCTCGCGTGACGGACATCCTCGAGAAATACGCAGACCTGCCGACCAGTGTGGCCGACGCCACTCTGCTTCTCATGGCGGAGGAACTTCCCGGGGCAACGATCTGGAGCACAGATCGCGATTTCCTGCTTTATCGGATGAAGGACAGGCGCAGGGTGAAGGCGATCCTCCCGTTGTGATCCCGAGAGAGTTCTTCACGCAATCGCCCGTGGATTGCGCCCGGGCGCTGGTGGGTTGCGAACTTGTCTGGGGCGCGTGCAGCGGCCTGGTGGTGGAGTGCGAGGCCTATGCGGCGGTGGATGATCCCGCCTGCCACACCTTCACGCGGCCTTCGGCGCGGGAGTTCGTCGCGCGCAACCAACCCGGCGCGGCCTACGTGTATTTTAACTACGGCATGCACTGGATGCTGAACGCGCTGGTGAAGGGCGAGGCCGACGGCTTCGTCTTGCTCCGCGCGCTCGAGCCCCGCCGCGGGTTGGCCCTGATGCGGCGTCGTCGTGGCGGACGCGAGGGACGCGAGATTGCAGGCGGTCCCGGGCGTCTGGCGGCCGCCCTCGGCGTCACCGGGCGCGATCACGGGCGCGACTTCTGTGCCGGGGCGACGCGCTGTTTCCTTGCCGGCTTGGAATCGCCGGACGTGGTGGCCGACGGACGCATCGGCATTTCGCGGGCCCAGGACCTTCCGTGGAGATTCTCCCTGCGGGGCCATCCGCACGTCAGTGTGCGTCCGCGCGGGGCATAAAAAAACCAAGCCGCGGACGTGAGTCCACGGCTTGGTGAAAAAGGGTAAATTCCCCCCTTATTTTGACGTCAAGTTACTTGCTGTAGCTGACGGGAGCCGGAGCCGGCTTCGGCTTGCTGGCGCAAGCGCCGAGGCTGAGCGAAGCAGCGGCAACGGCGACGATGGCGATAATACGGACGATGATCATTCTAGGTTCACCTCACTTTCTATGCGTAACGCAAAGTGCAAGTGTGACAGACGTCCGGCCCCGGACAACGAAAATCTCTAGGAAATATGGGGCTTCGTGGCCGTGGTGCGCCGTGCCCCCGGGGCCTTAATTCTGACCGGCGTCCCCTCCTCCACCAGATCGTGCAGCGCGATCATGTCCGCATTGCGCAACCGGATGCACCCGTGGCTGGCCGGCGTGCCGATGAGGTCCTCCTGGTTCGTGCCGTGCAGGTAGATGTAGCGCTGCAGGGTGTTGGCGTTGCCGGGTTCAAGGCCTGCGAGGGTTAGCACCCGCGTGAGCACATGGTCCTCGTCGCCACCCGGTGCCGCGGTGCGACCGGTGTCTTTGCGCGAGCGAAAGATCGTCCATGCCGGAGCGCCATCACCGATCTTCTGGTGCACGACGAAGCGACCGGTGGGTGTGCGGAAGCTGCCCTCTTCGCTGCCGAGGCCGAACTTCGACGTGGAGACCGGGAAGCGCGCCGCGACACGCCGTCCGTGCATCACGCGCAGCGTTTGTGTGGCCACATCGACGACGACGCTCCGCTCCGCCGCCTTCTTCGCTTTCTTGATCGCCATTTTGCCCGGTGTTAGTTTGTCCGACCCTTTGATGAGCAGGAACTACCATGTGGCTATCGCCGGCGCAACCGGCGCCGTCGGAATCGAGATGATGCGCGTGCTCGAGCGGCGCAATTTCCCCGTCGGAAAGTTGACCCTCCTCGCGTCGGCGCGCTCGGCCGGCAAGTCGCTGGACTTCCGCGGCGAGCCCGTCGAGGTGCGTGAGCTGACGGCTGAGGCCTTCGCCGGAGTGGACTTCGCCCTCTTCAGTGCGGGCGGATCGATCTCGAAGGAATTCGCCCCCGCGGCCGTCGCGGCCGGGGCCGTCGTCATCGACAACTCGTCCGCCTTCCGCATGGATCCGTCCGTGCCGCTCGTGGTGCCGGAGATAAACCCCGACGCCGCCCGTGCGCATCGCGGCATCATCGCGAACCCGAATTGCACCACGGCCATCACCCTGATGGGCCTGTGGCCGCTGCACCGCGAATTCGGCGTCCGTCGCCTCTGGGCTTCCAGCTACCAGGCCGTCTCCGGTTCCGGCGCCAAGGCGATCGAGGAACTCAAGGCCCAGGTCGAGGCGTTGGCCCGAGGCGAGGAGGCTCCCCGCGCCGTCTATCCTTGGCAGATCGCCTTCAACGTCATCCCGCAAGTGGATGCCTTCCTCGACACCGGCTACACGAAGGAAGAGATGAAGATGGAAAACGAGGGGCGCAAAATCATGGGCCTCCCGGATTTCCGCGCGTCGGTCACCTGCGTGCGAGTCCCGGTTTATCGAGCCCACAGCGTTGCCGTGAGCGCCGAATTCGAGCGGCCCGTTTCGGTCGCCGCCGCACGTGCCGCCCTCGCTTCCGCGCCGGGATTGAAGGTCGTCGATGAGCCCACGCGTCACGGCTACCCCGTGCCGCTGCACGTGGCCGGACAGGACGACTGCGAAATCGGCCGCCTGCGCCTCGACTGCGCTTTGGACAACGGCCTTGCCTTCTGGATCTGCGGCGACCAACTCCTCAAAGGCGCCGCCCTGAACGCCGTGCAGATCGCGGAGTTGCTGGCGAAGGATTGATCGAATCAAGGGTTGCGCGACGTCCCCCAGGCGCGAGTGTCACTCAGGCGACCCGCGCTTGGCGGATGGCTGCTTCGGCCGCGAGGCTCATGCTCCCGTGGCGGGTTGCCAACAACTGCAGCTTCTCCCGGACCTCCGGCGCCAGCAGCAACGTCGTCCTCACGTGGGGCCGCGGCTTGCGACCCGCGCCTGCGCGTCTGCCGCCTCGCAACGCCTTTAGAGCTTGCGTGGCGGATTTCTGCACCGCGGCGAGGTCTTTCGATCGATGGGCCGGACGCTGTTGCGGAAGCGAATCCTCCACGGATTGCTCAAACTCGGACAATGGCACGGCAAGGGATTTGGCGAGATTGTATTTCATGAGCGGTAGGCTTTCTGCAGTTTGCGCGATGGAAATGCGGTGATCATCCGGAGGTCCGGGCCTCGGAGTTCGCAGGGCACAGCGTGCATGTAGCCATCGATTTCCACCGCCAACACAACCCTGCCGGGATGACTCTTGTCCGGAAGGACATCAACCAGACCACCAGCATCTATGGATTCCAAAATCATTTCGAACGTGAGTCCGCGGTCCTTGAGGCTCTGCTTGTTCGGATCGCCCGGCAGGATGCGCACGTTGAAAAACGTAGCACTAATTCAAGACGGCGCAACAGCCATCGGGTCCGCCTTTCAGTTCGTTGCCTCTCCGCGACCCATGACTTCCCGATCATCAGTGGTCTGAGTCCGGCTGCCGACTTCGATGTGCATTTCCATTGCGGCCGCGAGGATTGGCTGCACCCATTCGGGCGCGCCGGCGAGGTTGGCGGGGGCGGTGATGCGGCCTTCTTTCATCTCGAGCCACAGGACCGGACGCGGCGCATGGCCCTCCGCCGGGTCGGCTTCCGTCGTGTTGTCGTAAACGCGCAGGTGATGGATGAATGAAAGCAGGCGGATCAGATTCTCCCGGCTGCTCGTCCAGCGCTCCCGAATTTTCCCGGGCGGAATGTCGTGCCCGCCCCGCGCCACCCGCGCGCGCACACGTCGCATGTGATGCTCCGCGGTAGCCAAGCCGCAGAACCAGATGTTCACCCGGTGGCCGGACTGCGCGGCGCGTTCGAGGAGTTCCGCGATGGTGCGCCCGCCGAGCGTTGTCTCGAACCGGTAGTCGCGACTCTCCGCGATAGCCTGCTCCAAGAGCGCGCGTCCGATCTGCCACGCCTGTCC
This sequence comes from uncultured Chthoniobacter sp., assembly GCA_964609925.1. Classification (GTDB taxonomy): domain Bacteria; phylum Verrucomicrobiota; class Verrucomicrobiia; order Chthoniobacterales; family JACTMZ01; genus JACTMZ01. The sequence goes on along the minus strand of CAZSUJ010000042.1, from coordinate 16,189 downwards.
GTTGGCCAGCGCGTCGGAAATGTCGGGGTGCAGGCTGCGGATTTCGCGGGCGATCGTGTCCGGATTGAATACAGGCGAGCCTTCGCGGTTGAACTCGGACTCACCGATGCTGGATTTTCCCGCGCCGTTGACTCCCGCGAGGACATGAATGGTTGGGCGCTCAGGCATCGCCGGACACAGGCTTCTGGATCACCCTCTGCTGCGCGGCCCAAACGGCCGCGGCGCCCAGTTCCTCGGGCGTGGCGTTGAAGGCTCTCTCCGCCGCTGCCCTCTGTTCCGATCCCTGCATGCGGTCCAGCATCCCGCGGTATTTCTCCATCAACCCCGCCATGTAATCCGGTTCCTGCCGGGTCAGCGCCTCGTATTCCGCGATGGAAAGCAAAACCGCCCGCGGCTTGTCGTGGCGCGTGATGGCCACCGCGCCTCGCGCCCCCAGTTGGTCGATCACGTCAGCGGTGGAGTTCTTCAACTCAGTCGCCGTGACCACCGGCAACTCTTGCACCCGGGCGCTGGGTTGGGATTCGGAACGGTAGGATGTGCTCATAATGTAGATATTGGCTATTTTGTTCGAAATGTCAACGACGCAGTAGGCGTCGCGGGTCGAACAAAATATAATGAGAAGATTACAATAAGACGCCCCGGCTCTGTTCCGCCCACAAGGGACGGCTAGGGCGCCCCTGCCTCTTGATCTGCTGAGGAACTCCGCCCTTACTCCCGCGCGAGCCGTCGGCTCCAATGTGATGCGCTGGCGATCAGTGCTACCCCTGCAAGGAAGGTGACCGCGCTCTGGCTCAGATCGTAGGGTGACAGGCTCAGGCCTTCAGGAATCGTCTCGGGAGACGCCTTCATCACGAGGAAGAAATGCAGGCTGTTGATCAACGTCCCGAGTGAACTGAGCGACAAGGACAGCCCGACGCCGATGAACACAGCCCTCAGCAACTGCGCGAACGTGATGGAGCCCAGACCGACATATTCATCGCCTCCCCGCGTGACCAGACGGCCAAGCGTCGGCGCAAGAAACCAAGCGCCCGCGGCGAGCGCCAAGGCGATGATCCCGCCGAAAAACATCGCCGGTTGCCAAGGCTGACCCCCGGCCACCGCGATGCCCGCCATGATCTGGCCCGCGCCCCGGACCAGCCACAAAAGGGCGAAAAGGCGGATGATTATCTGGGTGATCTGGGAGGGTTTCACGGCTTGCCTCAAGGATACGCGATCAGAAAAATCACGCCCGCCGCAACAAGCGCAAACGGCAGGCCAAGCAGTGTTTCTTTGCAGTGGAGCACCGCGTTTTGTGGACGGCCTGGGGGATAAAGGAGCTGAACCCTTGAGCCTATGGGCTGTGGGTGAAGTGCGGAAAGCCCGGCGTCCACCACGGCCGATGCAGTCTCGCCGCGCGCGTCAAACTGCACTGCATACTTCCAGCGATCCATTCCCCTCAAGGTTGGAACCGGAACGTGGCCTGTGACAAGGGCCGACGCATGGACCCAGATCAACATCCGCGACAGATTGGCAGCCAGAATGAAGATGCAGAGGGCAAACAGAATATAGGCGATGGAATCCGTCAGATGATCCTGCGGCAACGAGCCGAGAAACAGCGAGAGCAGCACCGTGATGATCGAGGCAATCGCGAGATGAATAAATCGCTTCATGCCTCGGCTACGAAGTGCGTCCCCTGCTCCGGCTCGTTGGGGCCAGCGTCATCCAGAAGGCCACTGGCGCGGCGCCGAGCAGACCGACGGCCATGTCTTTCAAGGTCTCAATGACTGTTGATTGGAAATTGGTGCCTAGGCAGGTGTCGGTGAAGTGCTCGAAGAACTCCCAGGCAATCGTGACAAGCGCGGTGAAGCCCAGCACGAGAACGACACGGAGCCAGTATCTGAGTTGCCACAGGTGGTCCTCCCCGTGGAGCGCCGCCACCGAAAGGAGGAACACCAGCGCGGCCGCGCAGCCACCGTAGAGGTGCAGCGGGATGTCCACATGGACAACGAACTCATGCCGACCCTGCCACAAGAGAATCGCCGCAAGGATGAGCCCGACTTTCATCAACGCACCCGCCGCGATCGTGAGCAGGCGTGTCTTGCGGGCGAGTTCGGGTGGGAGCGGCAGGTTCATGCTTGTGGGCTCAAGCGGTCCGTGGGCGTCGGGTTGATCTTTGGATAGGTTTGAACCATCAGAATCTTGTCAATGATCCTCCTGCCAAGCCTCCCATCAAGCCCGTCCTTTTGTATTGCTGCTAGCTTGCATCCGCCCCGGCGACGAGCAGGCAGATTTCGCCGCGGGGTGGGGATTTCTCGGCGCGGGCGGACAACTCCGCGGCGGGGCCGCGCCAGAATTCTTCGAATTTCTTGCTGAGCTCGCGTGCCACGCAGACGGGGCGGTCGGGGGCGAGTTCGGCCAAGACGGCCAGGGAGCGGGCGATGCGGTGTGGGGACTCGAAGAAGATGCTCGTTTCGGGCCGCGCCAAAGCGGCTTCGAGGACGTTGCGGCGGCGGCCGGACTTCACCGGGAGGAATCCGCCGAAATGGAATTCGTGGAGCGGGAGGCCGGAGCCGACGAGGGCGGGGAGGATGGAGGTGGCGCCGGGCAGGATGGTGAAGTCGAGGCCGCGTTCGATGCAGGCGCGGACGACGCGGAAGCCGGGGTCGGAGATGCCGGGGGTCCCTGCGTCGGTCAGGAGGGCGATGTTTTCGCCCGCGGCCACGCGGTCGGCGATCTCGGCGGCGCGGGAAGATTCGTTGTGCTCGTGGAGGCTGACCATCGGACGCGAGATGCCGTGGTGCTGCAGGAGGATGGAGGCGTGGCGGGTGTCCTCGGCGGCGATCAGGTCGGCCTCGCGCAGAATGCGCAGGGCCCGGAGGGTGATGTCTTCCAAGTTCCCGATCGGACTGGGGACGAGGAAGAGCACTTCAGTTGAGGGTTGAAGGTTGAGAGTTGAGGGACGGGAGGAATCCCAACTTGCAAGAAATCAGCATGCGAGCAATGGCCAAGTCGCCAGCGAGGCATGGGTGGCGGACATTCTGTGGCGTCCCTCAACTATCAACCTTCAACTTTTTCAGAATCCCTCGCTGACGCGGCTGGCTAGTTTGACGGCGGCGTCGGAAAAGGCGAGGGGCAGGGCCTGCGCCTCGTCGGTCTGGAGGTCGCCGGTGATGAAGTAGCTGGTCTGGCCGGTGACTTGGCCGGTCATGAGTTCGCGTCCGGTGGACTGCTCGACCACGCGGAATTTCACGGTGGCGAGGAGGAGGAATTCGCTGGTGGCCAGAACGTTGCCGCGGAGCGAGCGGGCGGGGCTGCGCCGGGCCTCGATGAGGGTGGTCTCAAGCACGGCGTCGGCGCGGTCGCCGTAGGTGATGGTGTAGGTGCCATCGGTCTGGAGTTGCTTGACGATGGTGTCGGCGAGAAGGGCCTCGACGTTGGGTTTGAGAGTCTCGTTGCGCGAGACGGGGACGGCGAGCGTCTCGATGCCCTGCATCATGCGCGGCCTGGCGTCGCCCAGCGTGTAGCAACCGGCGAGCAGCGCGGCCGCGGTGGCGAGGGCCAGGAGGCGGGCGATCATTCGATCGGCGGGAGTTCGGGCGCAGCCGCCGGATCAGGCGCGGCCGACGGGAGGTCGGGCTCGATGGGCGGGAGATCGACCGGCGGGGTCAAGTCGAGCGACGGAAGGTTGGGTCCGCTTTGCGGGCGAATGTCGTCGATGGACGTGCGGGTGCTCGGCCGGGGGGCGGGAAGTTGCTCGGGCGGGGCGACCTTGGAGGCGGGCGGCCCGGCGTAGTTGCTCAGGGCGGAGGTCTGCACCTGATTCTGCACGCGGCGGCGGAGGGCGGCGCGTTCGCCGGTCTCGGCGCGTTCGGTGCCGGCGCGCAGTTCGTCTTCGCCGATGACGGCCCGGATCTCCTCGATACGGCCCTGGGCGTAGGTGGCGTCCTCGGTGCCGGGTTGGCGGCGGACGACGTCGCCGTAGTAGATCACGGCGGCGCGGTAATTCTCGGTGCGGTCGTAGAACTTGGCGATGGAGATGAGGTCGGTCGTCTCGCGGTTGCTCATGGCGGCGAGGTTCTCGCGGGCCTGCGCGGCCTTCTCGCTCTTGGGGTATTCCATGAGGAACTCGTCGAACGTGTTCTTCGCATCGACCGCCGCGGAAAGATCCTGCGAACGCGAGGTCGCCTCGGTGAATTGGACGTAGCCGATCTGGTAGAGCGCGTCGGCGGCGTAATTGCTGTTCGGGTAGCGGTCCACGATGACCTGGTAGGCGGCGACGGCCTTGTCGTATTCGCGCTGGTTTTCCCAAGCCTGGCCGAGCTTGAACTGCACGGTGGGGGCGAACTTGGCGAACGGGGCCGCGGCGAGGATGGCCTCATACATCTTCTGCGCGTCCTCGTAGCGGCGGCGCTCCATGAAGCCGTCCGCAATGGCCGTCTGCGAGGCCACGGCGCGGTCGAACTCGCGCGACTGCGGGTAATCCTTGATGAGTTTTTCGTAGGCCTCGAAGGCGCGCTTGGAGTTGCCGAGGGATTCGTAGACCTCGCCGATGCGGAACTGGGCTTTCGGGGCTTCGGGGGACAGCGGGTAATTCTTCACCAGCCGCTTGAGTGCGGTGATGGCGCGGCCGCTGTTGCCCGCCGCCTCCCAGTCGCGCGCCTCCTGCGCCAAGGCTGCCGCCTCGGCGTTGTAGGGGCTGTCGGCGGCCGCCGTCTGGGCGATCCCCGGTTGCGCCGGCCCGATGAGGACCAGGCAAAGCAGAAGCAGACGGCAGAAGCGGGACATGGAAGGTGCAAAAGTAGGAACCGCGCGCAGGGGCGTCAAGCCGCGAGGGGGGAGGGCGCTTCAGTAGCGCGACCAGAGGCGCGGCACGAACAGCACGAGGACGGCGAAGAATTCCAGACGGCCCATGATCATGAGGGCGGACAGCAGGAGGTGGCCGGGGGCGCCGATGCCGGCGAAGTTCGAGGCGGGGCCGACGGCGTCGAGGCCGGGGCCGACGTTGAACAGTGTCGCCGTGACGGCCGTGAAACTGCTCACCAGGGTCAACCCAGGCTCGAGCACGGTCATGGCCAGCGTCCCCGCCGCCACGATGCCCGCGGTGAGGCTGAGGAAGAACATGGCGTCGAGCAGGTAGCTGTCCGTCACCACCGTGCCATTGAGGCGCACGGGGATGATCTGGTTCGGGCGGAACGAGTGGACCATCTGGCGGTGGACCGTCTTGAAGAACGCCAGCACGCGGATGACCTTCACGCCGCCGGCGGTCGAGCCCGCGCAGCCGCCGATGAACATGAGCGCCACGAGCACGCCGCGGGAGAAGTTCGGCCATTCGTTGAAATCCGCCGTGACGAAGCCGGTTGTGGTCATGATGGAGACCACTTGGAAAGCCGAGGTGCGGAAGCAACCGAACAACTCTTCCATGCGTCCGAAGTAGAGCAGGTCCGCCGTGATGAGGAGAGACGCCCCGAGAAGGATCCACAGGAACGCGCGCGTCTCCTCGTCGGTCTCCCACCGGCTCCATCGCCGGGCCAGGAGCCACGCGTAGAGCATGAAGTTCACCGCGCCGAGGATCATGAAGAGGATGAGCCACCACTCGATGGCCGGGCTCTGGTAGTAGGCGATGCTGGCGTTGCGCGTGCCGAACCCGCCCGTGGAGACGGTGGCGAACGCATGGCACACCGCGTCGAACACCGGCATGCCCAGCACGATCAGACCCACGGTGCAGGCGACGGAAAGCCCGACGTAGATCTGCCAGAGGCGAAGGGCCGTGTCGCGGACCCGCGTGGAGAATCCCTCGCCGAACTGCGCGCTCGATTCGCGACGGAAGAGGGACTTGCTCCCGGCGCCGACCATCGAAAGCACCGCCACCACAAGGACGAGGATGCCCATGCCGCCGAGCCACTGCGTGGTCGCCCGCCAGAGCAGGATTCCTCGGGGAAAGACTTCGATGTCCCGCATCGCACTCGATCCGGTCGTGGTGAAGCCCGAGGCCGACTCGAAGATGGCCGCCGCGGGGCTCAACGCCGGCTCGCTCCACATGTAGGGCAGCGCTCCGAACAGCGTGCAGACCGTCCAGCCGAGGCCGACGATCGCGATGGCCTCGCGGCGCAGGATCTCCCGTCCGCCGCCCCGCCCGAGGAAGAACAACAGCACGCTCGCGCCCGTCGTGACGAGCGCGGACAACCCCAGGGCGCGGTCCGCCACCTCGCGGGGCTCATTGTCAATGATGGCGTAAGCAAGGCACGCGACCATCGAGACGGCCATGAGCATCAGCATCAGGCCGAGAACGCGCGAAAGTTGGCGGTAGTCCATGGGCGCGGATCAGGAGAGCAACTGGATCAAGCCGGCCCGCGCTTCCGGAGCAACGATGGCCACGAGCGTGTCGCCGGCCTCGATGCGGTCCTCGGCCGCCGGGACGGACGCCTGATTGCCGTGCTGCAAGGCGATGACGCCGCTGGCCTCCGGCCATTGGACCTCCGCGACGGTGCGTCCCGCGGCGGTGCTGCCCTCGGCCACCGGGACGGACAACACCTCCACCCCGCCCTGCAAAGTCCGCAGAACGGTGGCTTCATCCATCGTGACAAAGCGCGCCAACTCTCGGCTCACCGCCACGCGCGGGCTCACGGCGTCGCGGATGCCGAGTTGCGCGCCGGATCGCTGGATCGCGCTGGCGTAGTCGGCGCGGTGGATGAGCGTGAGGCACGCCGCGGCACCGAGATCGCGCGCCTGCAGGCAGGCCATCACGTTGTCCTCGTCGTCGGAGGTCGCCGCGACGAAGAAGTCCACCTCCCCGGCCCGCTCCTCGCGCAGCTCATGAAGCGACGTGGCATCGACATTGATGACGGTGCAGTTCTGGAGTTGCTGCCCGAGCGTTTCGCAGAGGCGGCGGTCCTTCTCCAAAATGCGCGTGCGGAAACTGCCGCCCTCCAGCGCCTGCGCGAGCGCAAAGCCGTAGTCGCCGCCGCCGAAAATCATGACATTGAGCTGCTCGTCGTTGCCATTGCCGGTGTGCAGGCGCTTCACCCCCTCGGCCAAGCGGCGCGGATGACCAAAGATGGTCAGCACATCGCCCGCCTCCAGGGAATCGTCGGCCCGGGGGATGATGAGCTTCCCGCGCCGCAGGATCGCGCCGATGCGCACCCGCGCGGGCAGGCCGAGCTGTCGCAGCGGCACGGCGAGTGCCGGGCTGCCGGGTTCGAGGCGGATCTGCTGCAACTCGATGCGGCCGCGCGCGATTTCCTCGACCATGAGGCAGTCGGGATTGCGGATGGACTTGGCCAGCTCGACCGCCGCCAGCCGCGCCGGGCTGAACAGGTAATCAACGCGGAATTGCCCGGCGTAGTCGTAGAGCCACTGCTCGCGCTGCATGGCGAGGCTCGTGCGGGCGATGCTCCGGCGCGCGCCGAGCGACTTGCCGATGGTCGTGCAGACAAGGTTCGTGTGGTCGTGGCTCGTCAGGGCGAAGAGCAGGTCGCACTTGGCGATGCCCGCCTCCTCGAGCAATTCCACGCTGGCCCCGCTCCCGTGGAGCACGCGCGCGTCGAGCTGTTCGTTGAGGTCGGCCGCCAGCTTCTCGTTCGCCTCGATGAGGCAGATCGAGTGCTCCTGCTCGGCCAGCGTCCGCGCCATGTGCAGGCCGATCGAGCCGGCACCCACGATGATGATGTTCATGTTCGGGCGGCATGGTGCGGGTCACGGGGCCGGCCGGGGCAAGCAAAATCCCGGCTCTCGGCCACAGCAGAACGAAAACTCGCGGCCCCAGAAAGCGTCTCAAGCCAGCATCCAGGACCTTTCAGACTTTCGCTTTCGCCAACCAGCCGAGCCAGCCCGTCTCCCCGAGCATGCGCAGACTGGGCCGGTCAAACGGAGTTCTGCCGGCCCGGATCGCCGTGGCTCTTCACGCCCGCGTCGGCTTTGCTGTTGCGATGTGTTGAGAGACGCCAATTCGCGGGCGTGCACTTATTGAGATCGTGTTGAGGGTTGTTGACGGTCCCCATTCGTAAGTTAGCGCCATCTGGGGCTGACGCCCTCGCCTCCCGGCGAAGAATCAGGGGACAAACGAACTGCGGTTTAGCTGCCTCAGGCCATTCATCGCAAAAGGTAAGGGGCCCCCTTTTGCCTTTGGAACTGCCTGCTCGTGGCGTTACTTGAAGGGTCTCACTCTGGCTTTCTACGATTGGTCGAGACCGACTTTAACCAAGAGAAGATACCGACTATGAGAACCAGCAATCCAACTGCCACGCCCTTCCCTGCAACTCTGGCCCAGTCACTTCCTCGAAGGGACTCGGCCAACTCTACCACAACACCGACTAAAGCACTGTCAGTCCAGCGCGGTTTGTAACGCAGCGCCTCCGTCGGCAGGACTGATTCGGCGATCTGTGCAAATGTAGGCTTGTTGGCCTCGAAGGTATCCCGTAACGCATAACCATAAACCCAAATGCTTCCTTCCTGCGTCTGCACTGATCCGTTCAGGATGCCAACTTTTCCTACCTCCGGATACGTTGCCTCGCTTGCCATCCAAATGATGTGGGTCGAGGGATCGTAAGCAACTTTGCCCATCTCGAGGTGAGAGATTTGCCCGTCCGAAAGGTTCTGAACCGCCTTTCCGCCGACGGACCAATCAACATTCTGGAGCTTGGCAAGTTGGTATTCCGGCACTCGCCCTGAGCGCTTGATCGAGACGAGCACATAGGGATAGGTAAACCATTGGTCGCTGCGCGCCTGATAGCCGTATTGAAAGTCTGGGACTTGTATGTCGGGAGAAGCTTTGCGGACTGCAGCGACCTTTTCTGCTATCTTGGATTCTGGAATTTCCTGCCAGTCCGGCGGAATAGAAATACGAAAGCCATCGCGAGCATTCTCGAAGGTTATGTGGGTTGAATTTGTTACGGTTGATGGGGAGTTGTTGTCAGTGCCGGACTTCGATGCTGAATCCGGATCTACGACGCTTTTGTTCTCTTCAATATAGGGCGAGTTTTCCCCCGATTCGACGGCGGGCCCCACAATATCCCCAATTTTAATTGAAGCAATTATGCGGTCCGTTACAGGTCGAAGCTCTGCATCTTTCGCAAGATCGTGCGATACGGTGATTGTAAAGGATTTATTGCCGTTGAATACCCGGACAAGTCTGACGCATTTCGGTCCTGCTCCACCCACCCCAGACCGAGTATACTCCGTGAGAAGCGAGTGAGTCCCGTTCAATAATTGCGGTTTCGTCCCTTTCCACTCTAGGACAGTCCATCCCATTGATCCCCCGGAAGTTTGCATTCCACTCTTTATGCCAGCGTCAATTTTGGAGATATCCTCAGCTGTCGCGTCAGCCGTGTCTTTCTGCGTGAGAGTCGCATCCGGATAGTATCGAACATTGAACAATGCGATGACTTTGCCGCTCGCATCGGAATAGGTCGCATCAGCACTCAAACTTGGCCCAGGCCGCGACTGCCCCGACTTCGCAGCAGCGGATGCTGCAACAGATGCCGCGTTGCCAACCTCACCTTCGTTGAGCATCTTCCAGCCCATGGGCAGTTCAACCGACACATGGTTCGACAACGAGACAACCACATGCCCGTCGGTTGTGGGAACGCTGCCAGTAGTGAGATTACTGCCGGAGAGCGAGTTATTGGCTGCTGCTGTCTTGGAACTACCATCGCGGTGAGCATCGGCTCGTGTCACTCGTTCCTTGAGAAAAACAAGAGCTGGATCGTAGCCCTTATCTGCAGCTCTCTGGATCCATTTCTCGCCTGCGGCAACGTCCTGCTGGACACCACTTCCTGTCATGAGAGCCAGCCCAATTTCAAACTGCGCTTCTCTTTGGATCTCAGGCTCCTCGAGTGTGTGTTCATTGCATAACTGAAACATCGCCACTGCTTCTGATGGTCTTGGGTGCAAGCCAGGTGCACCATACATAAGCAACCGCCCCTTTACCAGACGCCACGCTTCTGTAATTAGAGGGCTAGTTGGCTCTGCCAAGCAGCGCTCTATCACTTTACTCACGTTGCCACGACCAATATCCATCTCGAGCACCGGATCGTCGAAAGACTTGCCGACTAAGCTGCTTGCGAAGTCCCATATAAATGCCTGAGACCCGCTCTGTGCTTTTCTCCACATCGACAGAAAATCTGACTCCGAGTCGGGACACTTGCCAGCACCGCGCACGAGAACCGGATATCTTAACTCCATCGGCAATACAATGACTGTGAGAGCGGGTAATTCAATCTGTGTCTGGTCTAATTCTAGAGTAATGCCATTTACAGAAATGCTACCGGTGCGTGTGGGCTTAATGGCATAGGTCGCAGTGTGCCGATCCACTATTCGGCCTTGGGTTTCGTAAGCTCCACTCTCGCTAGTCCTTGTTAGCGCACCAACCCAACCGTCTCCGCTCACTTTCTCTGGGAATTTTCGGTCTTTGGCGCGCGCGCTGTAGACCCCCACGTTGAATCTGATCTCAAACGCCTCTCCAAAAGCAATCTGAGTCTGTGAAGGTGTTACCGCGACTGACGCAATGGCGTCAGCAGGCTCGGCGCGCGCCGCCGACAGCAGCAGGAGCAGCGATAGCGTCGCAAGGAAAGTGCAGTGCAAAGACATCGTCGACGCCGAGGGGCCAGCTATTGTCCTCTCCGACAAAGCAGTCCTGAACAGCATTCTGGATGTGGGGTTGGTGGTTCTAACGATGTTGCACCTGTCCCCGCCGCTTGACCCAGACAGTGCGAAGCTCCTCCTTGTGAACACTGGTCCGCTAGCCTGTTTGCCCATTGCACATATCAGACTGCCACATTAGGCCGTCGTGGCACCAGTGCTTTTTGCGGGTTGTTCATGAGGATTTCTTCTGGCACTTCGAGAAGCTCGGCGACGCCTGAAAGGTAAAGTGTGAGTCTATGCGTGTCCCCCTGCCCTCCGCTAAGGGGGGGGGTAGGGCCAAATAGGCTGTGATGGTTTGGCTTGATAATTCCGCGCCTCAGTATCGGACAATGCAGGAGACGTAAACTGCGCTGCGGCAAGCACAAGGATGGCAAAGACCGACCTCATAGAATCGACGCTTCGAGGTTCAGAAGAACAAACTCATAGGGCGGTATGACACAAGGGGAGCGTTTTGTCACTTTGTCGGGACTGGCGTTGGCGATAAGGAATTGATAAAGTCAGCACGCCTTGCCTTGTATTCCTGAGTGTCATAGGGGTGCACTCCCGGGCCAGAAAGAAACTCCAGCCCAATGATGATTATGAGTAGTGCGGTTGATATTCGCAGCGCGCTGTGCGCTCTTTGTCCCCATGTTTTCCAGCGTAGAAAGCCAACTAAGACAGCCGGCAGCACAGCCGCGACTAGCAATACGAAAATCTCCACCAATAGTGATTGAAGCATAAGCGGGGACAGTAGCTGCGTGCCTTTAGGAACTTTCCCCGTGAAGAGTAACATAAAGGGAAGAACGCTGGCCAATGCAACTGCGAGGGAAGTCGCCCAGATTATTGATTTGTGTTTAATTTGCATTTGGGGCGAATACCAGCAACTCAATCAGAACCTTATTGGCAGACGACAACACCCTCAGCAACCATTTTCTAAAGTGTCACCAACTGCCCGCGATACGTCATCGGCGGCGAGTTGATGTCCACGATTTGCAACTGACGTTGGCTCGGCGCAATTGATGCTGTCTGCTCAAAGGTGGCGGCCACTCCGTTGATGAGACAAGTGTGGGTTCTCTCAGCAAATCTCAACTCAACGAAGGGGGAATGCCATACGCTGCGGACCGCGCGCGTTAGTCGTTGCTGCTGGGCTCCCCGTGAGGGGCAGATGCTTGGCGTTTGTGTTTGGCGTTCATGCAAGCGGTTCGGGCAACGATTGGCCATCGTGGGTTGCGAGGTTACTGGGACCATTTCTCGTTCAGGCGTCTTCACTTTCTATAGGGGGCCGGATTGGCCGCTTCTTGCGTGATCGCAGGGCGGAGTCCAGGTCTCTCTTGGGTCCGGACTCAGCCAGACAGCCGTCTCCAGCGCCGGTTGCCAGACCTCGCCGGGGCGACCAGCCAGGGTGACCGTGGGAATGCGCATCTTCGGCTCTGGCCGACTGAGGATCTCAACCGCGCCGAACAGCGTGTGGAATAAGGACCGCACAGGCACCTCAACCAAAGGGCTCGCTTCGGCGATCTCCGTGAAGCGCTGGGCATCCTCGGCCGATACCTCCCCCCAATCCCCCTGCCAATGCCGGTAAACTCGCGGATCGAGAAGCAGCCCTGATTGGACATCAAGCGCCACGCGCGGTGAGAGAATCAACGGACTTGGGATGATCAGGTGGGGTTCCATGCCGGGTCGTGCGTGCTCTCCAATTCTTGGCTGCGGACGGCATTCGTGCGGCTTTTCAGGGCGCGTTGTCGGGGCTGTCCGCAGCGGTTTTTCTCTGACGGAAGCGACTTTTTGAGGCCTTGCACAATAGAGGGTGGCGCAACAGCGCCGACATCACCCTCCGAATGACGCTTGCGCACCATCAGAACGGGTCAGAGACCAAGCCTCTCCGACTCCCATTTGGCGACCCGCCTTGGCAAACTGGCGACATGACGGCGGACGACTTTGATCGCTTCCTGCGCCGTCAACTTTGTTGGATCGACGGGACGCCGACCCACGCCTCCTCAGCGCGGCAGCGGCAGTGCCCGCATTGCCGCCGCAAGTGGAGCTACGCCCGGCTTCAGATGCGATGGGACGCCGCCTTGGCTTTGGCTGCCGGAAGATCTCGCGTCGAATGCGCCGACGAACTCGGGATCGATATCCACACTGCGGGGCACCTTTACGCGGCGATGGAAAGACGTTTGGTGGAGCACTTCGCCCGTGAACTGGCCAGCAGCACCGCCGGCAATTCAGCGGATGCCCAGGAAATGATGGAGGCTTGGCGCAAGCTTCAGAGGTTGCGGACCCAGACCGCCCGCAACCGGCATCTGGCGGAGTTGTGCCTTCGGCACCGTGCGGTCGAACAACGCGTGAATCTTCTCTTTCAGCTTTGCTTCCGCGATGAAGTGCGCGCCCGCGTTTCCCGCAGGCTGGCTGGCACATTCCTCAGTGCGCCCTAGATTTCTGCAGTTCTTGAACCAACTGCCAATCATGGGAAGCCCCCACTCATGCCAACCATTCCGCAACACATAAAACCCCAGAAGCGGGCCGAGCGTCAGGCTCCCCGCGCTTTGCCGAAAAAATCCCACCGTTCTCGAAGAAAGCACACGCTCCGCCCGAAACGCGGCCGTTCACTGCGCTACGCATGGCTCGCAACCTGCCAGCCGGTTGATCGCCAGACCCGCATCGTGGTGTGCCATGATGATCGGGGCGCACCTCCTGCTGTCGGGCGGCTCTGCGTGTGGTGCGGATCAAGATTCCGGTCGCGGGGTGAGTTCGAGAAACACATCGACGTAGCTCATCCGATTAGCCGCATAGCGAAATTCATCGTTCCCGCGAAGGAAGCGACCCACGAACTCAGGGGGGCGCAAGGATCTTGAACAGACCGCCCGCTGGCCCTTTGGCCATCATCTCGGACATCCACGGCAACCTCGACGCCCTGACGGCGGTGCTTGCGGATGCGGCGGCACAGGGGTGCAGCGACATCATTTGCCTTGGCGATGTCGTGGGCTACGGTCCGGAACCCGCTGCGTGCGTGAGCTTGATCCGACAGCACTGTGAAACTGTGGTCATGGGGAATCATGAGGACATGGCGTTGTCCTTGATCCAAGACGACCTGGCAGACTGCGAACGGGGCGTGGGGTTGTGGGGCTCCATCGCGCTGTGCCAGCAGGAACTCACGGAGGACGACAAGCAATGGATGGGTCTGCTTCCGTTATCCGTGAGATCGGGGGAAATGACGTTTGTCCATGCCTCGCTGCATCTGTCGGCCCGGTTTGATTACATCGACTGCGAGGAGGGCGCTCGGGAGAACTTCGCCGCGCAAGAATCCTTCATCTCCTTTCACGGACACACCCACGTCCCGCTGATCTGGGAGAAAGTGGGCCGAGAGCTGGTCTGCCATGTGCCCGAAGCTGACTCGTCGCGGCTTTCTCCGAGCCGGCTCTACGCAGTGTGCGTGGGCAGTGTGGGGCAGCCCCGCGATGGGGATCCCCGGGCTTCCTATGCAATCTATGAGCCAGCGGCGCGCCGCCTGACGATTCGCAGGGTCGAATACGACATCGCGCGGGCGCTCAAGCGCTTTCGCGACCGGGGGATGACCGGCTTCCACTCACGCCGCATCGTGGAGGGAACATAAGGCCGGCCTCAGGCCACTCTCCCCGCCCCTCGGCTCGACAATCCATGTCAACCCAGCTTTCCGCCGGTGGCATCGCCATCCTTTCCGACATTCACGGCAACATCGACGCGCTCGGAGCGGTGCTGGCCGATGTCGTCAGACAGCGCTGCTTCGCCATTTTCTGCCTCGGCGACACCGTAGGCTACGGCCCCGAGCCCGCGGCCTGCGTGAAGCTCGCGCGCGAGTATGCAGCCATCAATCTCATGGGGAACCACGAGGCCATGTATCTGGCCACGCGGATGTGCGAGAAAAACCGCCTCGACCCGAAGGAACTCGGAGACCTCCGGGCCGCTCTGCTGCTGTGCGGAAAGCAACTCAGCCCCGAGGATTCGGAGTGGATCGGCGGGTTGCCATTGGTTGTGCCGGTCGCAGGCATGACCTTGGTCCATGGGTCTCTCCATGAGCCGCCAAGCTTCGGCTACATCATCAATCGCAGCTTGGCCAAAGAGCACTTCGCCGCGCAAGAGACCCGGATCAGCTTCTACGGCCACACGCACATCCCGGCGATCTGGCAGGAGAACCACGGGAAGATCTCCGCCTACACCCCCGGCGAATCGCCGGTCGGGTTGGATCCGGACTGCCGCTATGCCATTGGCGTTGGCAGTGTCGGGCAACCCCGGGACGACGACCCGCGGGCCTGCTACGTTGTTTACCAGCCCGCAGCGGAGTGCGTGGAGTTCCGGCGTGTGGCTTACGATGTCCCGAGGGCGCAAGCACGGTTCAAGAAGGCGGGCCTGCCGGACTTCGATGCCGCGCGTCTGGCTGCAGGAAAGTAGGGCTCCGCGGCTCTCCGCGTTGGCATCGGTCGTGCCCCGTGCCAGATTGCCGCGGTGAAGACCAGTTTCCTGCTGCCTGCTTACAACGAAGAAAAGCTCGTCGGCCGGGCCGTGGAATCCATACATCGCGCCGCGGCCGAGTGCGGCTTGGAGGACTACGAGGTGATCGTTTGCGACAATGCCTCGACGGATCGCACCGCTGTGGTGGCCGAGGAGTCCGGGGCGCGCGTGGTGCTCGAGCCGCACCGCCAGATCGCCCGGGCCCGCAATGCGGCCGCCGAGGCCTCATCGGGCCGGTGGCTGGTCTGGCTTGATGCCGACGCGGTGCTCACGACGGATGTCCTGCGCGCAACGCTCGATGCCTTGGGCTCGGGCGAGGTTTGCGGCGGGGGCGCGCGCGTCGAGTTGGAGGGCGCGGCGCTCGATTCCGCGGCGCGCCGCACAGTGGCCGGTTGGAACTGGATCAGTCGCACGTTCCGGCTCGCCGCCGGCTCGTATTTCTTCGCCCTTCGCGAAGGCTGGGTCGCGACTGGCGGGTTCAACGAGAAGGTCTATGCGGGCGAGGAACTCGGTTTCGCCAAGACGCTGAAAAGGTGGGGCCGCCGCCGCGGGCTCGGCTTCCGCGTGCTCGATGCCGCCGTGGCCTCGTCGGCGCGCAAGGTCCAGCAATTCTCTGCGTGGCAGGCCGTGTGGCTGCTCGCGATCTGCGCATGGCCGGGCAACCTCGGCCGCCGCGACCGCTGCGCGTTCTGGTATGAGCGCCCGGAAGCCGAGACCGCGGGCGGTTAGGCCGCGGGGCGTGAAAGGGCCTGGCCCCTCAACCTTCATCCCTCATCCCTCAACTGCCCCGTGATCTACCTCGACAACAACGCCACCACGCAGCCGGACCCGCGGGTGCGCGAGGCGATGCTGCCGTTTCTTGGCGATGTCTTCGGCAACCCGTCCAGCCCGCACGCGGCGGGGCGCGCGGCTGCCGACGCTCTTGCTCGGGCGCGCGCGCAGGTCGCGGCGTTCCTCGGGGCCGCACCCGACGCGCTTGTCTTCACCAGCGGCGGCACGGAGTCGATCAACACCGCCATCCGCGCCGCCCTCGCGGCGCAGCCGGGAAAGCGTCACATCATCACCTCCGCGGTGGAGCACAGCGCGACGAAGAACCTCTGCGACCGGC
>CAZSUJ010000041.1:6395-30424 GCA_964609925.1 uncultured Chthoniobacter sp. | reverse complement strand
GAGGTGCGCGAGTTGGTGGATCGGGGTTGCCGCGAGGTCACGCTGCTCGGGCAGATCGTGAACCTCTACGGACGGCACGAGTTCCCGAAGGTGGACGGTGTGAGCCCGTTCGTGCAGCTGCTCGAGGCGGTGCACGAGGTGGACGGGCTTGAGCGGCTGCGCTTCACGTCGCCGCACCCCATCGGTTTCCGCGACGACCTGGTCAACTGCTTCGGCCGCCTGCCCAAGCTGGCCGAGCATGTGCACCTGCCCCTGCAATCCGGGGCCGACCGCATCCTCAAAGCCATGCACCGCGGCTACACGGCGGACAAGTTCCGCGCGCTCGTGGCGCGGTTGCGGGCGAATTGTCCGGACATTGCCATCACGACCGACGTGATCGTGGGGTTCCCCGGCGAGACCGACGAGGACTACGCGGCGACGCGGGCCTTGGTGGATGAGGTCGGTTTCGACAATGCATTTGTCTTCCGTTATTCGCCGCGGAAGGACACGCCGGCCGCGACGATGGGTGCGCAGGTTTCCGAGGAGGTCAAGGAGGAGCGCAACCAGGATTTACTCTCCGTGGTGGACCGCCACGCGCAGCGCAAGCTGCAGGAATTGGTCGGCCGCACGGTCGAGATCCTTTGCGCCGGCCCGAGCCGGCACAACGAGGCGCGGCTGACCGGGCGGACCCGCGGGAACAAGATCGTCGTCTTCGACGGCGGCGACGACCTCGCCGGACGGCTGGTGGACGTCGAGGTCCGCGACACGGCCGGCTTCACGCTTTACGGAGCGGAACCGCGTCCGGCCGGAACCCGCCAAGCAACCCTCGCCGCCTGACCCGTGAACGAGCGCAAGCCCACCGTTTGCCTTCTGGCCCAGACCCTGGGTTATCCGCAGGGCGGCGGGCATTTCTGGTGCTACTACAACTGGGCGCTGGGCTTCGCCGAAGCGGGGTTCCGCGTCATCTGGCTCGAGCCGGTCGGGGCCAAGTTGCGCGGTCCGGAGGCGCTGCACGCGGCCTTCCTCAAGCTCCGTCGGCGCCTCGCCACCGCCGCGATGCCGTGCGCCGTGGCCCTCTGCGGCGAGAACGGCGAGCCGGTGGCCGGACTCGCCGAGCTGGGCGCCATCTCACTCAACGAGGCCGGCGCGCAGGCCGATCTCTTTGTCAATTTCCGCTACGGCTTCCCCGCCGAAGCGGTGCGGCGGTTCCGGCGGTCCGTGCTGATGGACATCGACCCCGGCCTGCTCCACCACTGGGTAGAACGCGGCTACTTCACCATCGCGCCGCACGACGTCTATGCGACGGTGGGCGGCAACGTCGGTGCACACAACCCGCTCGTGCCCGCGACCGGGCTGACGTGGGAACGTCTCCGCCCGGCGGTGCATGTGCCCTCGTGGCAGTCCTCCCCGCCGGCGGCGGGAGCGCGCTTCACCGCGATCTCGCATTGGGACGCAGCCGAATACATCACGCTGCCCGACGGCGGATTCTACGACAATTCGAAGCGGGCCGGATTCGAGCCGTTCCTCCTGCTCCCCGGCATGACGGGTGCCCCGCTCGAACTGGCGCTGTGCTTCGGGCGCGACGACGAGACCGAGACCGCGCGGCTCCGCTCGCTCGGCTGGGGAGTCGTTCACAGCCATGACGTCAGTTCGACGCCCGAGGATTACCGGCGCTACATCCAGGCCAGTGCGGGCGAGTTCGGAGTGGCCAAGCCCGGATACGTGCGGATGGAGACCGGTTGGATCAGCGACCGCACGGTCTGCTACCTCGCCGCCGGTCGCCCGTGCGTTGTGCAGGATACCGGTCCGGTCGACGTTCCGTCCGGCGAGGGCCTCCTGCGGTTCCGCACAGTCGAGGAGGCGGCCGCGGCGCTGGACCGCATCTCGGCCGATCAGGAATCCCACGCCCGCGCCGCCCGGCAACTGGCCGAGGAATACTTCTCCGCCGCCAAGCTGGCGCGGCGCGTGGCGGAGTTGGGGCTGGGTTGAGGAGCCGGACCGCTTTCATGCTCGCCGCGCCCGTGGCGAGCGCCTAGAAGACAGCGCAATGGTTGAACTCTTGGAGAAGTTGCTCCTCGTGCAGGAGCGGGATCAAAGGCTGCAGACTTTCCTCCGCGAGATCGAGGGAGTGCCACGCGAGAAAGCGGCGCTGGAGCGCGAACTCGAGGCGGCCCGCCAGCAACTCGAGGCCGACCGGACGCGGGCCACGCAGATCGAGGTCGAGCGCAAGCGGCTCGAGGTCGAGGCCGAGGGCAAACGCGGGCAGATCGCCAAATACCGCACCCAGCAATTCGAGACGCGCAAGAACGAGGAATACGCCGCGCTCAAGCACGAGATCGAGCGGGCGGAGAAGGACATCTCCGCGATCGAGGACCGCGAACTGGAATTGATGCAGGAGGCGGAGGACTTGAAGCCGGCCATCGCCGCGGCCGAGCAGCGCTTCGCCGCCGAGAAGTCGCGCGTGGCCGGCCTGCTCAAGACGTGCGACGACAAGGTCGGCGTGCTGCAGGGGCGGGTGGATGGATTGCGCGTCGAGCGCGAGGCCGCGGCGGACGCGGTGCGCAGCGCGGACGAGGATCTATTCGAGCATTACGAAAAGCTTTTCCGCTCGAAGGGCGGGCGGGCGGTGGTGCCGCTGGACGGCAACCATTGCTCGGGCTGCCACATGACGGTCACGCCGGCGACGCTGCACGACGCGCAGGCGGGCACGAAAGTCGTGTCCTGCGAGCAGTGCGGACGGATTCTTTACGTGCTGCCTGAGTAGGAGGGGCGCTGTGCGCCGAACTCGGGGGTTGATCCGGGCGACACGACGCGGACGCCCCGGCGGATCGTCCCTACCTCGATGGTGAGGCCATCAGTGGCCGTTGGCGCCGTTGCCGTTCGTTGAAGCGGCGGCTTCGCGCGGGTGGAATTCCTCGCGGAACTTGGCCACGAAACTCTGGGTCGGCCATGCGCAGGCCTCGCCGAACGCGCAGATGGTTCGTCCGGCGATGTTGTCGGCGATGCCGACGAGCTGGTCGGCGTCGCCCGCGCGGATGTCGCCCCCGGCCATGCGGGTGGTGACTTTCGACATCCAGAGGCTGCCTTCGCGGCACGGCGTGCACTGGCCGCAGCTTTCATGGGCGTAGAAGTCGTTGATGTTGTTCAGCACCCAGACCATGTCGCGCGAGTCGTCGAGCACCATCACGCCCGCGCTGCCGATCATCGAGCCGGCTGCGGCGAGGCTGTTGGCGTCGAGAACGAGGTCCATGAGGTCCACTTCGACCGTCGTCTCGGCGCCGTCAGGCCCCTTGCGCTTCATCTTGTATTTCTCTCCGGCGCGCAGGACTTTCGCCGAGCTGCCGCCGGGGATGATGGCCTTCAATTTGCGCCCGGGCTTGAGTCCGCCGCAGATGTCGTTGATGAGTTGGCCCACGGTGACCTGGCCGCAGCCGAGTTCGTAGAATCCGGGGCGCTGGACATCGCCGCTGACGCCGAGCGTGCGGGTGCCGCCGTCGCCGGGCGACCCGAGCTTGGCGAACTCCGCCCCGCCCATCGCGATGATGTGCTTCACGTGGCAGATCGTCTCGACGTTGTTCACGATGGTCGGCTTGTTGTAGAGCCCGAAAACGGCCGGGAAATAGGGCGGCTTGATGCGCGGGTAGGGGCGCTTGCCCTCGAGGGATTCCAGCAGGCTCGTCTCCTCGCCGCAGATGTAGGCCCCGGCGCCTTGGTGGACATAGACCTCGCTGTCGAAGCCGCTCCCGAGGATGTCCTTGCCGATGAAGCCCGCGGCCCGCGCCTCGGCGATGGCCTTCTCGACGATGCGCGCGGCTTCGGGGAACTCGCAGCGGATGTAGATGTAGCTGAGGTGGATCTTGAGCGCCCAGGCCGTGATCATCATTCCCTCGAGGAGCTGGTGCGGGTCCTCGTGGAGGATGTAGCGGTCCTTGAACGTGCCCGGCTCGGATTCGTCGCCGTTGATGACGAGGTAATGCGGCTTGCCGTCGTCGCGCCGGATGAAGCCCCATTTGACGCCGGTCGGGAAGCCGGCACCGCCGCGGCCGCGGAGATTCGAGGCCTTGACCTCGCCGACGATGGCGGACGGCTCCATTTTGAGCGCCTTGCGCAGGGATTCGTAACCGCCGTGGCGGAGGTAGCAATCGAGCGACGTGTCGTAGTCGTCGCGTCCGACATTGCGCAGGACCAAGCGGCGTTCCTGCGCGTGCGGGGCGCGGACGACCTTGCGGTAACCCTCCGTGCCGGCGCCGAGCAGTGCGGGCGCTTCCTCCGCGCCGATGTTCTCGTGCAAACGGTCGCCCACGAGCGCGACGGGCGCCGAGCCGCAGCTGGCGAGGCACTCCACGAACTCGATGGTGTATTTGCCATCCGGGCTGTTGAGCCCGTGCCCGTGGTCATGCGCCTCCGCGCCGATGCCGGTTGCTTTGCAAAGGGCCTCCCGCACTTCGTAGGACCCGGCCATGGCGCAGGAGAGCGTGCGGCAGACGCGGATGGTGGTGCGCCCGGGCGGCGTCTGGCGGAACCACGGGTAGAAGGTGACGAGCTCGAGGATGTTGATCGGCTCGAGGTTGAGGCGCCGGGCGATCCAGTTGACCCCGCTGTCGTCGATGTAGCCGAAGTGGTTCTGCCAGAGATGCAGGAGTGGCAGCGAGGCGCTGCGGATCGAGACGGGGTAGTGCGTGACGGCCTCGTCAATCCGCGCAATGAGTTCCGGAGGCAGCAGGTCGGCTTGGCGGGGCGAGGGTTCGCTCATGAAATGGGATGTTGTCCGCCAAGGTTACGCCTGCTTCAAGAAAAACGATGCCATGGGGGCGGGTTCGCTTGCCAGCAGGTGACCCCTCTGCGAGGATTCCAGTGAACCAATAAAATCATGAGCGACAAAGAATCCAAAGACGCCGCGAAGAAATTCGAAAGCGGCAAATCCCACGCCACCGAGGCGGCCAACGAATTCCGTGCGGCCGCGGAAGCCAAGTTGAGTGACCTGCGCGAAACCGTGACCCAGCGCGCCGGACAATACCGCGAGCGGGCCGGGCAGGTCTGGTCGGACACGACCGGCCGCGCACGGACCCTCACCGAAGACAGCGAGGAATACATCCGCGAGAACCCGCTGCAGGCCGTGGGCATCGCCCTCGCCGCTGGCTTCATCCTCGGCGTGATCCTCCGGCGCTGACCGGTCCGGCATGACTCGCCGACCGGGCGCGGAACAGACGCCGCCGGTGAACGGCCCCGGGTTGCAGGACGCAGCCGGGAGCCTCGCCGCCGCGTTGTCGCGTTATCTGCGCGCATTCACCGGATTGTTCGGCCTCGAGTTGCGGGAGACGGGTGCGCATTCGCTGGT
Organism: uncultured Chthoniobacter sp.; assembly: GCA_964609925.1. Classification (GTDB taxonomy): domain Bacteria; phylum Verrucomicrobiota; class Verrucomicrobiia; order Chthoniobacterales; family JACTMZ01; genus JACTMZ01. The sequence goes on along the minus strand of CAZSUJ010000041.1, from coordinate 25,107 downwards.
GCTGGCCAGCCTTTGCGTCGGTTTCATCGTCGCGGTCGTCTTCGCCTACCTGTTCCTCGTGACGGGCGTGACGATCGCTGCGACCTCGCTGATGGGAGGGAAGATCCTCGCTGCATTGTTCGTGCTCTTCGGTCTCCACGTTGTTCTGGCCGGAATCCTGCTTGTCGTGCTTGTGCGTCTGGCCAAGAAGCCCCTCTTCCCCGGCACGCGCGAGGTTTTGCGAAGGGAGATGGACAAGATTTCATGAACCGCGAGGACTATCTGGTCGAATTGGAAGCCGCCGGGCGCGACCTCGGTCGGCGTGCCCGCGTGGTTGCCGATGCGGCCAACCCGCTGACCGGCCTCCGCGAATGCGTCGCGGAGAATTGGAAATGGTGGCTGCCGGCCGCCGCAGTGGCGGGCTTTGCCATCGCCCGCGTCATTCGTCCCTCCGGCCGCGGCGGACAATCCTATCCGGACTCGGGCGGCGCCGCGTTCTGGGTGCCCACGCTCATCAAGTTGCTGCCGACGGTGACGGCGCAAGTCGTCCCGCTGATTTTGAGTTTGCGCTCATCCCGCAAGAACTGAAACCTGACCGCGCCGTGTCCGACCCTTCTGCCTCAGCAACTTCCGTCGAAGTCGTGGATGAACAACCGGGGGCTGTCCATGTCCTCGCCCACGTTGACCAATACCTCGCCATCGGCAAGGAATCCGGGGCCTCGGACATCCACCTGAGCGTCAATGTGCAGCCGACTTGGCGGCGCTTCGGAACCCTTGAGCCGATCTGGCTGCAGGCGGACAAGCTGGCTGCGGCCGATACCGAGCGTCTGGCCATGGGCTTCCTCAATGACGCGCAGAAGAAACTCCTCGAGGAGCGCGGCGACGTGGACTTCGCCTACTCCAATTCCGAGGGCCGCTACCGCACGAGCGTGGTTCGTCACCGCCTCGGCTACGATCTGGTGTTCCGCATCATCCAGACCAACGTCCGCACGATGGACGAACTCGGATTGCCGCCGCAGTTGAAGCTCCTCACGCAATACCAGAACGGCCTCGTGCTGGTCACCGGTTCGGTGGGCAGCGGCAAGAGCACCACCCTTGCGGCGCTGGTTGAGGAGGTCAACAGCACGCGGCACGACCACGTCATCACGCTGGAGGATCCGATCGAATACATCTTCACGCCGAAGGGCTGTCAGGTGAACCAGCGCGAGGTGCACACGCACACCGAGTCGTTCGGTGCGGCCCTGCGCGGCGCGCTGCGCGAAGACCCGGATGTCATCATGGTCGGTGAAATGCGCGACCTCGAGACGATCTCGCTGGCCATCACGGCATCGGAAACCGGCCACCTTGTGCTCGGCACCCTGCACACGGCCAACGCCGCCCGCACGCTCGACCGTCTGCTCGACGTCTTCCCGGTGGACCAGCGCGAGCAGATCCGCATCATGGTGAGCGAGTCCCTGCGTGGCATCATCTCGCAGCAACTCGTGCCGCGCGCCGACGGCGCCGGGCGCGCCCTCGCCATCGAGATCCTGATGAACACGCCCGCCGTGGGCAACGTCATCCGTGAGGCCAAGACCTTCATGCTTCCCGGCATCATCCAGACCGGCAAAAAACTCGGCATGAAGCTGATGGACGACTCACTGACCGACCTTTTCCGGGCCGGGTTGATTTCCGCGGACGAGGCGGTGGCCCGGGCCGAACAAAAGCAACAGATGAAGCAGGTTTGCGGCCTGCTCTGATCCCATGGCCTACATCGACCAATTCTTCGAGGTGCTGATCACCGCGGGGGCGTCCGACCTCCATCTGGCCGAGGGCCAGCCGCCGAAGATCCGCCGCCACGGCGACGTCATGCCGATCCGCGAGGAAGTCCTGACAGCCGACGAGATCAACTACATGTTGAGCGAGATCTGCAGCCCGCGGAACTGGGAGCGTTTCCAGGCGAAGGGCGACCTCGATTTCGCCTACGAGATGAACGAGGACAACCGTTTTCGTTGCAACTATTTCAAGCAGATCAACGGTCTCGGCGCCGTCTTCCGTCTGATTCCGACGCGCATCGCCACGCTCGAGGAACTCGGTCTTCCGCCCGTCATCAAGGAGTTCGGCCACCTCCGCGGCGGCCTCGTCCTCGTGACCGGCCCGACCGGTTCGGGCAAGAGCACGACGCTGGCGGCCCTGATGGATTACATCAACGTCAACTTCGCCCGCCACATCGTGACGATCGAGGAACCGATCGAGTTCGTGCACTCGAACAAGCGCAGCATCATCACGCAGCGCGAGGTGCCCGAGCACTCGGCCAACTTCCCCGCGGGCCTCAAGGCAGCCCTGCGCGAGGACTCCGACATCGTGCTCGTGGGCGAGATGCGCGACCTCGAAACGATCTCGCTCGCGCTCACCGCGGCCGAAACCGGCCTCCTCGTCTTCGGCACCCTGCACACGAACAACGCGCGCAAGACGGTGGACCGCATGATCGACGTCTTTCCGTCCGACCAGCAATCGCAGGTCCGCACGATGCTCGCGGCCTCGCTGCGGGGCGTCGTGGCGCAGTTGCTGCTCAAGCGGCAGGACGGCGGGGGACGCATCGCGGTCAACGAGATCCTCGTGGTCAACAGCGCCGTGGCCGCCATCATCCGCGAGGGAGCCACGCAGAAGTTGCAGGACGCCATCGTGGGTGGCCGCGCTCAGGGCATGCAATTCATGGACGACGCGATCTGGGCGCAGTTGCAGCAAGGCCGCGTAAGCCCGCACGAGGCGTTCATGAAGGCGATCGACAAGAACCGGTTCAAGCCGTTCCTGCCAGCCGAGGAGGCCGAGCTCGCCAACTCGGCTGGTTCCGTGGGCTGAGGCCTCGCTCGACCCTTGCCGCATGGGGTCGGCGGGGGTAATCATGGCCTTTCCCGCTTCCCCGCCCATGAACAACCCCACCGTCCCCCCGGAAGAACTCGCCGCTTTTCTCGACGCCCGCCACGCGGACCCTTTCCACACGCTCGGCATGCGGAGGGCCGGGGATTTTCTCGCGGTGCGCGTGTTTCGTCCGGACGCCGCCGCGGTGCAGGTGGTGGACTTGGGCGACAAGTCCAAGGTGTTCGAGGCGACGCGGATCCACACCGCGGGGTTCTTCGAGGCCGTCCTGCCGAAGGGTTCGCTCGAGTTTCCCTACACGCTGCGCTTCCGCGGGCATGACGGCGCGGTCTGGGAGGAGCGCGATCCCTACTCGTTCGGACGCATCCTCGGCGACACCGACGTGTATCTCCACGCCGAGGGCAACCACTGGGACCTCTACAACAAGTTCGGCGCGCACCTGACCGAGGTTGGCGGCGTGGCCGGCACGGTCTTCTGCGTGTGGGCGCCCAACGCGCAGCGCGTGAGCGTCGTCGGCGACTTCAACCGCTGGGACGGCCGCGTCCACGTGATGCGCCGCCTCCTCGGGAGCGGCGTCTGGGAGATCTTCATCCCCGGCATCAAGGAAGGGACGCACTACAAGTTCGAGATCAAGGGCTACCACGGCGATGTCTTCCTCAAGAGCGACCCGTTCGCGTTCTACGGCCAGCACGGGTTGCAGACCGCCTCGATCGTCTACAACCTCGACCGGTTCAAATGGTCCGACGAGGGCTGGATGAAATACCGCGCCGAGCAGTCGTGGCACCGCAAGCCGGTCAGCATCTACGAAGTCCACCTCGGCTCGTGGCAGCGCGTGTTGGAGGACAACAACCGTCCGCTCAGCTACATCGAACTCTCGCAGCGCCTCATCCCTTACTGCCTCGAGATGGGCTTCACCCACATCGAGTTGATGCCTGTGGCCGAGCATCCCTACGACGGCTCGTGGGGATACCAGGTGACGGGTTATTTCGCGCCGACGAGCCGCTTCGGGAACCCGGACGAGTTCCGTCATTTCATCGACAACTGCCACAAGGCGGGCCTCGGCGTGATCCTCGACTGGGTGCCGGCGCACTTCCCGAAGGACGCGCACGGCTTGGCGCTGTTCGACGGCACGCACCTCTACGAGCACTCCGACCCGCGTCAGGGGGAGCACCGCGACTGGGGGACCTACATCTTCAACTACGGGCGCAACGAGGTGCGGAATTTCCTCATCGCCAACGCGCTCTTCTGGTTCGACCAATACCACATCGACGGACTCCGCGTGGACGCGGTGGCCTCGATGCTTTACCTCGACTACTCGCGCGAGCCGGGCGACTGGGTGCCCAATTGCTTCGGCGGCCGCGAGAACCTCGACGCGATCCATTTTCTCAAGCGCTTCAACGAGGTCAGTTACGAGCGCTTTCCCGGCATCATGACGATCGCCGAGGAATCCACCGCGTGGCCGGGTGTTTCCCGTCCGACCTACCTCGGCGGCCTCGGCTTCGGGTTCAAGTGGAACATGGGCTGGATGCACGACTTCCTGAACTACATGTCGCTCGACCCGATCCACCGGCGCTACCATCAGGGAAGCATCACGTTCTCCCTGCTCTACGCCTTCCACGAGCACTTCGTCCTCGTGTTGAGCCACGACGAGGTGGTCCACGGCAAGGGCGCGCTGCTCAGCAAGATGCCGGGCGACATGTGGCAGAAGTTCGCCAACCTGCGGATGTTCTACGCCCTCATGTGGGCGCACCCGGGCAAGAAGCTGCTCTTCCAAGGCGGCGAGTTCGGCCAGTGGAGCGAGTGGCGGCACAGCCAGAGCCTCGATTGGCATCTCACCCAGTTCCCGCTCCACGGCGGCCTGTCCCGCCTCATCCAGCACCTCAACCACCTCTACAAGACCTGCCCGGCGTTCTACGAGTTGGACGACACGAACGACGGATTCGAGTGGATCGACTTCCACGATTCGGACAACAGCGTCGTCGCCTTCCTGCGCAAGTCGTCCGAGGGCCAGATCGTCGTCTTCGCCATGAACGGCACCCCCGTCGTCCGCGGCGGCTACCGCATCGGTGTCCCGCGCGCCGGTTTCTACCGGGAGGTCCTCAACACGGACGCCGAGGTCTACGGCGGGAGCAATGTCGGCAACATGGGCGGCCTGCAGGCCGAGCCCATTCCCTGGCAGGGGCGCGACTTCTCGATCCAGATCGAGTTGCCCCCGCTGGCCATGGTCGGTTTCCTCCTGGAAGAGGCTCCCGCCTTGAAGCCGGCAGGGTAGGGGCTCGAAAAGCCTTGCTTCCCGGGTGCCTGGCCGCTAGTGTCCCAGCCCCTTTCAGAAAGATCTATTCTCATGGCCGTATCCAAGAAAAAAGCCTCCGCCAAAGCCAAACCCAAGGCCGCCAGCAAGCCGGCCAAGTCGGCGGCCAAGAAACCGGCCAAGCCGGCGGCGAAAAAATCCGCCAAACCCGCGGCAAAGAAAGCGGTGAAGAAGCCGGCCAAACCTGCGTCACGAAAGCCGTCCGCCCCCAAGGCCCCCGCGCGCAAGCGTCCGGCCCAGAAGGCACCAGTGGTCGGAACCAAGGCCATGCTCGCTTTCGGCCAACCCGTGGACAAGGGCCGCCGATTGAATCCTTGGCTCAAGAAGCAGCACATGCGCCTGCTCGCCTTGAAGGACACCCTGCTTGATTCCATGACCGGCGTGGCGCGCGACAATCTCCGCACCGGCAACGACAGCCACGAGGTCTCGGCCCACGGGTTGCACCAAGCGGACGCCGGCAGCGACGCCTACGACCGCGACTTCGCCCTGAACCTGCTCTCGCAGGAACAGGATGCACTTTTCGAGATCGACGAAGCCCTCAAGCGCATCCAGCGCGGCGCCTACGGCACCTGCGAGATGAGCGGGAAACCCATCCCCAAGGCGCGCCTCGAGGCCCGGCCCTTCGCCCGCTTCACCGTGGAGTGCCAGAGCGAGATCGAGAAGAAAAACCGCTTCAGCCGCATCCGCCAGCCCGTCACCCGCCTCTTCGAGCCGCTCGAGGATGAGTCCGGGGACGAGTCCGACGAGGAGACGACGGCCGACGCCAAGGAATAACCACCATGCCACAGGAAATCATCACTCTCGAATGCACCGAGGCCGCGGCCGAGGGCAAACCCGTGTCGCGCTACATGAGCACGCGCAACAAGAAGAGCCCGCGCACGCCGTCGCGCCTCGAGAAGAAGAAATACAACCCGCATCTGCGCCGCCACACGCTGCACCGGGAAACCAAGTAAGCCATCATGCAACCGAAGACACCCAAACGCCGCGCCGCCATGCGCCGGGCCAACCGCCCGATGCCGCGCCGCCGCATCGACATTCCGTTCGACGCGATCGACTACAAGAATCCCGAGTTGCTCAAGCGCTTCGTGACCGAGAGCGGCAAGATTCTTCCCCGCCGCCTCACCGGAGTCCCCGCCCACCTGCACCGCCGCATCACCCGCGCGATCAAGCAGGCCCGCTCGGTCCTGCTGCTCCGCTAGGGACCGGCCGTCCGGTCACGGCTGCTGCGCGCCGTTGCCCCGCCCCGCGGCGGGGGTCTTCTCGGGTTTCGCACCCTGTCCCTTGGGCAAGACCCGGGGACGCCATTGCGGTTCGGAGAATTTCCCGTCCGACACGTATTCGAAGAGCTTGCTCACCGGATAGAGCAGCAATCCCGGGACGCCCTGCGCGTTGATGCGCACGCCGAAGTCCATGCGGTCCTCGAGGTAGAAGATCTTGCCCTGGCCGATCATGCTGAAGCCGCGGCCCACGACAACGAGGTTCTCGGTGCTGATCACGCCGTCGGCGACCTTGAAGTCGCACTTCGCCTCGCGCGCGGTCTGGTAGCCGGTGCCGGGCACGATGCTGTCGAGCACGACGGAGAGCGGTCCGAGCACGGGGATGGCGAAGACGTTGCCCTCCTGCACGAGGAGGCTGCCGGAGCCTTTCATGGCCTGCGGTTGGCCGGGCACGAAGGTGAAGTTGTAGCGCCCGCCCACAACGCCCTGCGAGTTGTTGTAGTCGAAGTAAAGCTTGGTCAGGGTTTCGAAGTTCACACCTTCGAGTTTGACCCCGACCGTCTGCGCGGCCCCGGGCTCGCCGGTCGTGATCGAGGCATCCAGCGCGACGGTGCCCCCGTAAAGCGCGGCCGAGGGAACCTTGACCGCGATCTTGCGTCCGGCGAATTCCAGCGAACCGGTCGCGCGGCCGAAACTCAGCGTGCGGTCGAGGAGGTCGTAGTCGAGGCCCTGGGGGGCGGTGAAGTTGGCCCAGATGCGTGTGAGGTTGGGATCCTTCAACTCGACCGTGCCGCCGGCAGTGACCTCCGGCGGGGACTTGAAGCGGTAGGGGATGGTTTCACGGGCCACATTCGGCTCCGCCCATTGCAGGACGTTGAAGACGTTCATCGTGCTGCGGATGCCGTCGAGCCGCACCTGGTTGCGCGCGAAGTCGTAGGTGAACGCACCGGTGGCCGTGCCCTCGGGCCGCACGGCGCGGATGTTCGACAGGGTGAGGGCGCGTTCGGCGAATGAGACGTCCGCCGTGGCGCTGTCCATCGGCGAGTCGTGGATGGACGTGCGCCCGAGCTTGAGCGTCCCGGTGGCGCGAAGCTGGACCGGGTCGGCCCGCGGCCCGGAGGCCTCGAGCCGGATCTCCGGCGGGTCGGTGAAGTCGAGGTTCATCTTGGCCACGGTTTCCCGCACCTTCTCGTCGAGCAGTCCGAGGAGCGGGGTCGGATCGGCCAGGCACTCGACGCGGACGCGGAAGTCGTCGGCCCGCACCATCAAGTCCGCCCGGACGTCGCCCGTGGGCAGCCCGAGCGAAAGGTCGCTGACGTAGAAACTTCCCTCGCGCCACGCCACGCCGGCCGAGAGGCCGCCGATGGGCACGCCCCGGATCAGTCCGTCACCGGTCTCGACCGTGCCGATGACCATCGCGTCCTTGGGCCGCCCGGGCGGGATGGTGAGGGTGGCCTGGATGGCGGGGGCGGTGTCGAAGGAAAGCGACGTCCACGGCCCGGTTGGCTGGAATTCCTCCAACCACGGCAGCGGGTCGAGGGTGGAGTTCACGTCAGCTTCGACCGCGCCGTCGCGCACGCTCCACAGTCCTGCGCCGGTGAGCAGGCCACCGCGCGGGTCGCGCGCCGAGAGTTGCTGCACGGTGGCCACCCCCGCGTCGAGCGAGGCTTCGACGCGGACATCGCGCACTTCGGCGCCGCCGCGGCCGATGCGCGGGGCGGTGAACCGGATCAGCGGCACCTGCATCTTGGCGGTGTCGGAGGCGTCCGCGGAAAACTCGATCTCCAGTTGGGGCGGCACCTCGCCGAAATCGAGGGAGTCGAGGATTTCGAGTGCTTGGCCGATGTCCGGGATGCGCAGGGAGGGCGGATCCGTGCGAGGGCGCTCCGGGGTCGGGGGGGGCAGAAGCACGCGGCCCGAGGCCTTGATGTCGATGCCCTGGAGGTTGCAGCGGGCGAGGGGGACGCTGAGGACACCGTCGGAAAGGTTGAGGCGCGCCCGAGCCTTGGTCAGCCGCAGTTCGCGGACGGTGCCGTTTGCCGAGGTCACGGGGAGGATCAGCTGCGCGCCGCGAAGATCGAGGGCGGTCAACTCGACCTTGCCGCGTGCCAAGCGCCGCCAGTTGAGCGAGACCGCGGCACGGTCGATGCCGATCTCGTGGTCGTGCGGAAGGCCGCTGGCGTTCAGGCGCACGTTGTCGAGCACGAGGCCCTGGGGGACGCCGATGCGCATGCGCGAGAACGAAAGCTCGAGCCCCGCGCGGGCGGCTGCCTCGGTGATCGGCGCGTGGAACGCCGATGGGAGGCCGACGAAGTGCAGGTAGGCGATGACCGACGGAATGACCAGGAAGACCAAGACCTGAACAGCCCGCAGGAGCGTCTTCAGGGTGTGGTGGGTCAGGATGCGCCAGGACATGCGTCGTGACCCTAACAAAGCGCGGGGCCGCCTGTCAGTCGCCGCGCATTAGGGGGAACCGCAGGCCGCAGCTCTTTCAACGCGCGCTCAATCCCCCTCCGCCACCGGATTCGCCAGCACGCCGATGCCGGCGATCTCGACCTCGACGCGGTCACCGGCCGCGAGCCACACGGGCGGTTGGCGCGCCATGCCCACGCCGTGCGGCGTGCCGGTCAGGATCACGGTTCCGGCGCGCAGCGTCATGTCCGCGCTGAGGAACTCGATGAGCGCGGGGATGTCGAAAATCATCTGGGAGGTGTTGCTGCGCTGCATCTCGCGGCCGTTGATGCGGGCGCCGATGTCGAGGTGCAGCGACGCGGGCAGTTCGTCGAGCGTCACGACCCATGGTCCGAGCGGGCAGAAGGTGTCGAACGACTTGGCCCGGCACCATTGACGGCCGGAGCGACGGAGTTGCCAGTCGCGCGCGCTCACGTCGTTCGCACAGGTCACGCCGGCCACGAAGTCGAGCGCTGTCGCCCGCGAAGCGTTTAGGCACTCGCGCCCGATTACCACGGCCAGCTCAGCTTCGCTGTCCACTTCGTCGCTGCGAAGGCGCCGGGGCAGGCGGATCGCACCCTCCGGGCCGGTGACCGCGGACGGGTTCTTCATGAAGACGACCGGAAACTCCGGCAGCGGTGCTCCCGTCTCGGCGGCATGGTCGCGGTAATTCAGGCCGATGCAAAAGATCGCCGTCGGTTCCAGCGGCGCGAGCAGACGTGCGGCGGTTACCGTCTTTCCCGTCGGCGTGAAGCCTGCTTCCCACGACCCCGAAAGCTCGGCGAAAACCGCGCCATTCTCCGTTGGGGTGGCGTGGAGGATCCGTCCGTCTCCGTCGGCGATGCGGGCGATGCGCATAGCTCCACCCTAACCACCTGCTGCAGCATTGCGCAATGACCGGCAGGGTGGAATCCTTGGGCCATGTCGGACGGCAAGGTTCTGGAGGTCGGGGAGTTGGCCGCGGTGTGCAGGAAAATGGACCGCAACGGCCGCCGGCTTGTCCTGACCAATGGCTGCTTCGACATCCTGCACGCCGGGCACGTCCGCTACCTGCGCTGCGCACGCGAACTGGGCGACGCCCTCGCCGTGGCCCTCAACGGAGACCAGTCCGTGCGCGAACTCAAGGGGGAGGGGCGGCCCGTCAATTCCGAAGACGACCGCGCCGAGGTCCTGGCTGCCTTGGAGGCGGTTGACTACGTCGTTGTTTTTCCAGAAAAGCGGGTCACTGGCGTGATCGAGAAGGTGCGTCCGCATGTTTACGCGAAGGGCGGGGACTATACACTCGACTCCCTTGATCCCGGCGAGCGCGAGGCCCTCAAGGCCGCCGGCACTTCCATCGAGATTCTCCCGCTTGTGCCCGGGCGCTCAACCACGGCAGTATTGGGAAAGATCCGGAAATCATGAGCACCGGCGACAAACTCCGCATCGGCGTCCTCGGCTCGGGCAAGGGCTCGAACCTCGACGCGATCTTCCGCGCCATCCATGACCGCATGATCCCGGCCGAAGTGCGCGTGGTCATTTCGGACGTCCGCGACGCGGGGATCCTCCACATCGGACGTTCCCACCGCGCGCACGCGAAATATGTCTATCCCGGCGAATCTCGTTCGCGGTTGGATCCGGCCAGCGAGCACAACATCCTCAACGCCCTCCAGCAGGACCACGTGGAACTCGTCCTCCTTGCCGGCTTCATGCGCATCGTCGGCTCCGAGATGCTGCGCGCCTACCCGCACCGCATCATCAACATCCACCCCTCGCTCCTGCCCAAGCATCCCGGCCTCCGCGCTTGGGAGAAGACGCTGGCCGCGGGAGATGCGGTGGCCGGTTGCACGGTGCACTATGTGGACGAGGGGATCGACACCGGCGAGATCATCGCGCAGGCCGAGGTGGACGTGATGCCCGGAGACACCGTGGAGACTCTTCATGCCCGCATCCAAGAGGCTGAGCACGTGCTTTATCCCGAGGTCGTGGACTGGTTCGCGCGCGAGCGGCCGTTTGCGGGATAGACAAGGCGCCGCAGCGCGTCTTTATTGCCCCCATGACAGCGGGACAAGGTTCGGCCGGCAATGTCATCGCGGCACTTTGCAGCCTCTTCTTCCCCGGCCTCGGCCAACTCGTGCAGGGCCGCTTCCTGGCCGCCGTGCTTTTCTTCGTCGGGGCGGCCGTCCTTTGGTTCGTTTCCCTCGGCACCCTCGGCTGGATCATCCACCTCTGGGCCTGCCTGAATGCCGCCCTTTGGAAATCCGCCTGACGCCACCACCTCCATGAAAACCCTCCTCAACCACATCAATGGCCATTGGGTCCCGGCCCGCGGCGGGGCCACCCGCGAAATCCTCAACCCGGCCGACAACTCCGTCATCGCCCTCGCCACCGACAGCACCGCGGCCGACGCGGAGGACGCCATCGGCGCCGCGCGCGAGGCGTTCGACAACGGCCCATGGGGCCGCAGCACGGGACCGGAGCGCGCCGCTTTGCTCTTCGCCCTCGCCGACCTCGTCGAGAAGAACGCCGAGGAACTCGCCGCGATGGACACGCGCAACAACGGCAAGCCGCTGCGCGAGGCGCGCTACGACGCGGCCGACACGGCTGGGTGTTTCCGCTACTACGCCGGCCTCGCCAGCAAGCCCCACGGCCAGACCTACGGCGTGGGCGACCCGAACATGGTCTGCATGACCGTGCGCGAGCCCATCGGCGTGTGCGGACAGATCATCCCGTGGAACTACCCGCTTCTCATGGCCGCGTGGAAGCTCGCGCCGGCCCTCGCCGCCGGCAACGCCTGCATCCTCAAGCCCTCCGAGATGACCCCGCTCTCCGCCGTGCGTCTCTTCGAGTTGATCGAGCAAGCCGGTTTCCCTCCCGGTGCCGCCAACCTCATCCTCGGCCCCGGTGACCCGGCTGGTTCCGCCCTCGCGTCCAGCGACCGCGTGGACAAGATCGCTTTCACCGGCGGCGGTGTGACCGGACGCAAGATCATGGCCGCCGCCGCGGGCAATCTCAAGAAGGTCACCCTCGAACTTGGCGGCAAGAGCCCGAATATCGTCTTCGCCGACGCCGACTTCGAGGCCGCCCTCGAGTTCGCCATGTTCGGCATCTTCGCCGGCCAGGGCGAGGTCTGCAGCGCCGGTTCACGCCTCATTCTCGATCGCAGCATCGCGGACAAGTTCCTCCCGCGCCTCGCCGCGGCCTGCGGCAAGATCGTTGTCGGCGACGGTTTCGCCGAGGATACCGAGATGGGGCCGCTCATCTCCCGCGCCCACACCGAGAAAGTCCTCGGCTACATCAAGTCCGGCCTCGACGAGGGCGCCAAGCTCCTCTGCGGCGGCCACCGTATCGAGGGCCCGGGCAACTTCGTCCAGCCGACCGTCTTCACCGACGTCCCCTCCAACGCCCGCATCCTGCGCGAGGAAATCTTCGGCCCGGTTCTCGTCGTCGAACTCTTCGACACCGAGGACGAGGCCGTGGCCAAGGCCAATGACACCGTCTACGGACTGGCCGGGGCGGTCTTCACGTCCGACGGAGCCCGCGCCCAGCGCGTCATCCGCCGTCTGCGCGCCGGCATCACCTGGATCAACACCTACCACCCGACGTTCAACGAGGCCCCTTGGGGCGGTTACAAGCAATCGGGCATGGGCCGCGAACTGGGAACCTACGGCTACGAGGCCTACACGGAAGTGAAGCAGATCAACATTAACCTCGCGCCCGGGCGCCTCAACTGGTTCAAGAACCTGTAGTGACCCAGACCGTCATGAACAAGATGGTGGAAGTCCGAGATGTCACCAAGACATTCGGCTCTTTCAGGGCCCTCGACCACGTCACCATCGAGATCAACGAGGGCGAGTTCATGACCATGCTCGGGCCCTCGGGTTGCGGCAAGACGACCTGCCTGCGCCTCATCAGCGGATTCGAGCAGCCCACCACCGGAAGCGTGTTCATCGACGGGCAGGACGTCACCGCCGATCCTCCCTACAAGCGCAACGTCAACCAGGTCTTCCAAAGCTACGCCCTCTTCCCGCACCTCAGCGTGCGCGAGAACATCGAGTTCGGCCTGCGCATGAAGAAACTGCCCGCCGGCCAGATCCACGAGAAGACCGGGTGGGCGGTGGCCATGACCTCGCTCCAAGGCATGGAGGACCGCAAGCCGGCCCAGCTCTCCGGCGGACAGCGCCAGCGCGTCGCCCTCGCCCGCGCCATCGTTTGCGAACCCCGCGTCCTCCTGCTCGACGAACCCCTCTCCGCCCTCGATGCCAAGCTGCGCACCCAGATGCGCACCGAACTCAAGAGCCTGCAGAAACGCCTCGGCATCACCTTCGTGTTCGTGACGCATGACCAGGAGGAGGCGCTCAGCATGTCCGACCGCATCGCCGTCATGAACAACGGCCGCGTGGAGCAACTCGGCACCGCCGCAGAAATCTACCACCACCCGCGCACCGAGTTCGTGGCCAGCTTCATCGGAGAGACCAACATCGTCGAAGCCGAGGTCCTCGAGCAGCGCGAAGGCCGCATTTTCTGCCGCCTCGAGGGAGGCCTCGACCTCTGGATCAAGGCCAATGGCACCGAGGTCACGGGTGGGCGCATGCTCGTCTCGGTCCGCCCCGAGAAAATCCGCCTGCATCGCGAACGCCCCGACGAGGAGGAAAACCTCTTCCACGGCCGCGTGAGCAGCGAAATCTTCAAAGGTGCGGTGGACGACATGACGCTTGTCACCGACGGGGGATTGGAACTCCGTGCCCTCATGGCCAACGCCGGCGAGACCGTCCTCGATTTCCACGAAGGCGAGGGGGTCTGGTGCCACATCCACCCGAACGACATCAGTCTCCTCGTTCGCGAGGCTGGTGCGCCGGTCGGCTGATTTTTGCCACTCGGTCGCGTTTTCTGGCTCGATTTGGCCACGGTTGCGACTGTCCTTTCCTTGGCAACCGCCTCATCCACAGGCATTCACATTTTTCTTGCCCGCTGGCACGCAAACTGCTTCTTTTTCCGGCGTTCGAAAAAGCGTGTCCCGCAAACAAGGTCGCGCTCAACAAACCAAAACCACAAAAACCATGATTAAAAAACTGATGGCGTTAGTGATGGGCTCGCTGCTGGCCGTGCAGGTCGCAAGCGCGCAGACCGAGACAGGCACCTCCACCGGTGCCCAAGCGATGGACACGGCCCGCTCCGAAGAAGGCAGCGCCGGCCGCGCTTCCACCACGCAGACCGAAGTGGTCGGCGCTGTCGTCACCGACGGCAAGTCCACCAAGGCCGTTGTGGTCGAGGAGGAAGTCGAAAAGTGGTGGTCGATCACCGCTTCGACCGGTTGGGACAGCCTCTACATGTTCCGTGGCGTCAACGTCCTCGGCAACGGTAACGGCATCTACTGGGTCGGCGGCAGCGCGACCGTGAATCCTTGGACCGATGGCGCCATCACCGCCGGTGTGTGGTATGGTGTCGGTTCCTGGTGGAACGGTGCCAACACGCATGCCCCTTATGGTGAGCTCGACGTGTATGCGGAATACGCACACACCTTCGGCGACCTGACCCTGAAGGCCGGCTGGATCTACTACTACTACCCGAACGTCCCCGCCGCAGCGGGCGGCCCGAACTCGTCGCAGAACGAGATCTACTTCGGCGCCTCGTATAACATCGAGATCGGCAGCGTCACCCTGACCCCGAACACCGCGTTCTACTACAACGTGGGTCCGGAAATCGGCAAGCCGGGCGGCATCGTCAACGGCGGTTCCTCCTACTGGAACCTCGGCCTGAACGCCACCATCCCGGTGGCCTTCGACGGCGCGGTCTCGCTCGCTCCTTACTCGATGTTCGGCATCAACTTCGGGTTCAACAACAAGGACGGCGGTGCGACCCGCTACAATGGTGGCAACAACTGGCAGAGCGGCATCGCCCTCCCGGTCGCCTTCACCAGCTGGCTCACCGTCTCGCCCTACATCGCCTACTCCTACCAGTGGAATAACTTCATCGCTGGCGCGGGTAGCGGCACGGGCCTGACCGACGAGAACACGTGGTGGGCTGGCGTCAGCGCCACCGTCGCGTTCTAAGTCGGAGCACCGACAAACTCACAAAAACCCCTCCGGTTCCGGCCGGAGGGGTTTTTTGTCGTTTGGCCGCGGCCCCGGGCGGCGTATCTTCCCGCTTTCCCATGGAAATCCTCCAACTCCTCGGCGTCGCGGTCGGCCTCGCCTCGCTGGCCGGACTGAACCTCTACCTCGTCGTCTTTGTCACGGGGTTGGCCGTGCGCTTCGACTGGATCGCGCTCTCGCCGGAGTATGCCCGTCTCGAGGTGCTGGGTGATCCGTGGATCCTCGCCGTCTCGGGCATCCTCTTCGCCATGGAGTTCCTTGCGGACAAGTTTCCGTGGGTGGATTCCGCGTGGGACGCCGTGCACACCGCTATCCGCCCGGTCGGTGCAGCGCTTCTGGCCGTCATGGTGCTCGGCGAAAGCAATCCCGTCTTCAATGTGGTCGTCGGCCTCATCGCCGCGTGGCTCGGCTTCACGACACACGCGCTGAAATCCACCGTGCGTCTCCAAGCGAACGCCTCGCCCGAGCCGTTCTCGAACATCGGCCTCAGCCTTGCCGAGGACGCCGCCGTCCTCCTCGGCCTCGGCCTCATCTTCACCAATCCGATCATCGCCCTCGTGGTGGCGATCATCCTTCTCGCTGCCATCTGGTTTTTTGTCCCGAAGATGCTTCGCTCGACCTGGATCAAGCTCTGGCTCTGCGGCCGCAAGCTGCGTCTCGCGCCGGATGAAATTCCCTTCACGGAGTTGCCCGACAACCTCCCGTCGTCCGCCCGCGAGACTGTGGTCGCCGCGACCGGTGAGGGGGCGACCGTGCGCTGGGCCGTGCCCTGCATCAGCGGCAAAGGCCCGGACTATCCGCGGAACCGCTTCGGCTGGCTCGCCTGCGCCGATGCAGCCGATGGCACCCGCCGGCTCTTTTTCGTCCCGCGCCGCGGCGGCAGGCGTCCGCGGGCCCTGCCGGCCGGAGCGCCCTCGGCCGTCGTGCTTGAGGCGAAATTCCTCGCCGACGTGCTCGCGCTCAGCTGGCCGTCCGCGACAGAACAGTCATGCTTTCTCTTCGACCGCGGATCGCGCGAACTCGCGCGCCTCGTGGCTTCGCGCCTCAGGGAGGGGAACGCATGAGCCGCTTGCCCGACGGTGTCGTTGCGCTCGCCCGCGAATTGGTGCGGATCCCGAGCGTCAACCCGGACGGCGACCCGGGCACCGACCGCACCGGCGAGCAGGGTTGCGCGGAATTCGTCGCTGAGTTCCTTCGCGGCATCGGCGCCGAGTCCGGCTTGCGTCCCGTTCATTCCGGCCGCCCGAACGTCGTGGCGCGCTTCCCCACGACCGCAGCCAAACCGCGCCTTCTTTTCGCTCCGCACACGGACACCGTGAGCGTGGCCGGCATGACGATTGACCCGTTCGGCGGGGAGATCCGTGACGGGCGCCTCTACGGTCGCGGTGCGACCGACACCAAGGGCCCCATGGCCGCGATGCTGCAGGCCCTGCGCGAGTGCCGCGACATCCTGCCGGAATTGTCGCACGAAGTCTGGTTCGCCGGGCTCATGGGCGAGGAGGCCGGGCAGGACGGGGCCAAGGCGCTCGCCGCCGAGGAGGTGTTCGATTTCGTCGTGGTGGGCGAGCCGACCGGTTTCGAGGTCGTGTTCAAGCACAAGGTGGATGCGACCGCCCGGGTGGCTGCACGCGGCCGCGCCGCCCACAGTTCGTGCCCGGAGCGCGGCGAGAACGCGATCCTCAAGCTCGCCAGCGGCCTGCTCTCGCTGCAGGAGGCGCTCACCGACCACTTCAAGACGGTGAGCGACCCCGTGCTCGGCCACCCCACGTTCAGCATCGGCACGATCCGCGGCGGGTCGAAGTTCAACATCGTGCCCGACCACGCCGAGGCCGTGCTCGATTTGCGGCTCCTGCCTTCGCAATGGAAGGACCGCGAGGCAGCGGATGTTTTCGAGGTC
Organism: uncultured Chthoniobacter sp.; assembly: GCA_964609925.1. Taxonomy (GTDB): domain Bacteria; phylum Verrucomicrobiota; class Verrucomicrobiia; order Chthoniobacterales; family JACTMZ01; genus JACTMZ01. Next base: position 8,322 of record CAZSUJ010000041.1, on the reverse strand, counting down.
ATGCGCCAAGCCTGCCCCGGCCTCGACGTGTCGCGCCTCGGCGGATCGGAGGCCCTCGACACCGATCCCTCGCACCCGCTCATCGCCAAGCTCACCGCGGCCGGAGGCCGGCCCGCCGGGGCCGCGTGGTTCTGCGACGCCGCGATCTTCTCGGCCCGCGGCATCCCGGCCGTCGCCGTCGGCCCGGGCTCGATCGCGCAGGCGCATACGGAGGACGAATTCATCGAGGTCGCCGCCCTGGAAGCCGGGGTGGATTACTTCAAAAGATTTCTCCACTCCCTGCGCGTCGGATAGTTTCTTCCTCCCTCAACTTTCATCCCTCAACCCTCAACCTTCCATGCCCACCGCTATCACCCCGACCCGCGCCGACAACTTTCCCGAGTGGTATCAGCAGGTCATCAAGGCCGCCGACCTCGCGGAGAATTCCGATGTTCGCGGCTGCATGATCATCAAGCCGTGGGGGTGGGGGATTTGGGAGCAGGTGCAGCGGCAGCTCGATGCGATGTTCAAGGCCACCGGCCACGTCAACGCCTACTTCCCGCTCTTCATCCCCCTCAGCTTCCTCGAGAAGGAGGCCGAGCACGTCGAGGGCTTCGCCAAGGAATGCGCCGTCGTCACCCACCACCGGCTCGAGCAGCGCGACGGCAAGCTCGTCCCGGCCGGCGAACTCAACGAACCGCTCATCGTCCGCCCGACCTCCGAGACGATCATCGGCGCCGCCTACGCCCGCTGGGTCCAGTCGTATCGCGACCTGCCCCTCCTCATCAACCAGTGGGCCAATGTCGTCCGCTGGGAGATGCGCCCGCGCCTCTTCCTCCGCACCGCGGAGTTCCTCTGGCAGGAAGGCCACACGGCCCACGAGACGCGCGAGGAGGCGGTGGCCGAGACGGAGAAGATGCTCGGCGTTTACGAGCAGTTCGCGCGAGAGCACCTCGCCCTGCCCGTCTTCACCGGCGAGAAATCCGAGAGCGAGCGCTTCCCCGGCGCCGTCAGCACGCTCTGCATCGAGGCCATGGTGCAGGACCGCAAGGCGATCCAGGCCGGCACTTCGCATTTCCTCGGACAAAACTTCTCCCGCGCCTCCGGCATCGAGTTCGCCACGCGCGACGGCGGGCGCGAATTCGCGTGGACCACCAGCTGGGGTGTCAGCACCCGGCTCATCGGCACGCTCATCATGGCGCATTCGGACGACGACGGCCTTGTCCTGCCCCCGCGCGTCGCGCCTTCGCAGATCGTCATCCTCCCCGTGCTGGCGAAGGAGGAATCCCGCGCCGCCGTGCTCGAGGCCGCGGAGAAACTCGCCGCCCGGCTCCGCGCGCAGACCGCCTTCGGTGATTCCGTGCGCGTCGAGATCGACCGCCGTGACGCCGGCGGCGGTGTGAAGAATTGGGAGTGGATCAAGAAGGGTGTCCCGCTCCGCGTCGAGATCGGCCCGCGTGACATCGAGAAGGGATCGGTCGCCGTCAGCCGCCGCGACCGCGGCCCCAAGGAGAAAGAGTTCCCCGCCGAGTCCGACTTCGTGGCCGGCGTGGGCGCCCTGCTCGAATCCATCCAGTCCGGGCTGCTCGAGCGCGCTACCAAATTCCGTGACGAGCACACGCGGCCGATTGATTCGGCTGACGAATTCCGTGCCTTCTTCACGCCCGCGAACGCGGCCCAGCCGGAGATCCACGGCGGCTTCGCCCTTTCGCATTGGGATGGCACTCGTGAGACCGAGGAGAAGATCAAGGAGGAGCTGAAGGTCACCATCCGCTGCATCCCGCGCGGGGGCGACGCGGCCCCGGGTATCTGCCCCTTCAGCGGCAAGCCGAGCGCGCGCCGCGTGGTTTTCGCCAAGTCGTATTGATGAAAGCAGCGACGATGGGGACATCGCCGCTACAGCGGGAGGAATGCCGGCATTCCTGTAGCGGCGGTGTCCTCACCGCCG
>CAZSUJ010000041.1:0-6295 GCA_964609925.1 uncultured Chthoniobacter sp. | reverse complement strand
CTCGCCCGCGGTTGGCCGGGCGCGGTTGCGATCGAGGGGATCAAGAACAACGACTGGGAGGACATCGCCCTCGACGGGCAGGGCAACCTCATCATCGCCGACATCGGCAACAACAGCGGCCGCCGCAAGCAGCTCATGCTCCACTTCGTCCGCGAACCGCGTCCTGGCGCGAAGTCGGTCAAGCCGACCCGCACAATCCGTGTCCATTACGAGGACCAGAAGGGCGAGTCGCCCGACTTCGATTGCGAGGCGGTGTTCTGCTCGAACGACCGCATCTACGTCCTCACCAAGCGGCGCAGCGACAACCGCACGCACCTCTACCGCGTGGCCGGCGACGCCGCCGGACGGTCGAACCCGCTCCGCCGCGTGGCCGAATTCGACATTGGAGGCCTTGTCACCTCGGCTGATGTCTCGCCTGACGGCCGCCTCGTCGCCGTCCTCACCTACACCTCCCTCTGGGTCTTCCCCGCCAACGCGAAAACCGGCGACATCTTCCGCGGTCCGGCCCGCCGCCTCCCGATCTTCGCGTGGCAGGCCGAGGGCGTGGCGTTCGACGGCAATGACGCCCTCGTCGTGGTCAACGAGGAGGGCCAGCTCCATCGCGTGGCCCTTTCCGATTTCCCCGCCGCCCAGCCCTGAAGAATTTGCCCGCCGCCGCGGCATCGGGCATAACGTCGCCATGTCCGATCCCCGCTTCGATCAGTTGGCCTCCGTCCTCGTCCGCCACTCGACCGCGCTGAAGCCCGGCGACAAGGTGCTCATCGAGGTTTCCGACGTGCCCGACGGCATGGTCATCGCCCTCATCCGTGCCGCCCGCAAGGCCGGGGCACTTCCGTTCGTGCAACTCCAGCACGGGCGCGTGGCCCGCGAGATGGCCATCGGCGCCGTGGCGGACCAGGTGGCCGTCGCGGCCGACATCGAGATGGCGCGCATGCGCAAGATGGACGCCTACATCGCCATCCGCGGGTCCGACAACGCAACCGAGATGAGCGACGTGCCCGCGGCCAATTTGAAGATGATCGCCGCGACCATGCGGCCGGTCATGAACCACCGCATCAACAAGACCCGCTGGGTCGTCCTGCGCTGGCCGTCGCCCTCCATGGCCCAGCAGGCCCAGATGAGCACCGAGGCGTTCGAGGACTACTACTTCCGCGTCTGCACGGTGGACTACGGCCGCCTGCGCAAGGGCATGCAGGCGCTCAAGGCGTTGATGGATTCGACGGACAAGGTCCACATCAAGGGGCCTGGCACCGACCTGCGCTTCAGCATCAAGGGCATTGGCTCGGTCATCTGCGGGGGCGACCGCAACATTCCGGACGGCGAGGTCTTCACCGCGCCGGTCAAGACGAGCGTGGAGGGCTCCGTGCGTTTCAACTGTCCCTCGATCTACCACGGCACGACCTTCGAGGACGTCTCGCTCGAGTTCCGGGCCGGACGGATCATCAATGCGGCCGCGGGACGCAACACCGCCAAGCTCAATTCCATCCTCGATGCCGATGCCGGCGCGCGCTTCATCGGCGAATTCTCGCTCGGTTTCAACCCGCACATCCTCCACCCGATCCGCGACATCCTCTTCGACGAGAAGATCGCGGGCTCGTTCCACTTCACCCCCGGCCAGGCCTACGAGGTCGGCGGCAACGGCAACCGCAGCCAGATCCACTGGGACATGGTCTGCATCCAGCGCGCGGATTACGGGGGCGGCGAGGTGTGGTTCGACGACCGCCTCATCCGCAAGGACGGCGTGTTCACCGTCCCCGAGTTGAAGTCGCTTAACCCGGCCCGCGGGAAGAAGCCCTAGCGCACTCCGGCCTTGATGATCTTGGCGAAGCCGCGCGGCTCGAGGCTCGCGCCGCCGACGAGGGCGCCGTCGATGTCCGGCTGGTGCAGGAGTTCCTTGGCGTTGTCCGGCTTCACGCTGCCGCCGTATTGGATGCGGACCTTCGCGGCCGTCGCCTCGTCGAACATCCCGGCGAGCGTCTTGCGGATGAAGGAATGGGCTTCCTGCGCCTGTTCCGGCGTGGCCGTGCGGCCGGTGCCGATGGCCCAGACGGGCTCGTAGGCGAGGACCGTGTCGAGCATGGCCTCGGCGTCGAGGCCGGCCAGGCTGCCCTTGAGCTGCTTGGCGAGGACCGCATGGTGGGTGCCGCCGTCGCGCTCGGCCAGGGTCTCGCCGATGCAAAGGATGGGGCGGAGGCTGGCCGCGAGGGCCGCCTTGACCTTCTTGTTCACCAGTTCGTCCGTCTCGCCGAAGATCGTGCGCCGCTCGCTGTGTCCGAGGACGACGTAGCGGGTGAAGAATTCGCGCAGCATGCCCGCGCTGACTTCGCCGGTGAAGGCCCCGGAGGCCTCGTGCCACATGTTCTGCGCGCCGAGGACGATGCCGGAGTTCTCGGAGAGGATTTCCGAGACTTTGGGGATCGCGGTGAAGGGAGGGATGATGACGACCTCGACACCGTCCACGTTCTTCAGCTCGAGCTCGAGGTCCTCGAGAAACGAGGCCGCCTCGGCCGAGGTCATGTTCATCTTCCAGTTCGCCGCGATGATCTTTTTGCGCATATTTTTGGTGAAATGTGATCGTAGCCGAGGGGTGCCGCGACTGACAAGAACCGGCTCAGAGCCCGGCCAGCAAGGGCTCGATGGCGCGGATGGACGGCCAGTAGAGCGGGTGGCGGCTGGAGCGGCCTAGCTCGGCAAGCAGGGTGTCGGCGGGCTTGTCCTTGCCGGCGGGCACGAGCTGCGTGACGGCCGGACGGCCGTCGGCCACGAGTTCGAGCAGGAGAAAATCCGCGTCCGTGGCGCGGGTCACACGCGCTGTCGCCCCGCCGAGGTCGAACTCGACCCCGGTCACGCCCGCTCCGCCGGGAGCTTCGCGCAGGGTGAACGGGGCCAGGCCGCCGTCCTCGCGCCGCAGGGCCGCCGCTTGGCCCGCTCCCGCGTCGAGGTGCCAGCGCAGCCGGCTGGTGATCCACCCGAGCAGCTGCAACGCGGCCAGCCGGTCGCCCGGCCCGTGCGTGATGGCGAGGCCGCGCAATTGCGGCAAGGCCGCGCAGGCCGCCGGGTGGTCGAAGAGTTTCGCGACGGCGTAGCGGAGGTTGAAGAGCCGCGTCCACGTGAGGTCGCACACGGCGCCGCGCCCGCGGGCCAGACCGCCGGTCTCGCGGAGCAGACGGAACTGCGGACCGGGCTGCGCCCACGAACTGCTGTCCACGATGAGGCGGTCCACCCAGCGCCAAAGGTCGGGCTCGGGCTCGGTGTGCAGGTTGCCCTGCCACCAAAGATAGAGCGGCAGGTCGGAGTCGAGGTGCGAGAAAACGATGTTCGGCAGACGTCCGGCCGTGGGGCCGTCGAGACGGAAGGTAACCTGCTCGGAGCAAATCTCCCGCCCCGCGCCGCGCATGTGGCAATGCGCGGTGATCCACGCGCGCACCTTCGGCTCGGACGCGTGCGGCGCGGCCTGCACAAGGAGAGCGCGGAAAGCGTGGTTGCCCGCGATCTCGGCCAGCAGCGGCGTGTTGGTGCGGATGGCGTCGGGCGACTCGCTGTAGATGACGAGGTTGATGAGCGACGCGCGCACTTTGCCGGCGTCGGATTCCTCCCACAAACGGCCGAGCTGGCGATCGATCTCGCCGAGTTCGACCGGCAGGCCCGGGCTGACTTCGGTCGCCGCACCCATCGCGTTCACAGCCTCCGCCAGACGGCGCCGTCCTGCGCGAGCAATTGGTCGGCCTCGCGCGGCCCCCAGGAACCCGCCGGATAGAAGTCGAGCCGCGGTGCCTGGCCGTCGTCCCACGCCGCACGGATGCCGTCCACGAACTCCCACGCGCGCTCGACCTCGTCGCGCCGCGCGAAGAGCGTGGCGTCGCCGCTCATGGCGTCGAGCAGCAGGCGCTCGTAGGCCTCGGGCGTGGCCTTGCCAAACGATGTCCCGTAGTGGAAGTCCATCTTGACCGGCTCGATCTGCAGCAGCGCGCCGGGCATCTTCGCGGCCATGCGGAACGAGATGCCCTCGTCCGGCTGGATGCGGATGACGAGGACGTTCGGGTCCTGCAGTCGGCTCTCGCGGTTGAAGAGGACGGGCGGCGTGCCCCGGAAATGGATGGCGATCTCGGTGCCGGATTTCGGGAGGCGTTTGCCCACGCGGACGAAGAACGGCACACCGGCCCTGCGCCTGCACATCGACAACTGGCGCTGGGCGACGTAGGTCTCGGTGACCGAGCCGGGGGCCACGCCCGGTTCCTCGCGGTAGCCCGGGACCTCGTGGCCGTTGATGAAGCCGGCCGTGTATTGCGCGCGGATGACATTGGCTGCCACGGCTGCGCCGGTCAGCGGACGCAGGGCGCGCAGCACCTTGACCTTCTCGTCGCGCACGGCGTCGGCGCCGAGGTCGGACGGCGGCTCCATCGCGGTGAGGCACAGGAGCTGCATGAGGTGGTTCTGGAACATGTCGCGCAGCGCCCCCGACTTCTCGTAGTAGCCCGCGCGCGACTCGACCCCGAGCGGCTCGCTCGCCGTGATCTGCACGTGCTCGACGTAGCGGTGGTTCCACAGGGCCTCGAAGACGGTGTTGGCGAAGCGCAGCACGAGGAGGTTCTGCGCCGTCTCCTTGCCGAGGTAGTGGTCGATGCGGAAGGTGTCGCGCTCGGGGAAGGCCGAGGCGACGGACGTGTTGAGGTGCCGCGCGCTGGGCAGGTCGGTGCCGAAGGGCTTCTCGACCACGAGCCGCGCCCACGCCCCGTCCTTGGCCCGGCTCAGGCCGCTGCGGCTGAGGTTCTCCAGGATGGTGTCGAACTCGGTGGGCGACGACGCGAGGTAAAAGAGGCGGTTGCCGCGGGTGCCGAGCGTCTCGTCGAGCCGGTCCAGTTCGCGTCCGAGCGATGCGTATCCCTCCGCCTCGTCGAAACTCGCGCGGTGGTAGAAGATGTTCGCGGCGAACCGCTCCCACAGCGCGTCGTTGAGCGGACGGCGGGAAAACTTCCGCGCCGCCTCGCCCAATTCCTCGCGGAAACCTTCGCTCGTCTTGTCGCGACGGGCGAAGCAGACCACGGCAAGGGACGCCGGCAGGTTACCGTCGGCCGCCAGGTTGTAGAGGGCGGGGATGAGCTTGCGGCGGGTCAGGTCGCCCGTGGCGCCGAAGATCACGATCACGCAAGGCTCGGGCACGGCCCGGTTCACCAGGTTTTCGCGCAGCGGATTGTAGGGAGAGGGTTCGCTCATGGGACGAAGCGCTTCACACCGCCTCGCGCTCGAGCGAGCGGGCCAGCGTGATGGCACCTGAGGAACGGTTGAGGATGTAAAGATGGACGCCGGGTGCGCCGTGGCGCAGCAACTCGCGGATCTGGTGGTAAGCCCACGTGACGCCGACCGCCTCCGAGGCCCGCGCGTCGTCCTCCACGACCTGCAACTGCTCGACGAGGGCGCGGGGCAGGGAGGAGCCGCACATCGGGCCGAAACGCTGGATCTGCGCGAGCGAGAGCGCGGGAAGCAGGCCCGGAAGGACGGGAAGATGGATGTCGCGCGCCCGGCAGGCATCGAGGAACCGGAAGTAGTGCTCGTTGTCGAAAAACAGCTGCGTCGTCAGGAACGATGCGCCCGCGTCCGCCTTGATCTTCAAGTGCGCGAGGTCGTCCTCCATCGTCGCCGCCTCGGGATGTTTCTCCGGGTAGGCGCCCGCGCCGAGGCACATGTCCGGGAAACTGCCGCGGATGAGCGCGATCAGGTCGCTCGCGTAGCGCAGCCCGTCCGGGCTCGGCACGAACTCCGTCTGCCCCTTCGGCGGGTCGCCGCGCAGGGCCATGATGTTGCGGATGCCGTCCGCGTGGTAGTTGCCCACGATGTCGAGCAACTCGGCCCGGGTCGAACCCACGCATGTCAGGTGCGGCATGACCAGCCACCCGAACTCCTCGCGCAGGATCTTCGCGTATTTGAACGTCCGCTCGCGCGTCGTCCCGCCGGCCCCGTAGGTGATCGAGACGAAGTCCGGACGGTAGGGCTTGAGCGCCTCCGCCGCCTTGAGCAGCTGCTGCCCGCCCTCCTCGTTCTTGGGCGGGAAGAACTCAACGGAAAGTAGCGGCCGCCCGGAGGCGAGCAGGTCTGTGATGGGAGGGTCGGCAGGCATGGGAAAAGGGCGCGCTATCGTGCCTGCCCGAAGCCTCCGGCCCAAGGAAAATTCCCGCCGGGTCGCACGGCGCCACCAAGCCACCACCCGCGACGACGGCATCCACGGAGCAGCGATACCAAGCTTGGACTTCACCCCAGCCAACCCCGGGTAGGGGCGGGCCGCCGGACCGCCCGGGAA
>CAZSUJ010000040.1:0-30741 GCA_964609925.1 uncultured Chthoniobacter sp. | reverse complement strand
CCTCGGCGGTCACGAGGGTGAAGGCGTCACCCACGGCCTGCGCCCGGCCCGTGCGGCCGATGCGGTGGACGTAGTCTTCGGGGTGCCCGGGAATGTCGTAGTTGATGACGTGCGAGACGCCGGCGATGTCGAGTCCGCGCGCGGCGATGTCGGTGGCGACGAGCACCTCGTAGCGGCCGTTCTTGAAGCCTTCCAGCGCCTCCTCGCGCTCGCGCTGCGTGCGGTTCGAATGCAGGGCGACCACGGAGTGGTTTTCTTTTTTGAGCTGCCGCGCGATGCGGTCGGCCCCGTCTTTGGTGCGGCAAAAAACCAGCACGCAGTCGAAATTCGTCGCGGTCATCAAGGCCGAGAGCAGCTCGTATTTCTGGTCCATCGCCACCGGGTAGAAAGCGTGGGTCACGGTCTCGGCCGGTGAGAGCCGCACGCCGATCTCGATCTTCTCGGGGTTGTTGACGGCGAACTTGGCCAATTGCTCGATCTCCAAGGGCATGGTGGCCGAGAAGAACAATGTCTGGCGGCTCTTGGGGAGCTTCTGCACCACGCGGCGCACCTGCGGCAGGAAGCCCATGTCGAGCATGCGATCGACTTCGTCGAGGACGAGGAAGTTGAGGTCGTCGAACGGAATCTCCCCCTGCTCCATGTAGTCGAGCAAGCGACCCGGGGTGGCCACGATGATGTCGCAGCCGCGCTGCAGGTCCTCGCGCTGCTTGCCGTAACCCACGCCGCCGTAGAGCAGGGCGACGGTGAGATCGGTGAAGCGGGCGTAGTCGCGGAAAGCGGTCTCCACCTGCATGGCCAGCTCGCGCGTCGGCTCGAGCACCAGGCAACGCGGTTTCGGCTGGTGGCTGCCGAGCACGCTCAGGACCGGCAGGCCGAAAGCCGCCGTCTTGCCCGTGCCCGTTTGGGCCGAGCCCATGATGTCGCGACCGGCCAGGACGGCTGGAATGGCACGCAATTGGATCGGCGTCGGATCGACGTAGCCCATCGACTGCACGCCGTGCACCACCGCCTCGGAAAGGCCTAACTCGTTGAAACCCATGGAAAAAGCTTTGCGGTGTCCCCGGCGGACGAGCCGGACGCACGCAGCAAACCTCGTTTATCCACCATGCCGCCCGCCCCAGCAAGAACCAATCCCCGCGCGCCTCACGCACCCTTGGTCTTCCGCACGACCCGCACGCCCTCGATCCGCATGCCTTTGTCCACCGCCTTGGTCATGTCGTAAAGGGTGAGCGCCGCCAGCGTCGCCCCCGTCAAGGCTTCCATCTCGACACCCGTCCGCGCACTCGTCCGCACACCGCACGTCACCCGCACGGACCGCGCCGTGACCCGGAAATCAACCCGCACATCGTCAAGCGGCAGCGGATGGCAGAGCGGAATGAGGGCCGCGGTCTGCTTGGCCGCCTGGATTCCGGCCACGCGCGCCACGGCGAGCACGTCGCCCTTGGGCAGCGCGTCGGCCCGGAGAAGACGGATGGTTGCGGGCGCGCAGGTCAGAACGGCCTCGGCCACAGCGTGTCGCGCCACCACCGGCTTCGCCCCGACATCCACCATGCGCGCCTCGCCGCGCGAATCCACATGCGAAAGCTTCTTCATGAAACGCGAATAAACTCCGCCGATGTCCCCGCGGCGAGGCCGGAATCCCGCGGCACCCTCAACAACGCATTGGCGCGCGCCAAGGACGTGAGGTCGCCGGAACTCGTCCATGCCAGCGGATGCAACCCGCCTGCATCCTCGAAGGCCGGCCACCACGTCTCCCTCGCGTTCGCCGCGCACGCGCCTGTAGCCAACCCGCGCCGGACCTCGGGTTGCGGCCCGCAGCCGAGCATGGCCGCGAGCAGGGCATCGCCGAAGACATGGAGGCAAACGAAGTGCGAAAGCGGGTTGCCCGGCAACCCCAGCGCCCACTCGTCGCCGCGCCGCGCGACGATCAGCGGCCTACCCGGACGCACATCCACCTTCGTCACCAGCAGATCGAACCCCGCCTCGTGCAAAACTTCCGCCGTGGTGTCGTGCACGCCCACGCTCGCGCCGCCCGAAATGAGCAGGATGTCACGCGAACCCGCGATGACCGCAGCCAGCGCCGCCGCATCCTCGACGACGCGCGCCTGGCTAGGCGCGATCCCGCGCTGCACCGCCCATGCGCAAACGAGCGATGAGTTCGCGTCGCGCACCTGCCCGGGAGCCGGTGTCTGCTCGGGCGCCAGAATCTCGTTGCCCGTGGCCACATGGAGAAGCGATGGCGTCGCACTCACCCGCGGCTCCGTGCAACCGACGCTCGCCAGCAAGCCGGCCACTCCGCTGCCCACCACCGTGCCCGCCGCAACGATCACGCTCCCGGCCCGCGAGTCCTCGCCGCGCCGGCGGATGTGATTCCGGCCCCGCCGCAGGAAACGGACGCGGCCGGCCCCTTGGACGGCGTCCTCGACCATGACAACCTCGCAACCTTCACACGGAACGGCACCACCCGTCGCGATGCGCAGCGCCCCCCCCGCCGGGATCACGCCGGGCCTCCAGTCCCCCGCCCGCAATTCCCCGATGACCTCGAAGCTCGCGGATGCATCAGCCGCCATCACCACGAACCCGTCCACCGCGGAGCGATCAAATGGCGGCTGGTCCTCCGGCGCATGCACATCCTCCCGCAGCACACGGCCGGTGGCCTCCGCGAGCGGGCAAGGGGCGGACGGAAGCGCTTTCACTTGCGCGCGCAAGAGCGACCAAACGTCTTCCACTCTCGTCATGGCGCGATTTTCCAGATCGGCACGTCCGCCTTCAAGCGGTCCATGAAGGCGGAGAGCAGGCAGAACGCCTCGGCGCGGTGGCGCGCGGTGATGCGGACCACAATCGCAGCCTCCCCCACCGGAACACGACCGATCCGGTGAACGACATCGGTCGTCAGACACGGATGCGATGCCGCGAGCGTCTCGAGGATGCGCGTCATCTCCGCCACCGCCATCGCCTCGTAGGCCTCGTATTCGAGAGCCTCGATTTGCTGCCCACCCTCCTCGCCCCGCACCACGCCGGCGAATTCCACGACGGCACCGGCGCTGGCGTTTGTGCCGGTCGGAGGCGGAAGCGCGATCGGATCGCGTGTGATGGAGACGGAGATTTTCATCCGCCGGACACCGGGGGAATGAGGGCCACTTCGTCGTCCTCGCGGAAAATCTCCCCGGGAACCGCATAGACGCCATTGCGGGCGAGCCGCGTCTGCACGCGCATGGCAGCCAGACCGGGCCATTGCCTGAGCAGCAACGTCCAGAGCGCGTCCTCGTCCAAGCCGTCCGCCTCGATCGCGGCTTCCCCGACACCCGTCACGCTGCGCGTCTGCGCGAAAAAGAGCACCCTCACAACGCGAACCTCCGCAATCGCCCTGCGACGTCGTCACGGAAGCGGTCCACGCACCCGAGAACGTAGTCCGAGACGGAAAGTGAATCGTCGGCCAGCAGCGGCGTCAGATCGATGGCCAGCGTCACCATCGTCGCGGCGTCCGCCTGCCGCGGCTCATCGAACGTTGCCTGCGCCCGGCGTCGCCCCGCCACGGCCAAATCATAGCGTTTGCCCGCATCAATCTGGCTGCGGAAAACGGCCGCCAGACGGTCCGCGAAACCCGCATCGCCTCCGCAGTCGAGTCGCACACGATCGTCACCTGTCAGCCAGTCGAGATCCCGCCAAACCTCGCAACCGAGAAAGCAAGAGGGCCGCCGCCCCAGCGGGATCCTGCGCAAAGCCCGGATGACCGCGCCGCACACCGCCACATGCGTGTCGTGCCGGTCGGCCGGATTGTGGGTGTAAACGACCTGCGGCGAAGTGTGCGCGAGGATGCGCCCGAGTTCGTCCTCGACCGATTCCGGCGAGTTCTTCGCCTCCGCGCTGGAGAAACCAAGTTGCGAGACGATGGCATACCCGCCCAGCCGCGCGGCCTCGCGCTGCTCTTCGCGCCGCACGGCGCGCAGTTCTGACTCCGTCAGTCCGTCTGCTCGCACGCTCCCGGCACCGTCGGTCACAACCACCCCGCCGAACGCGCCACGCCCGGCCCGGCACTCCGCGATTCCGTGCATGGCCATGAACTCAAGGTCGTCCGCATGCGCCCCGATGCCGAGGTGTGTGACACGCCCCCACGCCGCGTCCACCGCCCCGCCTTCGGGCACGAACACGTCGGCCTCCTCCCTGCCAGGAACATCGATTTCCACGCCGCAAGTTCCCGCCCGCGCAAGGACGCGTCAATTTCTACTTTTGCCCTCGGCCCGCCCGCCGCGTAGGCTTTCCGGTTTTCCATGGGCCAAGATTACAAGACCACACTGAACCTGCCGCGCACCGGTTTTCCGATGAAGGCCGGCCTGACCGCGCGCGAACCGGAGCAGCTCGCCGCCTGGGAGGCGCAGGACCTCTACGCACGCATCCAGGAAGCCCGCAAGGATGCCCCGCTCTTTGTGTTGCACGACGGCCCGCCCTTCGCCAACGGCGACGTCCACATGGGCACGGCGCTCAACAAGACCCTCAAGGACCTCGTGGTGAAATCGAAGACCATGGCCGGATTCCGGGCGCCCTTCGTGCCCGGTTGGGACTGCCACGGGCTGCCCATCGAGTTCAAGGTCGTCAAGGAAACGGCCGGCCTCTCGCCCGTCGAGATCCGCCGGCGTTCGGAGGAATACGCCCGCAAATACATCGACCTCCAGCGCGGACAATTCCGCCGCCTCGGCGTCTTCGGCGACTGGGAGCACCCCTATCTCACGCTCGATCCGGCCTACGAGGCGGACATCCTGCGATCCTTCGCCGTCTTCGTGGAGAAGGGGCTCGTCTACCGCAGCAAGCGGCCGGTGCTCTGGAGCTACGGCGCACAGACGGCCCTCGCCGAGGCGGAGGTGGAATACAAGGACAAGCAATCGCCCGCCGTCCACGTCGCGTTCCCCGTCGTCTCGGGCGCGGACCTTCCCGCCGGAACTGCCGTGGTCATCTGGACCACCACGCCATGGACCCTCCCGGCCAACCTCGCCATCGCCGTCAGCCCGGCGCATGACTACGTCCTGCAAGCATTCGAGCGCGACGGCGGCCGCCGCGAACTCGTCCTCGCGGCCGGCCGGGTCGAAGCCTTCGCGGCGGAGACCGGATGGCAGCCGGTCGGCGATCCCCGGAAGATCCGCGGCGCCGACCTCGAGGGCGTCGTCACCCGCCATCCCTTCCTCGACCGCGAGGCTCCCGTGTTCCCGGCTGATTTCGTCACGATGGACACCGGAACCGGTTGCGTTCACATCGCGCCCGGCCACGGGGCGGACGACTTCGCGCTCGGGAAGGCCCGCGGACTCGAAATCCTCTGCCCGGTGGACGATCTCGGACGCTTCACCGCCGAGTGCGGCGTGCCCGAATGGGTCGGCCGCGTGGTCTTCGAGGCGAATGGCGACGTGGTCGCGCGCCTCGCCTCGATCGGCGCGCTGCTCGGCCAGTCCGACTACCAGCACTCCTATCCCCACTGCTGGCGCTCGAAGACCCCCATCATCTTCCGCACGGTCGAACAGTTCTTCATCCGCATCGACGATCTTCGCGCCGACGCGCTCCGCGCCATCGGCGAGTCGCGATGGATCCCCGCGTGGGGCCTCAAGCGCATCACCGGAACGGTCGAGTCGCGGCCCGACTGGTGCATCAGCCGCCAGCGCAGTTGGGGTGTGCCCCTCCCCGCGTTCTACGCGCCGGACGGTTCGCCCGTGCTCGATGCCGCGCTCATCCGCCGCGTGGCCGACCTCGTCGAACGCCGTGGCACCAACGCCTGGTTCGAGATGTCGGATGGCGAGATGGCCGCGCTCCTCGGCCTCCCGCCCGGCACAACCAAGGGACATGACACGCTCGATGTGTGGATCGATTCCGGCGTGAGCCACCAAGCCGTCCTGCGCCGACGCCCGGAGTTGGCCTACCCGGCCGACCTCTACCTAGAGGCGACCGACCAGCATCGCGGATGGTTCCAGTCATCGCTCATGACGGCCGTGGCCGTCGAAGGCGGTTCGCCTTACCGCACGTGCCTGACCCACGGCTTCGTGGTGGACGTGGACACGCGCGAAAAGCTCTCGAAATCCGCCCAAGGCGGCTACCAGAAGCCGACCGGCGCCATGCACTTCGTGGACAAATACGGAGCCGATCTCGTGAGACTCTGGGTCAGCAGCGTCAATTTCACCGACGACGTGCCCTTCTCCGAAGAGATGTTCCAGCGCCTCGGCGACACCTACCGCCGCATCCGCAACACGCTGCGCATCCTGCTCGGCAATCTCCACGACCACGAACCGGGGGCTGCGGGCGAACCGACCGCGGTGGACCGCTGGATCCTCGCCCGCCTCGCCCAGGTCGAGGCCACCTGCGTCGAGGCTTACGCGGCCTTTGAGTTCCACCGCGTTTACCACGCGTTGAACCAATTCTGCGCCGTGGACCTCAGCAGCCTCTACGTGGACATCACCAAGGACCGGCTCTATTGCGACGCCGCGGACAGCCCGCGCCGCCGCGCCACGCAGGCCGCCATGCGCGAGGCGCTGTCCTCGCTCACCCGCCTGCTCGCCCCGATCCTCGCCTTCACCGCGGAGGAGGCATGGGCCTGTTTCCAACCCGGCTCCTCGGTCCACCTGCAGACCTTTCCCGAACCGCGCGCGGCCGATGCCGAGGCCCTCGCCGAGGGCGACCGCCTCCTCGCCCTGCGCGCGGTCGTCTCGCAGGCGCTAGAGAAGGCGCGGGCGGAAAAAAACATCGCGAACAACCTCGAAGCGGCGGTGACCCTGCGCGTCGCAGACGGTGCCTGGCTTGAGCGTTGGAGCGGACGGATCGCTGAGTTGGAGGAATTCTTCATCCTCAGCGAGCTCCGTCTTGAGGCCGGCACCGAGGACGCCGCCGTCGTGGAAAAAACCGCCTCCGCAAAGTGCGGCCGTTGCTGGCGCCACCGCACCACCGTCGGCACCATCGCGGATCACCCTGATCTCTGCGACCGCTGCGCCGAAGCCGTCGCGGCAAGTCCGCAGTAGCGGCGGCGCCCCCGCCGCCGAAGCACGTTGCCATGTCTCCCTTCCGTCTCCTCCTCGCGGTCACATTGCCGCTCTACATCCTCGACCAGCTCACAAAATGGGCGACCCTCGAGTTCATCCCGCTGCACCACGAGATTCCGGTCATTCCGGGCTTCTTCAACCTCGTGCATGTGACGAACACCGGCTCCGCCTTCGGCCTCATGCGCGGGTGGTTCAGCTTCCACGTGATCTTCGGCTCGGTCATGGCTGTCGTGATGTTCTGGATGCTTTTCCGCCGCGACACCGACCGCCTGACGCGTCTTGCCTGCGCGCTCATCCTGTCGGGCATTTTCGGCAACGTCACCGACCGCCTCCGCTTCGGCCACGTGGTTGATTTCTTCGATTTCTACATCGGCACCTACCACTGGCCCGCCTTCAACATCGCCGACTCCGCCATCGTCATCGCCGTGGGGCTTTTCCTCTGGGCATCGTTCCGCGCGGAAGCCAAAAGCACCCCAACACCGTAGCCTGTAGCGGCGGTGTCCCCACCACCGTTCGCGATGATGTTCCGGCGTTCGGGACACCGCCGCTACAACGCGCTACACCCCTCGCGCCGGCGCCAGCCCGTCGAGGAACGCCGCCGCCGATTCCGCAATCGCCCGCCGCTCCGCCGGCGATTTCGCCCGCAGCGTCTTCAGCGCCATTCCCACGCGGGGATTGCGCGAGAAGCGGGCCTCATGGCGCGCGTAGAAATCCCAATAAAGGTAATTGAAGGGGCACGCGTCCGGCCCCGTCTTGACCTCGGGCTTGAACCGGCACCCCGCGCAATGGTTGCTCATGCGCGAGATGTATCCGGAGCCCGCCGCGTAGGGCTTGGTGGCCATGAACCCGCCGTCCGCATGCAGCACCATGCCGAGGACATTCGCCGCCATGACCCAGTCGTGCGCGTCCACATACATCTCGAGATACCAGCGCAGCGCCTCCTGCGGTTTCACCCCCGCGAGGAGCAGGAAGTTGCCCAGCACCATGAGCCGCTGGATGTGGTGGTTGAAGCCGGTGGCGTGGACCTGGCCAAGGCACTGACGCAGGCAATTCATCTCCGTCTGGCCGGAATAGAAGAAAGCCGGCAACGGCCGCTCCGCCCCGAGGCCATTCACCTCCACGTAACCCGGCATCCGGAGCCAATACACGCCATTGACGAATTCCCTCCACCCGGCGATCTGCCGCACAAAGCCCTCCACCCCTGCGAGCGGCGCGAGCCCCGCATCATGCGCGGCGATAGCCCTCTCGATGCATTCCTGCGGCGTGAGCAAGCCGAGGTTGATCAGCGGCGAGATGACCGAGTGGAAAAGCGTCCGCTCCCCCTCGACCATCAGGTCCTCCCACGGACCAAATCCGTCCAAGCGGCGGGCGATGAAATCGTCCAACCAGCGCAGCGCACCGGCGCGATCCACCGGCAGCCAGAACTCGTCAGCCGCCCCGGGATTCTCCGCGAATTCCCGCTCAGCCAAGGCCATGATTTCCCGCGTCATCACATCCGCTTCCTCGCGCGGCACCGTTGCGGACGGCCGCCCCGCCTTGACCCATTCGCGAAAGGTCCCGCGGTTCTCGCTGTCGTAGTTCCAGCGTCCTCCCAGCGGCTGGCCGTCGGCATCCATCAGCCACCCGAACTTCGCCCGCACCCTGCGGTAGTGCGATTCCATGAGGAGAGTCTTCTTGCCCTGCGCCCAAGCGGCAAACTCGGCTCGCCCCACGAGAAACTGCCGCGTCGGAACGAGCGTGATCGGAAACTTGCGCGCGAGTTTCTTCACTGCTTCCTGCTCATCGAAGTTGTTCGGCTCGGTCACCAGAATGCGCCCGGGCCGGTGCGTCTTGGCATGCGCAGCGAGCGCTTTCTCCCACGTCAGCCCCGCCCGCAATTCGTGGTAGTCCACCCGCCAGCCCTCGCGCCGCAACTCCCCGGCCCGGTGCCGCCGCGCTGCGAGGAGCAGGATGATCCGGTGCTTGTGGTAGCGGAGCTTCCGCAACTCACGGTCGCTCTCGACGAAGAGCACTGCATCGTTCTGCTTGTTCGCCCCGGCCAACGCCGCGTTGTCCGGACCGAGCTGGTCGCCCAGCACCCAAATGGTGTCAGCCATGGTTTCCATTACGTCACGCAACCTCCCGCCGGACGAGGCGGCAGATGCAGCGGCCGTGTCCCCATCGCCGGTCGTTTTCGAGAATGCTCCGCCCCCGCCTCGAGGGTGCGAGCCCCCAACTCCTCCTTTACTGAACCACTGAAAACTGAAAACTCCCCCCAAAGGCACCCATGTCCACGCAACTCCGCAACAAGATCATCTTCCTGAGCTGCATCATCGCGTTCATCGCGGGCGGCGTCTTCTTCTATCGCGAATGGGCTGTGCGCAAACCGTTCGCGGTCATTCTGTTCATTTCCGAGAACCTGTCTCCCTCGCAGATCGCCGCCGCACGCATCTTCCACGGCGGGGCCGGATTCCGCTTCGCCATGGAATCCATGCCCCGCACCGCCCTGGCCACCGCCCGCGCGGCCGATTTCGCCGTGGCTGACACCGCCGCCGCAGCCAGCGCTCTGGCCACGGGCCAGGCCGTGAACCGCGGCTCGCTTGCCCTCTCGCCGGAAGGTCGCACCCTCGAGACATTGCTCGAGACTGCCCGCACCCGCGGACGCGCCACGGGACTGGTCTCCGACACGCCGCTCACCGATCCCGCCACCGCCGCGTTCTTCGCCCGCGCCACCACTCCCGTGGATGCCGCCGCGCTCGCCCTGCAACTCGTCGAAGCTGCCCCCGCCGATGTGCTTCTCGGCGGCGGACGAGCCCAACTCGTGCCCGACGCGCAAGGCGGCGCGCGTGCCGATGGACGCGACCTCCTCCTAGACCTGCGTCAGCGGGGATTCGACATCGTCCGCACCGGCGAAGAACTCGCGAACACGCCGGGTTGGCGCAGCCCGAAAGTCTTCGGCGTCTTCGCCGAGGGCGACCTCGCCTTCGTCGAGGACCGCGAGCGCTACGCGAGCCAGCCGCGCCTCGCCGACCTAGTCCGCCGCGGCATCGAACTCCTGCAGTTCAACCGCCGCGGCTACCTCCTCGTCGTCCACGCCGGCCTCGCCGGACGCGCGACCCAGCTCGGACGCGGGGAGACGGTCCTGCGCGAATTGCGCGAACTGGACGAAGCCATCGCCACCGCGCGCCAATACGCCGGCGAGGACGCCCTTCTCGTTGTGGCCGGGCTCGGCTCGCCCGGAGGCCTGCGCCTCAACAGCTTCTCCTTCGCCGCCGACCGCGGCATCGCCGTCCTCGGCCCCAGTTCCGCCGGCGTGCCTGCACTCACTTGGTCCACCGGCCCCGGTGCTCCGGCGGCGCCGGAAGGCAGCATCTCCGCCGAGCCCGTCGCCGCCCGCACCGACCAACCCCAGCCGGTCGCCGAAGACAACCTCGTCCTCGCCTCCGGCCCTGCCAGTGAACCCGTGGCCGGCTTCCTCGACCTCACCGACATCCACCACTTTCTCAACCCCCAATTGTGACCCCGGCGAATCCGCCGCCTTTTCCCTTGTCCTCCCTCACCGCATCACCTAAAACCTGCCCAACAAGCCTGCCATGAAACGCCAGATCCCTCTCCTCGCAGCCCTCCTCGTCTCCACCTCTGCCACCTTCGCCGGCTCTTTCGGCCCCGGCCCTTGGTCCAAGGGGGCTTATTACCCCGGGCAGTTTGATGGCTCTTACTCTGCTGCAATGTATGGCACGAATGTAGCCGGCGTGATTGGTTTCGCACTCGATGCTGGGTCGCCCAGCACGTCGACCACAACGACCACCGACACGAGTGTTTTTTTCGCAGCGACCACACAAAGCTCGATCGCCGTGGACTCCCTCCGGAACTACTTCGTTGCCTTCGTTGAAGGCCGGACTTATTCGGGAGTCACGGCAGCAACCGTCAACAACAATGCGAACGTGGTCGCAGGCTCGCTTTTCAATGGCCAAGGGCCGGTGACGATCGTGGCCTTCACAAATACTGTCGTGACGTTTAACACCAACACACCGCCCACAATCAATAGCAGCAACAACACGGTAACATTTGAGGAGAGACAGAACACCGCAAGCGGGGCCTTCACGGCGAACCTCACCTCAGACAAGGCAGTTATTGCCTTTGTCGGAAACGATACCGGAAGGCTCTCCGAGAGCTTCAACGGAATTCCGATTACGACCAACGTTTTCTCGCTTAACGGGATCAAGACCTCGGACAGCACCGTTTCCTCGAGCCAGACAACCTCCTCAACGCAGCAGTGAGGCGGCGCGGCGCGCCGAGTGGGGAGTCCGTGGAGGCTGGCTTTAGGCATAGATTCGCGGCTGGCTACACCCTTCTGGAAGTGATCGCCGCGGTGGTGATCCTCATAATTCTTGCCGCGCTGTTCATCCCAAACATGCGCGGTGCCTTGGGCCGGGCAGGTGAAGCGCGGTGCATGGCGAATATGAGGAATATTACCGTGGGGCTGCACGGCTACCTCCAAGACAACAAGGGGGTATGGCCACAAGGCCCGAACCTGAACGACGAAAAGCCGTGGGAAGCATTCTGGCTCAACGTGCTCAAGCCTTACTCGATCGACGAGAAGACCTGGCAGTGCCCCACCATGGACTCCCAATTGGCGTCCAAAGGCATGCCGCGTGAGGAGCGCCCGAAAGTCTCCTACGTCCCCACTCTCTTCAGTGCCGAGCCCAACATCGCGACCCGCTGGGCCACTCAGCCATGGCTGATCGAACGGGCCAATGCGCACCAGAATGGGGCGCTCATCGCCTTCCAGGACGGTTCCATAAAGTCCTTCAATAAAGTTCTCGCGGAGATGGGAGTCCGTTGACGATGACCTCCAACCGGAAGAACTTGCCCAAGCGCACAGCTCTCAAGACCCGCCAGGACATCGTCGAGAACTGGCTTCCGCGCTACACGGGGGTCGGGCTGGACGAGCTGGGCGACCACATCCTGCTGACAAACTTCACCCACTACGTGAAGCTCTTCGCGCAGTGGCACGGGGTGAAGTTGCGGGGCAAGGACAAGCCGATGCCGAGTGCCACGGCCGGGCGGATGAGCATCATCAATTTCGGCATGGGCAGCGCGACCGCCGCGACCGTGATGGATCTGCTCAGCGCGATCCACCCGAAGGCCGTCCTCTTCCTCGGCAAGTGCGGCGGGCTCAAGCACCGCGCCGAACTCGGCGACCTCATTCTCCCCATCGCTGCCATCCGCGGCGAAGGCACGAGCAACGACTACTTCCCGCCCGAGGTTCCCGCCCTCCCCGCCTTCGCCCTGCAGAAGGCGATCAGCACCACCATCCGCGAGGCCGAGCGCGACTATTGGACCGGCACGGTTTACACCACGAACCGTCGCGTGTGGGAGCACGACACCGCATTCAAGGAGCACCTCAAACGCATGCGTGCCCTCGCCATCGACATGGAAACGGCCACCATTTTCATGACGGGCTTCTACAACGAAATCACCACCGGCGCCCTCCTGCTCGTCAGCGACCAGCCCATGCTGCCGGAAGGCGTGAAGACGGCGGAAAGCGACGCCGCCGTGGACGCCGCCTACGTGACGGACCACCTGCGCATCGGCATCAACTCGCTGAAGCAGTTGATCAACGACGGCCTGACTCTCAAGCACCTGAAATTCTGAGGGACGGCGCGCAGCTGTAGCGGCGGTCTCCCGACCGCCGGCCCTTCGGTGACGGCGATGGGGACATCGCCGCTACAGTTCCCCGAGGCCGAGCAAGACCTTCCCCCCGGCGCCGCCCGAGGCGGCCAAGGCCAGCGCCTCGGCCGCGCGGTCGAGCGGAAAAACGCCTGCAACCGGCGGCCGGAAGCATCCCTCCTGCGCGAGCCGGAAGATGTTCGCGAAAACCTCCTCCTTCGCCTCCGGTGCGGCCTGCTTGAGCCAGCGCGTGAGCCAGAATCCGCGGAACGAGATGTCGCGGAAAATCAGGAAACTGTTCGACACCTTGAGCGCCTCCTTGCTCATCGCACCGTAGGTGACGAGCGTTCCGCCGGGCGCGAGCAGTCCGGTGATCCGCGTGGCCGAGGCCCCTCCCACGGCGTTGAGTCCGAGCGCGGGCCGACAGCCGCCGAGCGCGGCACGCGCTTCATCCACCGCCTCCGGAGTGTCCGCAACCACGGCATCCGCACCGATGGCCCGCAATTCGGCCGCCACTTCCGGCCGCCGCACGAAGTTCAGCGTCTTCCAACCGCGATGCCGCGCGATCTCGATCACGGCACGGCCGACAGCCGAAGTCGCTGCGTTCTGCACGATCCACTCGCCGGGCTGGAGATCGCGGAAACCATGGAGCATGAGCCACGCCGTGGGCGGGTTCACGCGCAGCACGCAGGCATCCCGCGGGGAAAGCGCGGGCGGCACCGCAGTGACCGCCGCAAGCGGCCAGTTGCCCCGCGCCCGCCATGCCTCGCTGCTCACCAGCACAGTGCGGCCCGTCCACGACGGGTCCACGCCCTCGCCCACCGCCTCGATAATCCCCGCCCCCTCGTTCCCCGGCACATCCGGCAGCGGACGCGCCTCCCCGTATTTGCCCTCGATCATGTTGAGGTCGGCCGGGTTGATCGGCGCGAAAAGCATGCGCACCGCGACCTCGCCACCGGCGGGTGGTTCCCCCGCGACCCCGTCGATCTGCACGACTTCGGCCGGCGGACCAACACGGTGGTAGCGGGCGGCGGGGAAAAGTCCGGACTCAGACATGACCCGAGCCTAACCCGACACCCCCTGTTTTCCAGCTTGCTCGCATGTCGCGGTGTGGCATGCTTTCCCTTCGCTTCGGCCGGCCCCGACTGGGACCACCGCCCCCGCAGCGAACAACCGAAACCGGAACCGAGGTATCCCTAGTTAGTCCATTCTCCGCGCTCCCGCGGAACACATCATGACCGAAGTCAGAGAACTGATCGCCAACGCGACCAAGAAATACAAAGAAGGCAGCATCGTCAAAGGCCACATCCTGGAAGTTCGCCCCCGCGAGTTTCTCGTTGATATCGGCTACAAATCCGAGGGCGTCATCCCCGCAGCCGAATTCGACGACCCGTCCGAAATCGCCGTCGGCGATGAAGTGGAAGTCCTGCTTGTCCGCCTCGAGAACGACGAGGGCATGGTCATCCTCTCGAAGGAGAAGGCCGCTTACCGCCAGAACTGGGACAAGATCAGCAAAGTTTTCCAGAACGAGGGCATCATCAAGGGCCGCGTCAAGGCGGTCGTCAAAGGCGGCCTCCTCGTCAACATCGGCGTCGAGGCGTTCCTGCCCTCCTCGCAGATCGACATCATCCCGCCGAAGGACCTCAATCAGTTCGTCGGCAACACCTACGATTTCAAGATCGTCAAACTCAACGACGACCGTAAGAACGTCGTTCTCAGCCGCCGCGAACTCATCGAGCAGGAGCGCAGCGAGAAGCGCCAGCAGTTCATGGAGAGCACGGAGGTCGGCTCGATGGTCACCGGCGCGGTCAAGAACCTGACCGACTTCGGCGCGTTCATCGACCTCGGCGGCATGGACGGACTCCTCCACATCACGGACATGACGTGGGGGCGCCTCACCCACCCGAGCGAGCTCCTCAAAGTCGGCCAGGAGGTCACCCTGCAGGTGCTCGAGATCAACCGCGACAAGGAGCGCGTCTCCCTCGGCCTCAAGCAGACCACGAACAACCCGTGGGACAAGATCGAGGAGCGCTTCCCGACCGGCACCAAGGTCAAGGGCAAGGTCACGAACCTCGTCCCCTACGGCGCGTTCGTCGAGATCGAGCCCGGTGTCGAGGGTCTCATCCACGTCTCGGAGCTTTCCTGGACCAAGCGCATCACCCGTCCCTCCGACGTCCTCACGCAGGGCCAGGAGATCGAGGCCGTGGTGCTCGGCGTCAACAAGGACGAGCAGAAAATCTCCCTCGGCGTCCGCCAGCTCGAACCCAACCCGTGGGACGAGATCGAGCAGCGCTACATCATCGGCAAGCAGGTCAAGGGCACCGTGCGCAACATGACCGCCTACGGCGCCTTCATCGAACTCGAGGAAGGCATCGACGGCATGGTCCACGTGTCCGACCTCAGCTGGACCCGCAAGATCAACCACCCGAGCGAAATCCTGAAGAAGGGCGACGAGGTCGAGGCCGTGGTCATCGACATCGACAAGGCCAACCAGCGCATCGCCCTCGGCGTGAAGCAGCTCGACGAGGATCCCTGGAAAGAGATCGACCGCCTCTACAAGATCGGCGACCTCGTCAAGGGCAAGGTCAGCAAGCTGGCCAACTTCGGCGCCTTCGTCTCGCTCGAGCACGACATCGACGGCCTCGTCCACATCTCGCAACTCAGCGAGGAGCATGTGGCCAAGGTCAAGGACGTCATCAAGATCGGCGACGACGTCGAAGCCCGCGTCATCAAGGTGGACAAGGTCGAGCGCCGCATCGGCCTCAGCATCAAGGCCGCCCACTACAGCGACGAGGCCCTGCGCCGCGAGACCGAAGCCATGGACAGCACGCTCCGCTCCGGCGAGGAGATGGTCGGACTGGCCCAGGCCTTCGAGAACGCCGAGCTCGAGGAATACCGCCCCGGACAGGGCGGAAAGAAGAAATAGCAATGTTTCCGCGGGCGGCGGCGTTGACAAAACCCGCCGCCCGCTCACATTCACGAACCATGGACACACCGAACATCACCGCCTACCTCAAAACCACCTGCGGCTGGAGCAACGGCGTCCGCGCCATCCTCGCCAAATACGGCCTCGCCTACGAGGAGAAGGACAT
The DNA here is from genome assembly GCA_964609925.1 of uncultured Chthoniobacter sp. Classification (GTDB taxonomy): domain Bacteria; phylum Verrucomicrobiota; class Verrucomicrobiia; order Chthoniobacterales; family JACTMZ01; genus JACTMZ01. Next base: position 14,984 of record CAZSUJ010000040.1, on the reverse strand, counting down.
CCTCAAGAATCCGGAGTTCCGCGCCGAGATGGAGCAACTGAGCGGACAACGCCTCTCGCCCTGCGTCGTGGTCAACGGCCACCTGCTGCCCGACATCAGCGGCGAGGAACTGGAGAACTGGCTCGTCGCCAACGACCTCGTCTCGCGCAGCGACGCGCCCGTTGACGTCTCGATCAACTCGTCCTGCCAGAACAAGGCCCAGCACGTCGCCTGAGGCGGCGGACTCGCGGCGGTTGAAGAACGGCCGCGGCAGCGTTTGAATGCGGGACGGCGGGAAACCGCGGCCGCATGACGAAAGAAGACATCCGTTCCCGGGCCGCGCAGCTCGGCTTCTCACTGTGCCGGTTCGCCCGCGCGGGACGCGCACCGCACGCGGACGCCCTCGCCGCATGGCTGGACGCGGGCGACCACGCCTCGATGGAGTGGATGCGGCGCACCGCCGAGGAGCGGTCGGACCCGGACCGCGTTCTGCCGGGCGTGCGCACCGCCGTGGTGCTTGCCACCAATTATCTGCGCGACGAACCACCGCGCACCGGCGCCACCGGTCGCATCGCGCGCTATGCTTGGGGCGATGACTACCACGAGGTGCTGCGTCCACGCCTCGACGCGCTGGCGTCGGCGATGGCGGCAGACGGCGGCACGCAGCGTTGCTTCGTGGACAGCGGGCCGGTGCTCGAGCGGGACTGGGCCGCGGCCTGCGGAGTCTCGTGGCACGGAAAGAGCACGATGGGAATCCACCCGCGGCTGGGCACGTGGTTCTTCCTTTCCGCCATCCTGACCACGCTCGAGTTCGAACCGGACGAACCGCTGCCGGACCGCTGCGGCCGCTGCACGCGCTGCATCGACGCCTGCCCGACGCAAGCGATCACGGCGCCCCAGCGGCTGGATGCACGCCGCTGCCTCTCCTTCCTCACGATCGAGAACAAGGGGCCCATCCCCGAGGAATTCCGCGAGGCACTCGGGGATCGCATCTTCGGTTGCGACGACTGCCTCGACGCGTGCCCGTGGAACCGCTTCGCGCAGTCCTCGCGGGACGCTGCGATGCAAGCCCGTGGAGACATTCTACGAACACCTCTGCGCGACTTCCTCGCCCTCGACGCCCAAGCCTTCAAGTCCCTTTTCCGCAACTCCCCCATTCTTCGGGCCAAGCGCCGCGGCTTCCTCCGCAACGTGGCCGTTGCCCTCGGCAATGTCGGCACCACGGACGATCTGCCCGCCCTGCAAGCCGCCTTGGCCGACGAGGAGCCTCTCGTGCGGGAGCACGCGGCATGGGCCGTTGCCCGGATCGAACGCCGGGAAGCGGAACTCAGCCGGTCTTGAGACCCCAGGCCTTGGACAGTCGTCCGCCGGGCACCGGCGGGATCGCGAGGCCGTCCGGCGCGTAGTGCGCCACGTCGTTGTAGAGCGTGAGCCGTCCCTCGGCCGGGCTGCGGAAATCGAGGATGGAAAGCGACGCGGGGCTCAAGTCGAGATGGTCGCGGTAGCGGCGCGGATCGAAGCCGAGGATCGCGCTGAGAAGGAGACGAATCGTGGCTTTGTGCGAGACCACGCACAAGGTCTGTCCGGCATGGCTCCCCACCAAACGCAGCAGCGCCGGCATGGCCCGCGCCGTCACGGCCAGCCCGCTCTCCCCGCCATCCGGAGCGAAGTTGTAGGGGTCCGCCTCCCAGCGGACATACATCTCGGGGTGCGTGGTCTCGGCCTCGGCCCGAGTCTTCCCCTCCCACACGCCATGGTTGATCTCCAGCAGTCCCGGGTCCGGCACGACCTCTGCGTGGTGCGGTGCCGCGATTATGCGCGCGGTTTCCATCGTCCGGTCGAGCGGCGACGCGTAGAACGCCGCGATCTCTTCGTGCGCCAGCCGCCGCGCGAGTCCCGCCGCCTGGGCGCGGCCCTCATCGCTCAGCTCGACATTGGTCGCCCCCGCAAAACGGTCCTCGGCCGAAAGCACGGTGGCCCCGTGGCGCACAAGCAGGACGCGCGTGGTCATGGGGCGAGTCTGCCACGGACGCCAACCCGCGTCCAAGCCAACCTCCCGCTCAGCGCAGCGCGGGCCGCCATCCGGCGACATGATCGAGGCACTCCGCGATGGCGGGAGCGATCAAGGGCAAGCACTCCTCGATCGAGGACGGCCGCCCGGGAAGGTTCACAATGAGCGAACGCCCGGCGATTCCCGCGGTGGCACGTGTCAGGATGGCCGTCGGGACCTTCTCGAAGGAGCGCATGCGCATGACCTCGCCGAAGCCCGGCAGTTCCTTCTCCAAAACTTTGCGCGTCGCCTCGGGCGTGATGTCGCGCGCGCCCGGCCCCGTGCCACCCGTGGTGACGATCAAGGGCACCCCCGCTCCGACCATTTCCTGCAGCACCGACGAGAGAAGGTTCACGTCATCGGGCAGCACGCGGGACAGGAATTCCACCCGCTCCGCGAAGCACCCGCGCAACACCCTCTCGATCTCCGGCCCGCTCGCGTCTTCGTAAACCCCGCAGGACGCGCGGTCGCTCAACGTGAGACGCCCCACTTGCAGAACCCTTTCACTCATGCGGTGAAGCGTATCCGCATCCCCGGCCACGCCGCCAGCCGCGAAGCGGCCGGAATTGTCCGTTGACACCACAACCTGTTGTGTTAGGGCTTGAAGGCAGTTCGGAGACAACACTATGCGCTGCCCCCGTTGTGGAGACCTGCGAGACCGCGTCATTGATTCACGCGTCATCCAGGAAGGCGAGCGGATCCGCCGCCGCCGCCAGTGCGTCGCCTGCCGCACCCGCTACACCACTTACGAATCCATCGAACAGATCGAGTTGCGGGTGCTCAAACGCAACGGACGCGCGGAACCATTCCACCGCTACAAGCTCCTGAGCAGCCTCTCGAAGGCCTGCGAGAAACGCCCGATCAAACTCGAAACCCTCGAGCGCCTCGTGGACGAGATCGTCACGGAACTCGGTGCCGAATCCGGACGCGAGGTGCCCAGCCGTCTCATCGGACTGCGCGCGATGGAGAAGCTCCAGACGATCGACCAGGTGGCCTACGTGCGCTACGCGTCGATCTACCGCCAATTCCAAGAGGCCGGCGAATTCGTGGACGAGGTCGAACAACTGCGCCGCCGCAGCCCGCGCCGTCCGGACCAGCCCGAACTTTTCAACGTGCCCGCCGCCGCGCCTGCCACCCTCCCCGCATGATCGCGCTCGCCGACAACCTTCCGCTCGTCCGCCTGTCCGACCAACGCGCCGTCCGCTACGAGCGCGTCTGGCTCGAGCGCGCCGTGGCCGAGGCGGCCGAGGCCGCAGGCTACTCCCGCTGGTGGCTCGCCCCGCATGTCGCCGAAAGCGTGACCTGCTACCTCGAGCGCGACTTCGACGAGAACGTCATCGCCAGCCAGTGCCTGAGAACGCTTGTCTCCAGCGTGCTGCAAGTCATCGGTTACCCCGAGGTAGCCCGCGGCTTCCGCCTCCCCGACCCTCCCGTGCGCATCTCCCTGGCCGCCGTGGCCGAGTCCGCCGGCAGCGGCTACGAGCTCGCCTTCTTCCACGAACTCGACCTCGTCCTGCGCTCGGCTCTCGCCACGCGGGCCGTGCGGCTCGAACTCTGCGACCTCGCCGACTGCGTCAAGCGCCTCCGCCGCGCGCGCGGATGGGGACGCGATTGCGCCGCGCTCCGCAACGAGATCGTCGCCCATGTGCGCGGACAAGCCGCCCGCCTCCGCCGCCGCCGCGGCGTGGACCTCGAACTGACATGACCATCTTCCAACGCATCGCCGCGGGCGAGATCCCCGCACGCATCGTCCACGACGACGATGAGGTCCTGGCCTTCCACGACATCAACCCGCAGGCTCCCGTCCACATCCTCGTCACGCCCAAGCGTGTGATCCCGCGCATCGCCGCATCCGGTGAATCCGACGCCGCCCTGCTCGGGCGTTTGCTTTTGGCCGCGCGCGAGATCGCGCAGTCGCAGGGCTTGGAGAAATCCGGATACCGCCTCGTCATCAACAGCGGACCCGACGGCGGTGAAACCGTCCCCCATCTGCACATCCACCTTCTCGGCGGCCGCCCCCTCGCCTGGCCGCCGGGTTAGGCCATCGCTTCCGCAGCCTCGCGGGCGAAGTAGGTGATGATGAAGTCCGCCCCCGCGCGCTTGATCGCGAGCAGGGATTCGTCGCGGCAGGCGGCGTAATCGAGCCAGCCCGCTTGGGCGGCGGCATGGATCTGCGCGTATTCGCCGGAGACTTGGTAGGCAGCAAGCGGCAACCTCGTCTGCGCGCGCACAGCGCGGATGACGTCGAGGTAAGGTCCGGCGGGCTTGACCATGACCATGTCCGCACCCTCGGCCTCGTCGAGCGCCACCTCGCGCAGGGCCTCGCGGGCGTTGGCCGGGTCGAGTTGGTAGGTCGCCTTGCTCAACGGCGGCGCACCGGCTGCGGGCTTGCTGCCGACAGCGTCCCGGAACGGCCCGTAGTAGGCGGAGGCAAACTTGGCCGCGTAGGACAGAATGCATGCGCCTGTGAACCCCGCGCGGTCGAGCGCGCGGCGGATCGCGCCGACCCGGCCGTCCATCATGTCCGAGGGCGCAACGATGTCCGCCCCGGCCCGGGCCTCGCGGACGGCCAGTTCGCAAAGAAGTTCGACCGTTGCGTCGTTGTCCACATCACGGCCGTCCGCCGTAAGCACGCCGTCGTGACCGTGCGAGGTGTAGGGGTCGAGGGCGACATCGGCAATCAACACGAGTTCCGGCACCGCCGCCTTGACCTCGGAAAGCGCCCGGAAAAGCAAGTTGCCGGGATCGAGTGCGTGCGATCCACGGGAGTCCTTAAACGGCTTGCCAATGACCGGAAAAATTGCGACCGCGGGAATCCCGAGGGCGTGCGCCTCGCGGCACTCGCGCACGAGGTCGGGGATCGTGCGACGCTCCACGCCGGGCATCGAGGGAACGGGTTCGTTGGTGTCCCCCGCGTGGACGAAGAGCGGATAAACGAGATCCTCGACGAGGAGGTGCGTTTCCCGCGTCATCCGGCGCAGCCCCTCGCTGGCGCGGTTGCGGCGGAGACGGATGTCGAGTTGCACGGCCCGGCTACAGCGCCTGCAGCGCCGCCTCCAATTTGGCCCGCTTGGCCCGCCAGTCGTCACCGCGAGACCGGAAGTTTTCGATGACCTGGGCCGGCGCACCGCGGACAAACGACTCGTCCGCCAGCTTGGCTTCGACCTTCGCGATCTCGGCGTCAACCTTGGCCAACTCGCCCTGCAACCGGGCGCGCTCCGCCTCGACGTCGATCTCCAACTCGAGATAGACCTCGCCGAGCGGGGTGAGCGCGTGGGGCATCTTGCGGGACGGGCCGCCGGCGCCGACGTCCTTGACCTCGGAGGCGCGGGCCAACGAGCGGAAGACGGACAAATCCAGGCCCGCGAATTCCTCGGCACGGGCGAGATGCACGATGCAATCGGCGCTCGAGGGAACCTTGAACTCCGCCCGCAACACGCGCACCGCGCGCACCGCCTCGTAAACCGCGGAAACCTCGTTGGCGGCCTGCGCCTTGAACGCGCCGTCCATCCCGGCCAGCGAATCGTCGGCCGGCGGCGCGGCGAAGAGGATCATGGCCTCACGCCCGTCGCCCGCGGCATAACCCAGCCGGTGCCAGAGTTCCTCGGTGATGTGGGGCATGAAGGGGTGCAGCAAGCGCAGGTAGCCGGAGAGGACGTGGTCCATCACCGCGCGGACGCCGTCGGCGGAATCCCCGCCGGCGGCCAGTTCGGCCTTGGCCGCCTCGACATACCAGTCGCAATAGGTGCTCCAGAAGAAGTCGTAGAGCAGCGTGGCCGCGTCGTGGAAATGGAAGTCGGCGAGAGCCTGACGATAGCCCGCATGCATGGCATCGAACGCGACAACCACCGCGACGGAATACGGCGACAACTTGTGTTCCGCGAGAGGGGCGGAGCCGGCTGAGGCACCCTGCATCTCGCGGAAGCGCGCGGCATTCCAGAGCTTGTTGGCGAAGTTCCGGCCTTCCTTGATCTGGTTCTCGTCGAACCGCACGTCCTGCCCGTGCGGCGCGATGCGCATGAGGCCGAAACGCAGACCGTCGGCTCCATATTTCGCCATCAAGTCGAGCGGGTCGGGCGAGTTGCCCAGACTCTTCGACATTTTCCGTCCCTTGAGGTCGCGGATGATGCTGGTGAAAAACACGTTCCGGAACGGCGCCTCCCCGGTGAACTCGAGGCCGGCCATGATCATCCGCGCCACCCAGAAAAAGATGATGTCGGGGCCCGTCACGAGATCGCTCGTCGGGTAGAACTTCACCCGCGTCGCCGCGTCCATCGTGGCGAACGGCCAGAGCCAGGAACTGAACCACGTGTCGAGGACGTCCTCGTCCTGACGCCACTTGTCCGCGTCCGGCGGCGCGTCGAGCCCGACGTGGATGACCGATTCGTCATCCTTGCGATACCACACCGGAATGCGGTGGCCCCACCACAGCTGGCGGCTGATGCACCAGTCTTGGATGTTGGTCATCCAGTGCTCGTAGATTTTCGCCCAGCGCTCGGGAACGAAGCGGATGCGGCCGGATACGACCGCGTCGAGCGACTCGGGCACCCGTGGATAGCGGAGGAACCACTGCTCGCTCAGCCGCGGCTCGATGGGCACGTCGGCGCGTTCGCTGAAGCCGACGTTGTTCTCGTAATCCTCGACCCGCACCAGCAGGCCCATGGCTTCGAGCTTGGCCACGGACGCCTCGCGCGCAGCGAAGCGCTCCATGCCCGCGAAGTCCGGCCCGGCCAGCTCGTTGAGCGTGCCGTCGGGGTTCATCACATCCACCACCTCGAGGCCGTGGCGCTGGCCGATGTCGAAGTCCGCCCGGTCGTGGGCAGGGGTGACCTTGAGCACGCCGGTGCCGAAGGTCATGTCGATGTGCGTGTCGCCGATGACAGGGATCTCCGCGCGCGGAAAAGGACGGATCGCGTGCTTGCCGATGAAGCGCGCGTAGCGCGGGTCGTCCGGATGCACTGCCACGGCCGTGTCGCCCATGAGGGTCTCGGGGCGCGTAGTGGCGATCTCGAGGAAGGTTCCCGGCTCTTCCGCGATCTCGTAACGCATGACGTAGAGATGGCCGCGGGTCGGCTTCATGATGACCTCCTCGTCGCTGAGGGCGGTCTGCGAAACCGGGCACCAGTTGACCATGCGCTTGCCGCGGTAGATCAGACCCTGCGCGTGGAGGCGGACGAAAGCCTCCTGCACCTGACGCGAGTAGTCCGCGTCCATGGTGAAACGCTCGCGCGCCCAATCGCACGAGCAGCCGAGGCGTTTGAGTTGCTTGATGATTATTCCGCCGTGCTTCTCCTTCCAGGCCCACACGCGGCGGAGGAACTCCTCGCGGCCGAGGTCGCGCCGCGTCTTGCCCTCCTCCTTGCGCAGTTGGCGCTCGACCACTGTCTGGGTCGCGATGCCCGCATGGTCGGTGCCCGGCAGCCAGAGAACTTCGTGTCCGGTCTGGCGGGCGCGGCGGGCGAGGATGTCCTGCAGGGTGTTGTTGAGGACATGGCCGAGGGTGAGGACACCCGTGACATTGGGCGGCGGGATGACGATGGAGAACGGCGGCTTGGACGAGGCAGGGTCGGCCGCAAAGCAGCCGAGCGCGTTCCATTGGTCATACCAGAGCTCCTCCACCGAGCCCGGTTCGTAGGCTTTCGAGATTTCCGACATCGAACCTCGAATCATTCAAGTTCCGCGGCGGCGTGTAAAACGCTTTCCCCGGCCTCAGGCCTCGCGACGGCGAAGGGTGAGGATCGTGATATCGTCGGACGGATCCGCGCCGGCGGCATGCGCCAGCACGGCGGAGGAAACCTCCGAGACGATCTCGCCCGCAGACCGGCCAGCCGCCCCCACGAGAACACGCCGCAAGGCCTCGGCACTGAACATCTTCGAGGCCGGGTCCATGGCCTCGGTCACGCCGTCCGTGTAGACAACCAAAGCATCACCCGGCTCCAACTCCACGCTCCACTCGCCGAACACGCCGCCCTCCTGCAGTCCCATGGGAATGCCTCCCACCGGTCCGAAAGCCACGTCGCCGGAGGCGCGGACGACCGCCGGTTGATTGTGCGCGGCGAGCCCGCACACGATCCGGCCGCTCTGCACGTCGGCGATTCCGAGGATCATCGTGACGAAAAGGCAGGCCTCGTTGTCGCGGCAAAGCTCGTTGTTGACCTGCGCGAGCATCTCGGCCGGGCCAACCCCGGGGCGCGCCAAGGCACGCACCAACGTTCTCGTGACGGCCATGAAGAGGCCGGCGGCAACGCCCTTGCCCGAGACGTCGCCGACGACAAAGCACAGCTGGCCGGGGCTGACGAAAAAGAAGTCGTAGAGATCGCCGCTGACCTCCTTGGCCGGATCGAGACGCGCGAACACCTCCAGTCCCGGAGACTCCGCGGCCCCCGGAAACTGGCGCGGGAGCAACCCCGTCTGCATCTCGCGGGCCAGATCGAGGTCGCGTTGCAAGGCCGCTCTCTCGATGGCCGCCTCCTGCGAACGCACGCGCCCGAGCGCGGCCGCGACCAGACCGGCGAAATACTCGACGAGTTTCTCGTCGTCCGCGGTGAAGGCCGGCCTTCCCACGGGATTGAGGAACTCGATGACACCGCGGCATTCGTCGCCGTCGAGCAAGGGCGCAGCGAGCAAGGCGCGCGTCGTCCACCCTGTCTTCTCGTCCGCCGCACGGTAAACACGCGGGTCGTTCAGCGCATCGTCCACGCGGATGAGTTGCTTGTCGCGCATGGCCGCCCCGACAATGCCCTTGCCTGCCGGGACGCGGATCTCGGAAAGCCGGGTCGCGTCGGGCAGCGACCCACCGGTGTTGGTGGCGGAGTGGATGACCAGTTCGCCCGTGGCCTCATCGGGCAGGAAAATCGAGCAGGCATCCACGCGCATCCACGGCAGGCTCTTGTCGAGAATCTTGCGCAGCAGGCCGTCGAGGTTCTCCTCCCGGCTGATTTCCCCGGCCAGCGCCAAGAGCGCGCCGTAATCGTCGGTTTGCTGCATGATGGCCAAGGTAGGGAGACAGCAGGCCTCCGGTCAGGCCAATTCGCGCGGCGGCGAGCGGAGGAACCCCTGCGCCATCGCCTCGTAGAGCGAAACGGGGACGATGCGCCGCGAAACCTCGTAGGCGATGAGCGCGGCGGCAAGGAGCGGAAGAGTGAAGGCCACGGAACCGGTCATCTCGACAAGGATGACCACCGAGGTCATGGGGCTCTGCACTACCCCGGCGAAGTAAGCCACGATGAAGAGGAGGATCACGGCTTGCGGAGGCGCACCGGTCGCCGCGAGCAGGGGTGCCGTGAGGTGTCCCAAGCCGGCCCCGATCGAAAAGGACGGATCGAAAAGCCCGCCCGGAATCCCGGTCAGGAGGACGAGGAACGTGGCCGTGGCCCGTTGCAGGGCATACCACGGCGTGATCGACTCGAATGTCCGCACGAGCGCCTCATGGTCGGACGCCGGAAGCACTGCGAGGTAGTCCGGGCTTCCGTGCAGGATCAAGGCACGGGCTTGATCACGTCCGGTGCCGAGCGATGCGCCGTCGGACCATACCGCGACCGCGCCGCAAGCCAACCCCACGGCAAGCGCCACCATCCAAGGCTGCCGGCGGATGGCTTTCCGGACCACCGGACTCAGGGAGAGCATCGCCTTGGCAAAGAGCCCCCCCAGCAAACCACCGCACAAACCGATCATGATCACGGCCAGCCACGGACCCGGGGCCGAGAACTCCAGCGGCACCGCGCGACCGTAGTCCACGCGCCCGTAGAAAAAGCTGTTGCCGAGCGTCACGGCGCAGACCGCGCACGCCACCACGACCGTGCGCAGGATGGTGCCGAGGTTGCCCTTGTCGAAATGGCGGCCGATTTCCTCGAAGGCGAACACCATGCCGGCGATGGGCGCGTTGAACGCCGCGGAGATGCCCGCAGCACCACCCGCCATGATGAGTCCACGCTCGGCCACACCACGGGGAAAAACGGCGAGGCGCCCCGCCCACTGCATGAAGCACGCCCCCAGTTGCACCGAGGGTCCCTCGCGTCCGATGGAAAGCATCGAGAGCAGGCCCAGACTCGTGAGCACAGCTTTGCCTGCCGCCACGCGGAGGGAAAGCAGGCGGTCGCGCAACTCGCCCGGGCCGGCTTGGAGAGCGGCGATCGTCTGCGGGATTCCCGTGCCATCGGTCCAGGGAAAGACGCGGTCACGAAGCCACAGGATCACCCCCAAGCCCAAGGGCATGATGATGAAAACCGCCCACGGTGCCGACGCCCACAAGCCGGGAATAAAGCCAGCCGAGACGCGATCCATGATCGCGAACAAAAGCGCCCCGAGCCCCGCCAAAAAGGCCCCCGCAAGTCCGGCGGCCAGAACCTTCCACCACGCGCTGGCCGCCTTTTCGTCGGCTTCCATCACGTCAAAAAGCACCCCGCAACAAAGTGGCGATCAGCCCCAGAAGCGCCGCCACCCCGGCCGCCCACCAGAGCCACGCCATTCCGCCACGCGGCGCCTCCGCGCCGAACTCCCGCCGCGCGAACTCCTCGCTATCGAACTCTTCGTCCGGCAAGCCGAGCTCCGCCCGGTGGTCCGCATCCTCGCTCCACCCCGAACGCTCGTCGGCCCCGCATTCCGGACAAGCCAGCGCATCACGGGGCACATCCTCCCCGCACACCGGGCAATACGGCGGGGGCGGTTTCCTCACGATGCGGCTGGTGCGCCGAACAGGGCGTGCAGAACGGCGTCGGTGTCCGAAAGGTCGTCGAAAAGAAAATCCGGTCCGTGCGCCGCAAGCTCGTCCCGGCCGTAGCTTCCGGTCGCCACGGCCACCGCGACGAAACCAGCGGCGCGGGCGCAATCGATGTCACGCGGAGTGTCTCCGACCACAAAAACATCGGCACCCTCGAAGGCCACGCCGTGACGTTCCACCGCACGGGAATGCGCCACCGGACCGAGACGGTTGCGGTCCACATGGTCGTCGGCGAAGGCGCCGAACTCGAAGTAGTCCCAGACGCCGTAGTGCGAGAGCTTCAACTCCGCACCTCGCTCGATGTTGCCGGTCAGGAGACCGAGCACGCAATCCGGCCGCGCCTTGAGCGCATCAAGCAACGCCACGATCCCGGGCAAAACCCTCCCCTCCCGCCGCGGCAATTCGCCGGCGAGGTGATGGACGTAGCCATCGAGAAGATCCGCGATGTTCTCCGGCGTGGGCGGAATCGCGTGCGCCGCGAACATCTGGCGCACGATGGCACCATCCGTGGAACCGGCGAAGGAAATCGAGGAGAGATCGTCATCCACCCCGAACCGCTCGTGGAAACCGAGGCGCAGCGCATGCTCGCCCGCCCGTCCGGTAAGCAGCAGCGTCCCGTCGATGTCGAAAAGGACGAGTTTTTTCCCGTGCGAAGGCATGCCACGACCTTAATCGCTGCCGCCCCCGATGTCGTGCCAAAGCTTGCCTGCCCGCGGCACGGCGTGGATTTTACGGCCATGCCTCCCGAGCGCGTTCTTGCCGTCGATCCCTCCCTGCGCGGCACCGGCTACGCGATCCTCGAGTCGTCGGCCGGCAAACTGCGCGCGATCACCTACGGCGTCGTGGTCAACCCGCCGCGAATCCCGGCGCACCTCTGCCTGCGGGAGATCCACCAGACGCTCTCCGACGTGGCCGCCCGGCACGAGCCGACCGCTTTCGCCATCGAGGGCATCATCTACGTGCAGAACGTCCGCACGGCCATCATCCTCGGCTCGACCCGCGGGGTCGCCCTCCTCGTGGCCGCATCGCGCGGCCTCGCCATCCATGAATACGCGCCCCGGCTCGTCAAGCAGGCGGTGGTCGGACGCGGCGGCGCCCAGAAAGACCAGGTCGCGTTCATGATCCGTGCGCTGCTGGGTCTGAAGGAAACCCCGCCCCCGGACGCCGCCGACGCGCTGGCGATCGGAGTCACGCATTTCAACCGTCAGGCGACCGCGATCCGATGAGCGGCCCGGAGGTCCAGTTTCTCGGCCGCATCGCCTACGACCGCGCCCTCGCTCTGCAGGAATCCGCGGTGGCGGAGCGTCTGGCCGGCCACTCGCCCGACCGCATCTTCCTTCTCGAACACGAGCCAGTCTACACGATCGGACGTCAGCGCGACCGCTCGAGCCTCGGGGTCGCTCCCCTGCCCCACCCCGTGGTCGAGATCAACCGCGGCGGACAGGCGACCTACCACGGCCCCGGGCAGCTGGTCGGCTACTTCATCTTCGACCTCCAGCAATTGACCCCCGACCTCCATGCCTTCCTCCGGTGGATCGAGGAAGGCCTCATCGCGTTGCTCGAGAGCTTCGGCGTGCACGCAACCCGGCGCGAGGGCCTCACCGGCGTGTGGGTCGGCGACCGCAAGATCGCGAGCATCGGCGTCGGCGTCCGCCGCTGGGTCACCATGCACGGCTTCGGCCTGAACGTCGGCCCCGACCTCTCAGGATTCTCCGCCATCACACCGTGCGGGATCCAGGGCGTGACCATGACATCCCTCAGCCGTGAGACCGGCCGAGAGGTTTCAATCGAAGAAGTGGCGTCCGCGGCATCAGCGATCTTCACCGCCCGCCACAACCTTCTCCGTCCCTCAACCCTCATCCCTCAACCCCTCGTCACGCCGGAGCCCGGCGCAAGCGGATCAACTCCCCCGTGACCTGGCTTTTCCTGACCGTGGGCAAGCCCGCTCTGGCCTACGCGAGGGCAGGCCGCGACGAATACGCGGCCCGCATCGCCCGCTTCGCCAAGGTGGACCAGGCTGCCGTGAAGGCCTCGGCGCCCCAGACCGAGGGCGCCGCACTCCTGGCTCGCAGCGAAGGATGCTTTCGCATCGTGCTGGATAGCCGCGGCCGCACCCTTCGAAGCAAGGACCTCGCCGCGCTCGTGGGCGTCTGGCGCGACGAAGCGCGCAACCCGGCACTCCTTGTCGGCGGTGCCGACGGACACGACCCGGCAGTGCTTGCAAGGGCCGACTTCACATGGTCGCTCGGCCCGCTGACGCTGCAGCACGAATTGGCGCTCGTGGTTGCCCTGGAGCAAATCTACCGGGCGCACACGATCCTCGCGGGCCATCCCTACCATCGGGAATGACCCGCAAGCCCGGGCAAGGCACCCCCGAGAAAACCCCGAGACGGCCTACAGGAAAACCCTGATGAAAAACACGGGTTCGGTGAAATTGCCCCAGACCGCACCCGCCCGTAACGTGACCTCGTTATGAAGACACAAATCCACACCAAACTCGCACAGGGCTTCAGCCTTGTGGAACTCCTCGTCGTCATTGCGGTGATCGCGGTTATCGCGGCCATTGCGATCCCGAACATCAGTGACATCACCGGCGGCGCCCGCACGGCCACCGCCCAGCGCACAGCGCAGAACCTCGCCTCCTTGGCGTCGTCGGCTGCGGCAGTGGGCATCACCAACACCGATGAAGCTGCATGGGTGACCGCACTTTCCAACGGCATCACAGCATCTGTGGGCGGCCAAAACGTCACCTTCCGCGCCGACGGTCTCGGCTCCGACACGAACTATCTAACCTACCTGGACTTCACCAACGGCGTCCTGATCTACAATCCGTAATTCCCGTGGGCTACGGCCAAATCTTTGGCAGCCCATTAGTGCACGAACCCCGGCTCCGGCCGGGGTTCGCTGCATTATGGGCAAAAGCAGGACAAGACCGGGCTCTTGTGCTATATTTCATCCAATTTCGATCGTCATGACCCACCCCACCGACAATTCGCGGCACGCCGGATTTTCGCTGATCGAGCTCCTGATCACGATGGCTGTCATCGGGGTGATGAGCGCCCTCATCATCGCAGCCATCACCAATGCATCCCGCGATTCGAGCAATGTGGTCGCCCGCCAGCAGCAGGTCGTGCTGCAACAGGCCCTCAACGCGTGGATTTCCGCCAGCACCTCCACCAACACCGTCTCCAGCGCCCGCACACGCTACGCCGCCGCGAGCGACAAACTCGCCCTCGTCCGCGACTACCTGCAAGCTTCGACCTACGACCACTTCTTGCAGAACACGACCAACAACTCCCGCATCCAGAGCGACGCGCTGAAGAAGGCCAACGTGTATCTCCGTTTTTCCGAGTGGAACGCCATGAACTACCCGGCGGTGGAAATGTTTGAGTAACGATGAAAACCATGCACAACAAACGGGCTTTCTCCCTCGTCGAGGTGCTCGCCGCCGTCGCCATCATCGGCGTCATCACCTTCCTTGCCATCCCGAACATCGTCCGCGTCAAGCAGGACAGTGAGGACAACCTCGCCCGCGCCCGCGCCGACGCGCTGAACGTGGCTGTGGCGGCCTATTTCCAGGCGGTCGGACGCGATCCCGCCCTGAGCGCGTGGTCCGGCACGGACAACAGCGGCCGTTACACTCTCATCTCACCGTATCTTGCCTACGCTCCCGCTGCGCTGACCAACTACATGCCAAGCGGCTACTCGGTTGTGTTCTCAACCACCGAACCGCACCGAGTCAAAGCGGTCCTGCAGGGACCGAGCAGCACGAACATGGCTTACTGAGGTCATGCACGCGGGCCGACGATGCGGCGCGTTCTCGCTGCCCGAACTGCTTGTGACGATCGGGGTGATCTCCGTCATGGCCACCGTCATTATCGTCAGCATCTCGGGAGTAGACCGCGACGCAGAATTCACGGTCGCGGAGCGCAATCTCAACATGCTCAACAGCGCGGTCAACAACTTCAACAACACACGCTGGGAACTGGTGCTCTCTCCGAACCCCGGAACTTCGGACGAGCGAGCCATCTTCTACAGCCTTCAGCAGCGGGACGCGACCAATCCCGTGCCAGGCTCCCCAGCCCTGCAAACCAGCGTCCCTTTCGCCATCACCTCCTCGGAAGAGGTTTACCGTGGCATCTGGAACGGACGATTCTTCCAGATCTTGGCACCCGGGAGCCTCGGCGAGGGCGTTGACTTGGGCGGATTGAACGGTAGCGTTGGCAGCGGACCCCC
>CAZSUJ010000039.1:28631-30823 GCA_964609925.1 uncultured Chthoniobacter sp. | reverse complement strand
GTCGCATTGCCTACACAACCTATGATGGTGCCGGAAGGCTTCGCGATTCGCATCTGGTCGGTTTCCAGCAAAGCAACGCCAACTTGATCGCCAGCGTGGGTGCGTCCACAAAGCATCCCAACCACATTTTCAGCGGCCTGACATACGCCGATGCGATGGGCAGTCCGGTGACGCCTCGCATCGTGCTTCCGAGCTATGAAGGACCCACTCTCTCCGCGGCGGATCCAAGAGATTGGGGGACTGTGGTGCGTGACGAAGACGGAACGACCTTTACTAATGCAACCTCCACAGGGAATAGGTCGATCATCGCAAGCCATCCGATGTTGAGGACTGGCAACATGGACTCACGGTTCACCAACGGGACGAACGCATGGGTATCGCCGCACAGGTTCGGTCTCGTTACGCTCCGGTATCCCGGCCTCAACACCGTGCAACTCCTGCCCAACGTGACGGTAACGCGCTCGCGAACCGGTGAGCCCGACGTCATCTTTACCAACAATTTCAAGACCGACAACAAGCACCAGACGCCGACGATCGTTCAGGCGTATCTCTACACGTTCGACTATGGAAATACGCTCCCAACGAATCGCAGTATCACGATAACGACGGATGACCTCCGGACGAACGAAAGGACGCGACTGCGATTCAGGGGCTTCGGCGGCGTGACCACCCTTACTGCTTCGGGGGTGGGATTTGGTGGCTCGCGCAGCTCATGGGAAACCCTCAATGCCTCGGCTACGGGAGGATACTGGCAACAAGGGAATGGGGCTCTTTGGGTTGACATCGTCAATACTGGAAAGCTCAACACGGTCAATTATGCGTGGTAACGGCGGGTGACTTCCTAACAGACCAAGGGACGCGACTGCAGTGCGGAGGCTTCGTTAACCTTGCAGCAGTGACTGCTGCGGGGACAAATGTTGATGCTTCGAACAGCTCATGGGTAGACCTCAATGCCTTGGCTGCGGGAGGAGTCTGACAACAGGGGAATGGGGATCTTGGAGCGTTGCCGGAGAGTGAGATAGCAGGCAAGGGTATGCTTCCGTCTAATCCCTGGTGCGGGGCCCTGCAGGACCGCTCACATTAGCGATCGCGGGAATGGGACAAGACTCCTGGCCGACTGACCGGAGCGAGGTTTCGACCGCTTCGTAGCCGGCAGTCGGCCGCTTCTGCAAAATGGACTCCGGTGATGGGTGCCGCTGTCAGGCGGCTTGCAGCTGCTTGACCGCCGCGTGGCCACTTCAATCCACTTTCTCAATCAAAGAATCCGCAAATCGTCCTCCACATCGAGGAAGAAGCAGGCGGTCAGAGGCATCCAGGGCGATGCCCTGCCATCAGACTAAAGTTTGGTGTAGCTGAGCTGGAGCACGTTCAGGCAGCTGACGCCGGAGGCCTCGTAGTCGGCTGCATAGCGCCCCCGCGCACCAAACAGGAGCTTGGGGGTTGTCAACGAGTATACACCGTCATCCTTCAGCGTTACGCCATCGAGTTCGGCTTCGATGTCACGCATCGCGCCGCCCTCTTGTCTCCAACGCAGCTTGATCGTGTGATGGTTTTCCCCCGTCGCCGTCGGTCTGAACTCTCCCACCTGTTGGCCGAACATCAAGAGCAGGGAAGGCAGCTCCGGATTGGTCCGATAGACCACGGCCAAGCCATTGGCGGGCTGCAGTTGGGCGGCTGGGTCCGGCAGTCCTTGGCCGAGGAGCAAAACTGTTTCGGTGGTGGGTGCCGGCGGTTTGTTTTGATCGGTTTGCTGTTGGGTTCTGCTGTCGGGGTGGCTGAACTCGAACACGACCTCGTAGCGTCCGTCAGCCGCATCCAGTTCCCATGCCGGCGAGGCCACCAGCCATGTCTGGGATGGAAAGAGACGGCAGACCGCCCCTTCTGCGGCATTGAACTGCGTCTGCGCCTGCCAGTCCTCGCCGTTGTGCGTGTAGTCGGCTGGCGCAAGTGAACCGCTCTGGCGCTGGTCGGTGCCTGTGTTGAAGTCTCCCCGGCTCTCCAGAGCGCGCGGGAGCCTCTGGCCGAAGTAGTCCTCGAATAGAGTCTGTCCTGCGCGGCCCGTGGTCACGGCCAGCGAGAGCAGAGCAACAAGTAGGAGAGGGGGGAGCGTTTTCATGGGTCCAATTGTGGCTGTGTCACGATGGACCAAGCGCGGAGAATTGCGCCAAAATTTCGCACGATTCCGCCACGGC
>CAZSUJ010000039.1:22502-28531 GCA_964609925.1 uncultured Chthoniobacter sp. | reverse complement strand
ACGATGGACCAAGCGCGGAGAATTGCGCCAAAATTTCGCACGATTCCGCCACGGCCGGGGCCCGCAGCCCAGCGTTTGGCGTTGCCGCGGATCTTCGCCGGTCGGGTTCGGCGTCCCGCTGACATTCGAATCTCTGGTTGTGGCGGTTCTTGAAGGAGTTGGTGGCCCGACCAAAGCGCAGGGTCTGGAGATCGGAGGGAAATGTCTTCCGCCTTGACCACATCATGCCCCGCGCGGATGGGGCTTTCCGTCCAGTGTGCTCGCACCGGTAATCCTGTGATGCACGCTTCGTTGGCGCTTATGGCGCTGCGGATTCCCGGCAGGATCGTGCTGAAATTTGGCGGGATCATCCGCGCAAGGTGCCCGTGAAGCCTTAGCATTTGCGGCAGGTCACACACGTGCCAAGAACGGCATTGGTGACCGCCTTCGTCTCCTCACGTAAACAGCCCCGCCCCCACCAACAACTCCATGAAAACCCCCGACCGGAAATCTCTCTTCGCCATCGCGACAATCGCCGCCCTCACCATCGCCGGAGTGCCGTCCGGCCAGGCCGCTGACTTCACTTGGCAGAACGGAACCAATACGGATTGGAATCTGAACGCCAGCTGGGTTGGCGGTTCGTTCCCGCCGGTGGCAAACACCGATAACGACGTGTTCTTCAGTGGCAACACGACCCAGAATGTCACTTTCATCGGTGCAACAAGAAACGTAAGGTCGATCACTTTTGGCAGCACTCTCCAGAGCTCCAACAATGCCACTTTTGATATTCGGACCTACGCGACCATCGGAGCCACAGCTCGCGATCTGGTCCTGAACGCCGGTGTGGGCAACACCGCCACGATCACCGTGGAGAACAACGCGTCTGCCTTGGCGTCGATCCGGCTAGGAATCAATGCCGGCGGCTTCGTCACCTTGACGTCCAGCACCACGATCAATCAGAACGATTCCGACATGCCTCTATCGTTCGACGGAAGAGTCAACGGTGCCGGGACCATCACGAAGAATGGTGTCGGTCTAGTTTCTCTCAGTCGGGATAACAGCGGTTGGACGGGTGGCTTGAACATCAATCAGGGCACCGTGGACTTTTTGGGGAACTTCAACTCCACCGGCACCGGTGCAATAAGGATCGGGGAGACGGCCAGCGCCAATGATGCATTGCTACGTTTTGGCGGCAGCGGCAACACGGGAAACCGCGCCATCAACATCGTGGTGAGTTCCGGGGCCGGCAACCGCACGATTCAGAGACTCAACAGTGCCAATGCGGCCGGGGTTGTGACGGCGGTCGGGGCCACCACGAACACGGTCGACCTTTCCGCGGGCAAGAGTCTCGTCTTTGACGTGGAAAATTTTGGAGCAAACAATGACCTCATCACGCTGAACTCGTCGATCTTCGGCTCGGGCGGCGTGGTGAAGTCCAACACAGGCAGGCTCATCCTCGCCGGGACCAACAACACTTACACTGGCGGCACAACGATCAGCGGGGGCACAGTGTCGCTATCCGGTAGCTTGGCAAGCCTCGGCAACGCAACAAACACCCTGACAGTGAACACCGGCGGCACACTCAATCTCAACGCAGTCTCGGCTGGCGTGGGTAGTCTCAACGGCACCGGCGGTAGCATCGCCAATTCCAGTGGTTCTGCCACGCTGACCGTCGGCAACGGCAACGCCACGGGAGGCAGCTACGCCGGTGCAATCAGCAGCGGCACCGGCACGTTGGCGCTGACCAAGCTGGGCACGGGCACGCAGACGCTCACGGGTAACAACACCTTCACCGGAGCCACTGCCGTCAGCGGTGGAACGCTGAACCTCGCCCGTTCTGGCGGGGAGGCCCTCAGTGCGACAGCCAGTGTCACGGTTTCCACCGGCGCTACCTTGCTCCTCTCGCAGAGCGATCAGGTCAACAACAGTGCGTCAGTCACGCTCTCCGGTGGCACGATCCGACGGGACGGGAACGTTTCCGAGGTTTTCGGGAACCTCAACCTGACGGCGGCCTCGTTCCTCGACTACGGTGCCGGCGCGGCCAATACGCTCCGCTTCGGCACCTACACGCCGACCTCCCTGCTCACTGTGCAGAACTTTGCCGTCGGCAACAAATTGCAGTTTGGCAACACGATCAGTGCCGGCGACCTCTCAAATCCGGCCTTGTTCAGCTTCAGCAGCGCCTTCACCACCGGAACCGAAGGCGGCTTCTTCACCATCACCGCCATCCCTGAGACCTCGACCTACGTTGCCGCTCTCGGGTTGGCCGGCTTGATGCTCTGGCCTGGGGCCCGGAAGCGCATTTTTGGATAAAGGGAGTCGCAAAGATGGCCGAGGGGGCCATGGGGTTGCGATTCTCGGGGGGAACGGCTCAGGTTGCCGGGTGACCAAGGTGGTTGTCCCGGCGGCCTGAGTCCGACCTCCGAGCCAGCACCTCCCGAGTGGAGCGCTTGCCGCGGGATCATCACAAGCACCGCCGGAGCACAAACATGCTCGAGCACCTCAAGCAGGGCTTCAAGCGGCGGTCCCGCGCCGCCCGCATCTTTTCCGGCAAGCCCGGTCGCCTGTGCTGCTCCGCCTGATGGCGTTGGAGATCCATGTAGAAGTTGATGCGCACAACGCTTGCGCTTCCGCTCTTGAAGCCCCCGCAAGAGCCGGTGGAAGGGTTCGTTCAGCCCGTTTCAACATCCTCATTGCGGGCCGATCTTGGCGGAAACGTGCTGGGTTTTGGCAGGATCATTGTAGCGGGTCCTGCAACGTCAGTCTAAAGTGACAGCTCAGTTGTTCCCTCCCCATGAAATTCCAATCTCCTTGCCTTCCATCGGCGCTTCGCATGTTGCGCCGTCTGGCTGTGTTGCCGGTTCTGCTCCTCGCTTCCCCGGCAACTCTGTCCGCTGCTACCTTCACCTACGATGGGGGCGGCGCATCGCCGAATCTCTGGTCGCAAGCAACGAACTGGGTTGGTGATACGCTGCCGACCTTTGACAACCAGGCGGACTTGGTGTTCGACTCGAACATCGGAACCTTGGGGATGAGAATCGGTGTGGCCAGGACTGCACGCTCATTGTTTTTCGGGGACAGTCTTTCGGTGCCGCCCAATACGTTGATTGCGGTCCAAACGGAGGATGATGCCGGCGCTGGAACCCCCGCGCTGACACTGCAAGCCGATGTGGGAAACGCCACGGTGACGCAATCAAGCGGCTTTGTGCCGGAGTTTCTCCGGTTGGGTTCAACCGGACGCGGCAATGTGATCCTGGGCAGTAATCTCGATCTTTACGCAAATTCCGCGACGAAGCCGGTCCTCTTCGACTCGATTGTCTCCGGCGCCGGAGCACTGAACAAATACGGCGTGGGGCGGGCGCAACTTTACCGCGCCAACACCTTCAGCGGCGGGGTGAACGTTCTCGAAGGCACGTTGGAAGCCTACAACAACGCCGCCGCCATGGGCACCGGTGCGGTATCGGTCGGGGGAGTCGCCAGTTCCACCAATGCGAACATCTCTTTTGGGAACACCTTTACTTTCACCAATGCGATTACGGTCAATTCCGGGAGCGGCATGCGCACCATTGCCAACATGATCAGCAGCAACGCGGCCGGGAATCCTTCGTTGAGCGGGGGGATCACGCTCAATAAGGATGCCACCTTCGCCATCACCCAGGTCACAGCTTCAACCCATGACCGAATCATCTTGGCTGGAGTCGCCTCCGGTGCGGGCGGGATCGTCAAGAGCGGCAGCGGCGTGATGGTTCTGACGGTGTCCAATACCTACAATGGTGCCACCGATATCCAAGGGGGCAAATTGGCTCTCTCGGGTGCTGGCCGTCTGGGCAGCGGTGCGGTGACCATTTCTAACGGCGCCAACATCGACTTCAGCACCGGCGCCGGCCAGACAAACATCGTGAGCAATAACATTTCGGGTGAAGGCCTGATTCTCCAAAACAACGCCGGCACCGATACCCGCATAGCCGGCAACGTGACCTCGACCGGGGGGTTGACCCTCAACGCCGGCGCGTTCCGTATCGGCAACGGCGGCGCGACTGGATCCTACAGCGGGAACGCCTTGATCAACGGAGGCGCCAGCCTGGCCTTTAATCGCTCCAACGCCTACACCCACAGCGGCACGATCTCTGGTGGCGGCGCGGTTTCGAAAGTCCTTGCGGGAGTTGTGACGCTGACAGGCAGCAATTCATACAGCGGCCTGACCACGCTGTTCGATGGCGTTCTGGTCGCGGATAACGCCAATGCGCTAGGCACGGGCAACATCACCTTTAGTTCCGCGGGAGGAAACACCGGGACCATCCGCTACACGACCAACTCAGCAGGAACGGACTGGGGTGCACGCTTCAAAAACAGCACCGGGACGATCCGCCTGGATACCGCTAGCAACAATGTGACCTTGGCCGGGGTGATCGACAACAGCAACACGAACGGCCTGACCAAGAGCGGGGCTGGCACCCTGACGCTCGCCGGCACTAACTCCTATCGGGGCAACACTACTGTTTCCGCCGGGGTTTTGGAAGTTGCTCCGACCGGCGCGCTGACCTTCGTCATCGGAGGCAGCGGGACCAACAATCAGATCAACGGAGGGGGCGCGGCCGTGCTGAACGGCCGCTTCGTCCTAGATCTCTCCGCAGCTTCAACCAATACCAATGCCACTTGGACCATCGTGCAGGCAGCGATTGCCGAAACCTACGGAACAAACTTCATCGTTTCGGGATTCAACGGAGCGGGCGGACTGTGGACCAACACTACCAATGGCGTGAGCTACGTCTTTGCACAGTCCAACAGCGTGCTCTCGGTTCAGCCTGCCAGCACCCCCGCGCCATATGACGCATGGACCGCCTACTGGCAGGGTGTCAGCCCCGGCTTCACCAATACGGCGGGCACCGACAACCCGGACGGCGATCCCTTCGACAACAACGAGGAGTTCGCCTTCGATGGAAATCCGACCATTGGCACAGGTGCGCTACTCAGCGCAACAAAGGCCGGCACAAACGTCGTCTTCAATTTCGTCGCCCTGACGAATACCAACGCCGCCACTTATCAGGTGCAAAGCACAACGAGCCTCTCCAGTGGCCCGTGGACGAATGCCTCCGTCACCATTTCCAATTCGACCAACCAATCCGGAATCAACCTGACGAACAGTTACGCGCGCCGCGAGTTTGTTGTGCCCGCCGCAAGCAACCGGTTTTTCCGGGTCGAAGCAACGTTCACGAACAACTGATCGGGCGCAGGCCTGGAACTGCATGCAGCGTGCGATCCTTGCGTCCTGCGTTCTCCGGGTGCGGTGCCTGCGGAGGTCGGGGACTCCTGAAGTTCGGAATGGTTGGAATGCCCCACGAGTGCTCCGCCGTGACCCCGGGGTCCAGCGGTTTGACCTCAGTAACCGCAAGAGCGTGGCAAGAACGTGCTCATTATTGGCAGGATCATGGTTGCAGCCGCCGCCGCTTGCTGTAGTTTATCCAAGAACTTAGCTAATGCCCCCGTGTCTAGAGCGTTCCCATTCCAACGTGATGGCTTCACCCTCGTGGAAATGCTTGTTGTCATCAGTATTGTCGCCGTTCTGGCGGCAATAGCTTTTCCCGTCTACCAAAGCATGCAGGACAGTGCAAAAGCTGCACAATGCAGCAGCAATTTGCGCGAGATCTACATGGGCATCAGCGGATACGTTCAGGATAACAATGGGCGATATCCGTCCTCCAGAGGAAGTGGCACCAACATCAACAGTTTCTGGTTCATTGAAATCGGGCCGTATCTGGAGCCGGGGCGGAGGTTCGACCCGGCCAAGGTAAGGACCGGGCCGTGGCCCCAAGATATCCCGTTTGCCTGCCCTGCGTGCACCAACCACGGGTGGGGCGGTGCCGGAATCGACGTCGGTATCAACGGCTACCAGGTCGGTGCAACGGTAGATCCGAGGTCGGTGAGCGACGCTCTGCGCACCGCCAAGGCCTCCGCGCTCTCTACCACGTTGCTCGTCGCGGATGCCGGCAGGACCGTGGGGAATTGGCAGATTGGATTCCGCATCGGCACCAACGGCAGCTTCACCGCGA
>CAZSUJ010000039.1:0-22402 GCA_964609925.1 uncultured Chthoniobacter sp. | reverse complement strand
GTGGGGAATTGGCAGATTGGATTCCGCATCGGCACCAACGGCAGCTTCACCGCGAGTGCCGCCAATGACATCGCCCCGCGCCACAACGGGCGCGCCAATATCCTTTATTTCGATGGCCACGTCGGACAGGTCACGGAGGAGCAGTTGAAGGACCCCAAACTGATCGAGCAGCTGGGAGGGCCGAAATTCTGATCGTGTAGGCTAGCTGCGCTCGTCTCGCCCACCCTGCGCCGCCATGGACCAAAGCCGCAGTTCCGAGCCGAGACCATTGCTGCCTTTGTGACAATGCACTTTAGACTGTGTCTCCTGACCACTGCGAGCAGCCTGATGGCGGCACTGCTCCCCGTTCCGGGCGCGCCGGCCCAATCGCCCCCTGAAGCGTCGGTCGCGGATTGGGACCTTGGTTTGCGGGACCCTATTGTTTGGCAACCGGATGCCCGCTGGATCGGTTTGCCGATGGACATGTTTCGCCCGGAGGCGGAGGCCGACGAAGCTGGTGTGCCCATCGGAAAATGGCTGTGGAATAATGAGGGCAGCCGGTTTTACCTCCGGAAAAAGTTCCAAGTTCCCGAGGGCCAACCCATCAAAAGCGCCCGCCTGCGGATCGAGGCGGACAACCGGTTTCAAGTCTGGGTCAATAGCCAGCCGGTGGAACTGCCCAAGGACGTGAAGTCGTGGCGCGATTTGCCGGCGCTGGACATCACGTCCCTAGTGCGACCGGGCGAGAACCTCATCAATGTCCGGGCTCTCGAGACCGACACGCCGGACTGGTTTGTGAGTGCATTGCGGGGCGGGCTGCGCGTGGATTTTGCCGACCCCGGCAACCCGCCTCTGCTCGAGGTGACGGACTCGACTTGGAAAATGACGGTCATCACGTGGCCAAAAATCTTCATGGGCGCGGGATTTGATGAAAAGGCGTGGATGACGCCGGGATTCACCGACGAGGTCGCGCCGGAGATTTGTCAGGACCTGCATCCACGGATGACCCGGCGCTCGTGGATGGGTCGCCGTGAGTTTGAAGTCAAAGGGCCCGTGACTGGTGCCCGGGTCGCTGTGACCGCCCATGGTCTCTACGAGTTGTTTCTCAACGGAAAAAAGGTTGGTCGGGACCTGCTCACGCCGGACCACATGCCCAAGAGCTACCAGTATCAGACCTACGACATCACCGACCTGCTCAAGCCGGGAATCAACTGCCTGGCAGCCATCACCGGAGGAGGTTTTGCCAACACCCAGGGGCACAGCGGACTCACCCCCGATCCGCCGCTCCTGCTTCTGCAAATGGAAATCGACGGCCCGGAGAAATCCTTCATTGTCAGCGATCCCACCTGGAAGGTTGCGCCGTCGCCGCTGGTGGAGGACTCGATTCAGTTTGGAGAGCGTTACGATGCCCGCCTTGAGCAGCCCGGTTGGAAGCTTCCGGGGTTCGATGATTCCGCGTGGGTGGCAGCCGCCGTGACCGAAGTCAAAGGCCCGGTCGAACCGCAGGAATGCGAGACGATCCGTCTGATCGCCGAGGAGAAGGCGCGGACCGTGACCGAGCCCGTTCCGGGCGTGTTTCTCTACGACTTCGGCGTCAATTCCTCCGGCCGGGTCCGGCTCAAAGTGCAGGGAGCCAAGAGCGGCGACCGCATCCAGATCCGCTACGGCGAATCGCTCGGGCCGGACGGGCTCGTTTCCAACGGCCCCTACCGTAATGTGATTTTTCCCGATGACCCGCAGGCCCGCTACAAAGTGCGCAACATTGATGTCTATGTTTGCCGGGGTGAACCGGAGGAAGTTTACGAGCCGGCCTTCGCCTACACCGGCTTCCGTTACGCGCAAATCATCGGCTACCCCGGAACCCCCGGGGAGGAGAACCTCATCAAGCGCGTCTTTCACACCGCCACGCCCGAACGAGGCACATTTTCCTGCTCGGACCCGCTGATCAATGACATCTGGGCCGCTGCGAGCAATTCATGGTCGAGCAATCTGCACGGCGCGCCCACCGATTGCCCGACCCGGGAAAAGCAACACTGGGAGGACGTCGGTGTGCAGAACAGCCGCACCGCCATGTGGTATATGGAATCCGACCGCGTGCTCACCCGTTGGATGACCAAGGGTGCACGCCTTGGCCGCGCGGTTGGCTGGGAGGACATGGACATCGAGATTCCTTGGGTGATCTACGTTTTTTCCGGGAATGCACAGATCATCGAGCAGCACTACCCGGTGATGCGGGCGCTCGTGGAGAAGCGACTCAAGCGGTTGAAAAACGGCATCTACGACGGCACCGAATCGCACCAGTGGCTCGACCACACCAGCCTCGACAAAACGGATCGCGAGATTTTCTGTTCGGCCTTCCTTTGGCGCAACCTCGACCTCATGCAAAGAATGGCCACCGTGATCGGTAAAACGGAGGACGCTTCGCAATTTGCCGCCCAGCGCGACCAGCTCGGCGAGGCGATTCAGGCCCGCTTGTATGACCCCGCCGCCCGCCAATACCGCAACGGCACGCAGACCGCACAGCTTCTGCCCTTGGCTTTCGGACTCGTTCCGGAGTCCGAGCGCGCCGGAGTGGTGGACAGCCTCGTCGCCAACATCGAAAAGCGCGGGGGCAAGCTGAGCACGGGCATGACCGGCGCGAAATTCCTCCTCCCGGTGCTCTCCGCGAACGGCCACCACACCACTGCCTTGAAGCTCGCCCAGTCCACCGGGTTTCCCTCTTGGGGCAACTGGCTGGCCAAAGGCGGCACCGCCATGGCCGAAACGTGGGATGCGCTGGATCGCCCTTATGCAGGGAAAAGGAATGTCAGCTTCAACCATCCGAACTACGGCAGCATCGGCGAATGGTTTTTCGAATACCTTGCAGGCATCCAGCCCGACGAGGAGCATCCCGGCTTCGCCCACTTTTTCATCCGCCCCGAGGTCGAGGGTGATTTGACCTGGGTCAACGCCAGCTTCCAGTCGCCCCGTGGCCCGATCTCCTCGGCATGGAAGAAGGAGGGCGAAACGCTCACCATGGATGTCGTCGTCCCGCCCGGCACGACCGCCACCGTTCGCATCCCCGGCTCGGAGGTCAAGCCGGACGGCGCTCGGAAACTGCTCGATCGGAGCGAGGCCGCTTCAACCTACCTACTTGATCCCGGAACCTACCGATTCTCCTCCAGACTAAGAAAATAGCGTTCGCTCAAACACGCCGGTGGCTGGGGGTGTCCTTACGGAAGCTGATTCGGGGAGAATGAGCCCGAACTATGGCAGATGACAAGGCAGCCGAATGCTTAGCAACGATGCGTTGAGACCGGGAGCCAAGCTCTGTCGCTTAGCCAAGACGCAAGGCGTATCTTCCACTCGTTAACTCGCGCAGGTTTGTGTTGTCATCGAACTTCATCGTTTCGGGGGTTTCAGCCAACGCTGTAGTATTCGGCGGCACAACGACAATCCATTCGATGGTCCCACCGGGCTGACGTTTCCACTCCGAGCAGATTAGTCCATAGGGGCTGTTGTGCGCAGCCCTCGCCCATTCTACCTTGGGATCAAACCACGGCTTGAGCAGAATCCTCTTGAAACCCGGCCGTGTCGGGTCGGGCCGGATTCCGCACAGGTGCGAATAAAACCACGCATCGTATCCGCTGAAAGCCGGATGGTTTCCCGACTCGGTCGGCACCGGCTCACCCCGGCCCTGAGACTCCCAGAGGGTGGTGGCACCGCGCTCGATCAAACGGCGGAAACCACGGTCGGCTTTGGCATCGGCCAGCGCATGAACCATCGGCCCGTGCCCGGCATCGGTCAGTGATTGGAAGATCGTGACCAATCCCATCTGCCCGTAGGTCGGGACGAGTTGGTCCACTGCCGAAATCTCCTCGCCAAACCTTGCCACGAAGGCCGCACGCGAATCTTCGGGCACCATGCCCAACTTGAAAGCCCAGGCGTTGGCCGCCTGGGACCCGTAGGACGCCGCCGTCGCGTCGAAGTAGGTGCTGTTGGCCAATCGCACGAGTTCAGCTTCCATTGCCGCAAAGCGTTCTTGATCCGCTTGGTTTCCCACGACTTGGGCCGAGGCCACCAAGCATTGGAGGGCGTAAATCAGCGTCTGCGTTCCAGAAAGCGCTGCGGGCGTTGCGGCGGGAAAAAGGTGGAAATCGCCCGCTCGCTTCCCGTCCGCTGTCACGTCGCCCCAGTCCCCGAAGAAGAACCGGTCTGTCCGGATCAAGTCGAGTCGTCCGGAGGCATAGCGCTCGCGGATGAGCGGGACGGCGGTGTCGGCGAAGCGGGTCATGAACGGGTAATGCCGCTCCAACTCCGGCCGGTCCGCGGTGAAAATGTAATGCTGATAAGGGTGGATGATCGTCGCCGCCATCCAGTCGAGCATCGCCGCGCGTTTCTCTGTCCATGGATGCCGCCTCTTGCCTCCGGCAATGTCGGCTGGCAAGCCGCCCGGCTGATAGCACAGCCGGATGTCCTCGATGAATTTGCGACTAAAGGCGCCGAGGTTTCCGTTGTAGAGCCATGTCTGGATCGGCATCCACGCATCTCCCAACCAGCCGCACTTTTCACGGTGGGGGCAGTCCTCGATGATTCCGTGAATGTTCGATTGCAGCGTCTGCACGGCCATCCGGTGCATGGTGTTGTAAAGCTCAAGGGAGCACTCGAACTCCCCGGCGGAAACCATCTCCGTGCTGAGAAACACGCCTTCCAGAAGATCCATGGCTGGCTTCGCGTGGAGTCCGGTCACCTCCGCATACCTTAGTCCGAAATAGGTGAACGCAGGAGTCCACTCCTCCACGTCGTCTCCCCGGCAGACATAGGTCATTGTCTGGCGCACTTGGCAGGCCTCCATGAGCGAATGATCCACCCTGCCATCGGGGCCGCAGAAATCTCCGCAAAGCACGGTCACGGTCTGTCCCGGTTTCGCGTTGCGGACTCGCAGACGCACGACCCCGGAAAAATGTTCGCCGAAGTCGAAGACATAGACTCCCGGCTCCGGCATCGAGCGGGTCACTGGCTGGATGCGGCGGATGTCTATGATCGAGGGGGCCACCTGCGATGCGAGGCGGGGGGTGGCAGGCTCGGTCTCCACGGCCTCGGCCCACGCGGAATCGTCGTAGCCCGGCTTCGTCCAGCCGACCGGTTCCAGCCCCGCGTCTTTCATTTCCCCGGCGTAAATGTTCGAGCGCAGGGTGGGGGCGAAGCGGACCTTCCATCCAGCACTCGTTCCGAGGAAGTGGGTCTGTCCGGAGCGATCTGCCCACTCCACTTCGGCCAAGAGTTTCGGACCTCCATACCCAAACTCCCCGCCCCAGACGACGCCCTGACCATACCAGCCGTCCGCCACTTCCACAGCGACCACATTGTCCCCCGTGTGGAGATGTTCTCCGATCTCAAACGTCCTGTAATAGGCGACCTTGTCGTAGTCGCTGCTGATGGGATCCAACCAGGCATCTCCGACTCTCCGCCCATTGACGAAAAGGTTGAACGCCCCGAGCCCGCAGACGCGGATAATCGCGTCGGAAGCGCCGCCCTCCGCCACAGGAAAAGTCCGACGAAAAAGCAGCACCGGTTTGCGCCCGAGGAAGAGTTGCCTGCTTGTCGCCGTCATGCAGGCCGCATCGAGGAATGCGTCCAGTCCCTCGGACGCGGGTTCTTGCATGGTCGGAGCGGTAATCCAGTGTGCCCGCCACTCCGCTCCATCCAGCAGCGCCATGCGCCAGGACGCGGGCTCCGACCACGGAGTCTCTCGGCCTTCGTGGTCCCATACCTTCACTTTCCACCACACGCGCTGGCCGGATTGCAGGCGTTGGCCCTGATAAGGCACGAGAACGCACTCGTCGCTGCCGACCTTTCCGCTATCCCAAAGATCCCCCTCGTCGTGATTCAATCGTTCCGGAGAAGAGGCCACGAGCACACGGTAGGCGGTTTGCGCCGCGCCTTGACGGGAATCATCAAGTCTCCACGACAGACCCGGCTCGCGCACATCAATGAACGGACGCACTGCCTGCTCGCATCGGAGGTCAATTGGCGGAGGCAGCAGCTCTGGACCAGTGGCTTTCATTGCAGATGTTTGCTTAATCACTTTTTCTGCGGAAGCTGAAGGTCGTAGGAGCCGGCCAGCATGGTTTTCTCATTGGAGCCGTCCGCAAATGTGAACCCTCGCGGAGCCTCGGCAACGGCGGTGGTATTGGGCGGGACGATCACGCGCCACTCGAGTCCTCCGTCCGTCTTTGTCCATTCCGAGCGAATCTCGCCATACGGCGAATGATGGGAGGCCTTGACCCAGTCGAGGCCTTCGGGCACGAGTGGGGCGAGTCGGAGGGTCTTGAATCCCGGTGCGGCGGGCTGGATGCCCGCGAGGTGCCGGTAGAAGAAAGCGCCCACCGAATTCAGGCCCAAGTGGGGTTGCCCGCGATTCCACCTTTCCGAGATATAGGCTTTTCCTGACTTGATCATGTGACCCCAACTGGGCTCTTCCGTTTGCGCGACGACCCGGTAAGCGAGATCGCCGTAGCCGGAATCCACCAACGATTCAAGCAGGGCGGGACTTCCCAGAATGCCGGTGTTGAGACGGTCCCCGCGGCTCGTCACGTCATCAGCCAGTCCCTTGGCAATCGCCGGACGAAGTTCCTCCGGCACCAGCCCGTAGGCGAGAGGCACGGCGTTGGCGCTCTGGCGGTAGGCCGTGATCCGGCGTTCTTCGCCCCGGTAGCAGCCCTGGCTTTCATCGTAAAACTCCCGCTGGAATGCCTCCGCGACCTGGGATGCCAGGGCGGCATAGCGGGCCTGATCGTCCGGCCGCCCGAGCAGCCCGGCAAAAAACTCCATCGCTTTGGCACAGCGGTAGTAATAGGCCGTTCCGTAAAGATTTCCGCCCTCGGGGGACATGTTTTGCCGGGCTGTGGCGAAGACCTTGTGGCCGTGGTCCGGAGAGAGCCAATCGCCCAAGGGCTCGAAAAGAATCCCGTTCTCGGCCTTCTTTTCAAAGAATGCGAGGTGCTTCGCCATTCGCTCGTAGCCTTCCTCGATCAGTCGCTTGTCGCCGTAGAATTGGTAGTGGAGATACGGCATCAGAATCCCCGAACCGCTCCACGCAGGGTTCAAATGCGCGTTCAGCGGCTTCCCTCGATGCACCGGCTTGGGGGCAAACTCGCCAAAGTTCCCGACTTCGTCCTGCGAGTCCCAGATATCCCGGATCCACTTCGCGTAAAAGTGGCGTCCGTCGAAATTGTTCATCGCGGTGCCGGAGGACAGGCGGCCATCGGCAGTCCACCCGCTTTTCTCGCGGGTCGGGATATCCGTGGGAAGCGAGTGCGCGTTGCAAAGCAGCGTGTGGCGCCCGGCCTGGTGAATGGCATTCAGCAGCGCCGACGAACTTTCGAACGTCCCCGCCTCCTCAAGGTCGGTGTGAACCATCACACCCGTGACATCTTCCAATTTCATCGGGGCCTTCGCTCCGGATACGAAAACATAGCGGAAGGCTGTGTAATTGAAGTGCGGCTCGAACTCATAGTCCTTGCCGTCAGTCATGATCACGCCATGGCTTTGAAACCAGATTTTGTCTTTCTCGAGCGGCTTGGGGTCATCCGTTGTATAAGTCACCAACACGTCGCCCTCGGCACCGCCTCGCAAGGAAATCCTAGGCCATCCGACCACGACTTCACCCATGTCGAACATGAACTCGCCGGGACTCAGTTCCACGACGGAGACCGGAGCGACCTCGCGGGTCTTGCGGATCGGCGGCATCAACTGCAATTGCAGCGCGCCCTCCGGTGCGGGAGCGAGCTTGGCATTGGTCCACGAGGCATCATCCAACCCGGCGAGATCCCACCCTGCAGTCAGTCTCCGGGTATCATGGACTTCCCCACGGTTGGGGCAGTCAAAAACGATTTCACTCTCAGCCGTCTTCCATGAGTCATTCGTCGCCACGCGCTCGATGCGGCCGTCCGCATACTCGATCACCAGCGTGGCGCGCAGTTTGGGCTGCCCGATATGGGTGGCGTCGTAGGTCTGGTATTCGTTCGAGGGCACCGCGTAAAAGCCGCGCCCGAGGCGGACGCCGATCGCGTTTTCCCCTTCTTTCAACTCCTTCGTGACATCGTGGATGCTGTAATCGATACGATCGATGAAATCGGTCCACGACGGATTCAGCACACGGTCGCCGATCCGCTTGCCGTTGAGCGAAGCCTCATAGTAGCCAAGCCCGCAGATATACAGCCGCGCCTGCCGGATATCGCCCTTCACATCGAACTCTTGGCGGAAGAATGGTGCTGCTTCGTAGGGTTTGTCATTGAAGCGCATGAATTCCAGAACACTCATGCCGTTCTGGGTTCTCCGCTGGTGCCCTTTCCCCGCTTCCTGCGCGTATTCCTGTTCCTTGCGGAGGTTCCAGTCCCGCTCCCATTCCTCATTGTCCCGCGCAGCGATCCATTGCGCGCCGGCCCAGTCTTTGTCCGCAAGTAGCCCCATTTCCCAAGAGGCAGGCTCCGACCATCCACTCTCCTTGCCGTCTTTGTCCCACACCTTCACCTTCCAATAGACCCGCTGGACGGAACTCAGCGGCTTGCCTCCATAGGGAACGAGCACCGATTGGTCGCCTGCTACCTTTCCGCTATCCCAGAGATCGCCTTCGCCAGCGGCCAACTTATCCGGCGTCGAGGCCGCAACCACCCTCCATGCCGACTGGACTGCCCCCTCGCGCGAATCATTCAACTGCCACGAGAGCACAGGATTGCGCACGTCAATGAACGGGTTGACGGCACTCTCGCATTCAAGATCAACGGGCGCGGCCGGGCTTTCCGCCGTCCAGCCCTGCACGGTGAACGAGAGCATTCCCGCCAGCAGGCAGAGAATCGTTGGAATGGTTCTATTCTTCATCTTGTGTTCGTTGAGCGGGTCGCGGGCGTCCTGAATAACGGCTCGCGGAAATTACTGCTGAACTTCCACACCAGCTAGGATGCTTCTGCCAAACATGCCCATTTTTCCGCCAAAAGTGGGCCCCCTCGAAGGAAGAGCCCTTCACGGGGGCGGAGACCACGTCAAAGGGTCGCGGGATCGTGGGCTCGCACTCGATGAGCATCGAGTTGAGTCCGACGACGCCCTTGCCGACGGTAAAGGAACGTTGTTGAGTCCGTTGACCGCGAGCTGCTCACGGAGTCTCCCGCAGCCCAAGGAACCCTCTTGGTCATCCGCCGGGCGAGCCTGACGGGGCCTGCGGAAGGACGACGACTTTGAGGCCTTCTTGGCGGATATTGACCTCCATGGATTCCTGCAGGCGTTCGAGCGGGAAGCGGTGGGTGATGAGGCTCTCGATCGGCAGGCCGATGCCTTGGGCACGGCGCAGGAAATTGTAGGCGATGGGGTATTCCTCGACCGTGTAGACCCACGAGCCGACGACGGAAATTTCCTTCGAGCAGATGTCGTGGTGCGGGTTGATCGTGCAGTTGCCGTTGTCCACGAAGAACCCGACCTCGCAGATGCCGCCGCCGCGTTGGACGTATTTCCAGATGTTGCTGGCGGCAGCGGGCACGCCGGTGCATTGGAAGGCAAAGTGGGCGCCACGGCCGCGGGTGGCCGAGCGGACGGCACCGACCACGCCGTCGACGCCGCTTTGCAGCTTGTAATTGATGGCGGTCTCGGCCCCCATGCGCTTGGCCATCTCGAGCCGGTCCTCGTCGCCGTCGAGCGCGATGATGTGCTGGACGCCCGAGGCCCGGACGGCGGCCAACATGAGGAGTCCGATGGGGCCGCAGCCTTGGACCAGCACGCGGCTGCGGAAATTGAGCAGTCCGGTGCTTTTGGCCCGCTCCAGGGCATGCACGACCACGGCAGCCGGCTCGATGAGCATGCGCAGTTCGAGGCTGAGGTCATTGACTACGAAGAAAGTCGAGTCGGCGCGGACGATCATGTATTCCGCAAAAAAGCCGTTGAGGTGGGTGTCGTCATCGGGAATGAGCCCGTGGACGCGGAGGTTCTCGCACAGGTTCAACCTCGCAGGCGTGTAGAGGCAGGCATCGCAGCGCCCGCAGGCGCTCACGCTGGTGACGATTTTGTCGCCGAGACGCACGGGCTTGCCTCCGTGGTCGCGCGTTACCTTCTTGCCTAGACGCACGATCTCTCCCGTGCCTTCGTGGCCCAGCACAACCGGGGCCAACTTCATCGGGTCGCCGCGAAACTCATGCACGTCTGTGCCGCAGACTCCGCAGCCTTCAACGCGGATGAGGATTTCGTCCTCCGTGATTTCCCGGATCGGAAACTCACGGATTTCAATCCGGCCGGGCGCGGCCAGAACCGCCGCCCGGCAGCGCGTCGGCACGGGTGAGGGGGCGGCCGGAGCTGACGACACGGGGCGAGGGGAAAGGGCGGGAGTTGCCTGCGCCATGGCCGCCCGCACGATTTGGCGGATTTGTTCCTCGTTCATGCGTCAGAAAAGTGTCAGCCGGTCCTTGCCGGAGCCGGCTGGCGATCAGCCGGGAAGGAGCTTCAGCAGGTCCTCGTGCGGGCGGGCGATGACTTCGGCGGCGATGAGCTTGCCACGTTCGCCCACCGCCTGCGCTCCGGCGTCGAGGGCGGCTTTCACCGCGGCAACATCGCCCTTGATGATGATTGTCACGTAGGCCGCGCCGATTTTCTCCTTGCCGACGAGTTCGACGTTGGCGGCCTTTAGCATGGCGTCGGTGGCGTGGAGAATGGCGGTGAGTCCCTGGGTTTCGAGGATGCCGATGGCTTGAGGTGTCATGGTGGTCAGGTTGGTTGGATGGTCGGTGGGAAGCAGGTATTCGCGCCCTCCATAGAGCGGGTTGATCGAGTTTGGTCCGTCGATCGCAGCGGGAAACGCGGGGGCATCGAGGACCGTGCTCGAAACCACCCTGGAGCCCAGCGACTTGGCCCGGGCGTCGGCCGCTTCCAAGGCCGCACGGACCGAACCGGGGTCTCCGGCAAAACGAGAGAGGATGACTTCCGTGCCGATGGGCTCCAGGCCCAGAAGCGCCACGTCCGCCGCCTTGAGCGCGGCATCGCAGGCCAGAGCAGTCACGCTGAAGAACGGCGTCTCCAGCAGTCCGAGGCTGTGTGTTCGTCCGCTCATGGAACCCGCCTGTTGATGCGGGCGAGCATGGCGGCAATGTCCGGCTTGGCGGCTTGGCAAGACTGGGCGGCCTCTTGAAACCCGCACTCTGCGAGCAGGCAGGCGAGTTTGGTGCTGATGGCGTTGAAGTGTTCCATCTCGTGCGGGCTCATGGGCTGCGGCCCGCGCCCGGTGTTGAATCCGCGCAGGTTGACGCCCTCGCGGAAGCCCTCGGGGAAGTTGCCTGCGGCGAACATGGTCTTGATCAACTCGAGCAGCTTGAACTGGATGCGCTTGGCCTCGGCGATATCGCCCGCCTTGAAGCTGTTGTAGAGTTTCATCACCGCTTCCGGCGCGACGCCGCTGGTCGCGATCGTGCCGCCATCCGCTCCCATCATGAGCGTGGGCAGCAGGATTTCCTCCGTCCCGATCAGACAGGTGAAGTCCGGGCGGATCGCCTTGACCTCGTTCAGCGTATCCATGAAGCGCGGCATGTCGCGGCTGCTGTCCTTGATGCCGACGATGCGCGGGCAGTCGTTGACGAGGCGCTTGACCACTTCGAGGCTGATCTCGTTGGAGAACTGCGGGATGTTGTAGAGGATGATGTCGATCGGCGACTTTGAGGCGAGTTCGCGGAAGTAGTGTTCGATGCTGTGCTGGCTGACTTTGAAGTAATACGGCCCGGTAACCGAGACGGCGCGGCAGCCCAGATCGGCGCAGCGTTTGCAGGCTTCAAGAACCATCGAGATGTTCGGCTCGGCCGCGCCAGCGAGAATCGGCACCCGCCCGGCTGCTTCGTCCGCGATGATTTCCACCACCCGGATGCGTTGCTCGAAGCTCAGCCGGATGAACTCGCCCGTGCTGCCATTCGGATAAAGCCCGGTGACACCCTTTTCGATGAGCCAGTTGACATAGCGACGGAGTTCCCCCTCGTTGATCGAGTGGTCGGCGTTGAAGGGAACAACGTTCGGGGTGAAGATGCCGGCGAGCTTCATGGGCGCAGGATTGTTAATGATTCGGGAGGAAGTCTGCACGCGTGATCGTTGTTTCAGATATCGACTGGGGGCCTTGGCCGCAGACGATGGCGGGAGATCGGTGTTCCAGTTCGCCGAATCCGCCGAATGATCCATCGTCGCAGAAGAACTGCGCCGCATCGCCCTGAGTGTCCGGATCGCTCAACGGGGCGTCGCAATAGTTCAGCCCGGGATGCACGGGAAAGCTGCGCGTGATGACGAGTTGTCCGCCTTCGACCGGGCGCACATAGCTGATGCGGCCCGCGACTTCCGCCGGTGGCAGTCCGACCTTGAAAATATTCGTGCCCCGGATCTTCAAGCAAAGCAGACCGTCCTTCGTCGAGATCTCGTCCGGCGGGCAGGGTGAGAAGTAATCCCGGACGGTCGGGGCTTCGAGCAGCGGAACCTGCATTTCGCCGCCGAGCGGGACTTGCAGGATGGACCAGAGATCCACGGCCACCCCGGGCGTGCCTCCGAGGATTTCCATGGTGGTTACGGTTTGAATCCCGATCGAGGATTGTCCCGCCACCATGTTCTGCTCCCCCAGCAGGGAGAACTGGCGGCGCAGGGCCAGACTAAGTGAGCGGTCCCGGCCGCCGGCATTGTTGAGCGTGAGGCTCACTTCGGCATCACACCAGTCATGGGCTGTTTCCGTGACGGTCCAGTTGTCCGGATCAAGCGGCGGCGGGACTTGGTAGTTGGCGAAATCCACCTTGTCCGTTTTCTTCCAGAACCACTCCGACTCGGGCCCGAGCCAGAGCCGCTCGCCGCCGAGATTCCAAGCGGCCGACGATTCTTTCGGCGACCAAAGGGCTGGGTGTCCGTTGACCTCGAGGCCGAGCACGCGTCCGCGTTCGGGAAGGAGGTGAATTCTGCCGTGCGGTGTGGTCCATGTGATGTTCATGAGTTGGTTTGGCGGGATGGGTTGTTAGTGGAAGAAGAGGGCTCCGGAAAGCGGCGCGGTCTGCAACTCGCTCTCCTGCATTCCGAGGCGCGAGGTGGTGATGAAGAGCGATCCGGCTGGCGAGAGACAGCAGGACGAAGTGAGCGGGCAACCGGTCGCGATTGTTTCAAGCAGTTCGCCCGTTCGCGGGGCCCAGCGGCAGACGCAGCCCGCGCCCCAATGGGCTACCCAGATCGTGTCATCCGGCGCGACGCACATGCCATCGGGGAAGCCGAGTTCCTCAGGCACACGAACCACGGTGCGCTGATTGGAGATGGAGGAGTCTCCGACTTCAAAGTCAAAGGCCCATACTTCACGGGTCGGGGAATCAATGAAGAACATCGTCGCTTGGTCGGCCGTCCACCCCAGGCCGTTCGCGATGGTGAGGTTTTCGAGCACGCGGATCAGGCGCCCCCCGCCGTCCAAACGGTAGAGCGCCCCGGCGCCTTCAACCGATCCGTCGTTGGACATCGTGCCGATCCAGAAGCGTCCTGCCGGATCGAGCTTGCCGTCATTGGCCCGGTTGCCGGGGAGGTCGGGTTCGATCTCGCAGACGGTGTCCGTGATGGTGCCCGAGTCCCAATCGACCCAAGCGATCCGCTTGGCGAATGCCACCAAGAGTTCCCCGTCGGCATGGGGGGCCGCGGCACAAACCGGTTCATCGAAGGCGCGGGTCTCGACGGCACCGCTGGAGGGATGAAAGGAATGCAATTTGCCTCCGGTGAGATCCACCCAGAGCAGGCGCTCATGAGCGGCATCCCAGACCGGGCCTTCCCCGTGTGCCGAAGGAAGCTCCACCGCCAGGCGTGCGGCTCCGGATCTCATTTGGGCAAGGTGTTTGCCAGGGCCAGCACGATGGCCGCCACCAAGAGGAGGGCGATGGCGAGATAGATCAAGGAGCGGGCCTTGGGTGGGGCCCCTTTCCATTCACCCGAAACAAAACCGAGGATTTGTCCGCCGATGATTTGCATGCCTTGGGACATACCGAAGCCCACGGACGCGCCGAGCACGCCGAGCGCCAGCATTCCTTGTCCCATGAGCAGCACCCCGGCGAAAAACTGGATGCCGATGAGGGCCGAGATCAGCACCTGCCCGGGGTGCTGGGTAAACCGGCCCCATGAGCCCTCGCGGGCGATCAGGATGGCCGGGTAAGCCACGTTGACCAACATGCCGGCCAGGAGGGCGATGGCCCAGACGGACGCGTTGGCCGCCACCGGACCTGCGCCTTGGGCGGTGACAGCGCGGACGATTTCATCCTGGCTGAAAATGAAGGTGAAGCTGATGCCCGCCGAAAGAACTCCGCAGATCGTGATGATGAGCATGTTGGTGGCATAGCTCCCTTGGGGTGCGGTCGAGGCTCCAACGGCGGATTCGCGCAACAGGCCTGAACGTGCGCAGAGCACGACGCCCGCGAGCATGATGACGACGCCGAGGAGCACCACGGCACCGGTTGCGCTCACGATCGAGGGAGCGCCGGCAAAGAGTCCGCTGCCCTTGAGGATCATCGGCAACGTGACACCGAGAGACGCGCCGATTCCGGTCAGAATCGCCATGCTCAAGCTGGCCCCGATCCGTGTCACCGAGATGCCGAAAAGCACATTGGCAATGCCCCACGCGAGTGAGAAGAGATTGGCCTTCAAGAGCGTGCCGAGAGGAACCTCCGCATAGGCGGCAAAGAGGTTCGGAACGCCGAGGAGGGCAATCAGCCAAGGGGCGACCAGCAGGCCCGCCACCATCCCGGCAAGCCACATGTGGCCGAAGGAGAGGTTCGGACAAACTTTCATCGGCCAGCTCATCGACCCGATGAGAAGCCCGGCCGAAACAACAAGAAGGATGCCAGTCAGGGTTTCCATGGCCTCATGCTTTTGTGTCGGTGATCGCTTTCGAGGCGTAAGGCTCGCGGCTGACCAGCAGGCTCGTCATGCCGAGGTCGGCGAAGATGTTCGCTCCGGTGACGCAGGACGAATCGTCCGAGAGCAGAAAGATGCAGCATTTAGCGACCTCGTCCGGGGTGATGAGTCGCTGGCCGGGGATGTTGGCGTTCCAGTAATCGAGGCACTCCTTTTCGCTGGGGGCGGCGGCGACGATGTCCTTCCAGATTTCCGTGGCGCACAGGCCGGGCGAGAGGATGTTGACGCGGATTCCGAACGGGGCCAGTTCGACCGCTGCCGCCTTGCTGTATCCGACCATGCCGCATTTGGCGGCGTCGTAGGGCGCGGCGCCGGCCAGCGAGGCGTGGGTGTGCACGCTGGCGATCTGCACGATGGATCCACCGCCGCCCTGACGATGCATCTCGCGGGCGCACAACTGGGTGAGGAGGAACGATCCGGTGAGATCGATGTCCAAGACCCGCTGCCACTCCTGCGGGTCGATCTCCAGGAACGGCTTCACGTAGTTGACGCCGGCGTTGTTGATCAGGCCGTCGATGCGGCCGAAGGTCCCGAGCGTTCTGGCCACGAGCGCCGCGAGATCGGCGGGGCGGGCCATGTCGGCCTCGACCACTTCGACGCGGCCGCCCTCGGCGCGGATGGTCTCCGCCACGGCCTCCAATTCCGGGAGCGAGCGCGCGGCGATGACGACCTGTGCGCCCTCCTTGGCGCACTCGCGGGCCATGGAGACGCCAAGACCTTTGCTGGCGCCGGTGATGATGATGGTTTTGTTCTGCAGTTTCATTGGTGTCTGGGTGGGTGGAGTGTTTTGTCAGGAACAGGGATCGAGGAGTTGAATGACGTGACGGACCTGAAAGGGCGTCTTGATGAAGGAGCGCGCGGTGTTCCACTGCATCATGCAGACATGGTTGGCCGTCGCGAGAATGGGCTCCAGACCCTCGGGTTGCTCGTCGAGGAAGGCGGCCTTCTTGCGGAGGATGGCGCGTGCGTTCTCCGGTTTCTGGATGTTGTAGACGCCGCCGGACCCGCAACAATCCTTGGCGCAGGGCGCGAGTTCCCAGTCGTATCCGGTCGCATCAAGCACGCTGGCCGGGATGCCTTCCACCTTTTGTCCGTGGACGAGGTGGCAGGGCAGATCGACGAAGACCTTGCTGCGGCCGCGCCGCTTCGACCGTGGCTTGACGCCGATTTCGCCGAGGAAGCCCAGCACGTCCTGCACCCGCGGTTCGCCGGCCAGTGCTTTGCTCAGGGCCAAGCCGCAACCGGCGGAGTTGCTGACCACGCGTTCGATGGTCAGGCCGCCGAAGGCCCTGCGGTTCTGTTCAAACATCGCCTCCGCCCCGGGCATGCCCGTGTGTTCGTGGAACGCACCGCAGCAGCCCTGGCCATCGGGGATGACGACGCGCACGTTGTTCTCAACCAGAACGCGCACGGTGGCGAAGTTGATTTCCCGGAACAGGGCCTCCATCAGGCATCCGGTGAGGAGGGCCACGGTCGGTCCCGTCGGACACTTCTCGGCGACGAGTCGTGCGGCGTAGGCGGCGGTGGATTCCAGAACGGGCGGCTTGCCGGGGAAGACCATCGGGTGCGGAAGAAAGCCGGCGTTGCGCAGGACTCGGGCGGGAGCGAGCGCGAGGTCGAACAGCGCCGGAAACCTCACGGCATGCCCCGCGGCTGCCACCTGCCAGTTGATGCGGGCCCGTCCTTCGGCCACCTGGCGGTGGCGGACGGTTTCGAGGTTCAGGCCGTAGGGAACATTCGCCGGGCAGGCTGATTCGCAGGCGAGGCAGCCGACGCACTCGTCGGTGTAAAAGTCGCTCCACTTGTCCTGCTGGATGCGGCCTTCGTCGATGGCGCGCCAGAGGAGGAGGCGGCCGCGCGGTGAATTGTTCTCGTCCCCGGTCAGCCGGTAAGTGGGGCAGGATTCCAGGCAGAGTCCGCAATGGACGCAGGCCCGGAGGGGGTCCTCGAGTTGCGACTTCAAGGCGAGAGAGCGGATTGCCGGAGCCTGACTCACAACGTTTTCCATTCCTCCTCCAGTCTTGTGGTCCAATGCGCCTCCTCGCCGGAGGGGTCCCGGGGCGCGATCTGTTGGCCGAAAAGATGTCCGCCGACCTTCTCCACCCGCTGCCGCAGCGCGTCGATGAATCCGCTGTCCGCGGCCCTTTCTGGATAGACCAGCACCACGCCATTGGCGGGCAGGGCGCGCGCCATACCGCCTGCAGCAGCAGCGCACTCGTTCGCCAAAGCAGGGGCCTCGGAGGGCAGGCACTTGATGGTCCACGACGGCAGGCCCGGTGATGGTGGACATGCGGTCGTGCTCCAGGATGAGCCTGACGATCTTCCAATCGCCGACAAATACTCTCCGAAGATCGCGGACTCGCCCGGCAGGACACCCGCCGAGATTTCCAAGTGGGACGCGCGGCCGCCTGCCGCCCACTCGATGCGGTCGATCCAGTGGCTCCAACTGGAGCCTGATACGGCGCGAACTACACGTCGGAGAGCGTCGTCATCCCCCTCAAACTTCCCGGCGAGGGTCTCGGCGGAAGCGGGGCGCAGGCGCAGAACGTATTCCGTCGCCCGGCCGTAACGCTCGCCCGAATGCAGAAGGAAACGGAAAAGATCGTAACCGGTCGTTGACTTCACGACGCGTTCGCCGAGGCGCAGGCGCTGCCCTCCCGGCATTTCCCAGTTCATCCCGGGCAGGTTGTCCACGTAGGAACCAAACCGCGCGGAGGCCGGGGCGAATTCC
The DNA here is from genome assembly GCA_964609925.1 of uncultured Chthoniobacter sp. Classification (GTDB taxonomy): domain Bacteria; phylum Verrucomicrobiota; class Verrucomicrobiia; order Chthoniobacterales; family JACTMZ01; genus JACTMZ01. The sequence goes on along the minus strand of CAZSUJ010000039.1, from coordinate 4,776 downwards.
GCCGCGGCCATGTGCGCGGCGATCGAGGCGTCCGGATCGAGCACCAGCGGAAAGCACAGCCCGTGTTCGCCCGCCAAGCGATTGACCTCGCCAAGCGTCGTGTCGGCGTCGAAAGAGCCGATCATGTCGACCTCGTCAAAAAACGGCGTGAACAGCCGGGAGCCGTCCGCCGCGATGCCCGGGTCGGTCATCACGCGACGAATCTCCTTTCCGGGAAGACCTTCAGCGGATTGAGCCGGTTGTCTGGGTTGAAGAGCAGGGGAATCTTGAGTTGGATCGCCTGGCCGAGCGGACCGAAGTGTTCGGCCACATACGCCGACTTGTCGTTGCCGATCCCGTGCTCTCCGGAAAGCGTGCCGCCCATCTCGCTGACCTTCTTCATCAGCGCTTTTCCGATGAGTTCGACGCGCTCGAGTTCGCCGTGCTTGGCCCCGTCGAAGAGGAAGTTGGGGTGCAGGTTGCCATCGCCAGCGTGCATGATCGTGACGGCGGCCACACCCGCGTCGTCGGCTTGCTGGTATATGAATTGCAGCATTTCCCCGAGACGGGCCTTCGGGATCACCGCGTCCTGGACGATGAAGTCGGGACTGACCTGGCCAAGCAGACCGCCTTGCGCCTTTCGCGCCTTCCAGAGCCCCATGCGCTCGCGTTCCGTGTCGCTGTAGGCGACGTCGGATGAACCGCAATCGCGGAGGATCGCTGCGATCGAAGCCACGCGTCCGTCCACCAACTCCGGCGGCCCGTCGATCTCGGTCAGGACCATGAACGACCCCTTGGGCAGACCGACCTTGAGCGGGCTGTTCTCCACCATGTCCACGCAGCGCGGGTCCATGAACTCGATGGCCGCAGGGTAGGAGGGATGCCGCGCGAGCTGACGGATGGCCTCGCTCGCCTGCTCCAGTTCCTGATAGGTCGCGCGAAAGGTCCAGACCTTCTCCGGCCGCGGGATGAGGCGCAGCCACAGACGGGTGAAGATGCCCAGCGTTCCCTCCGACCCGACAAAGAGTCTCTTCCAATCCTCGCGCCAAGCACCGCGCCCTCCGGCCGGCCCGCCGAATCGGACAACCGAGCCGTCGAGCAGAACCGCCTCTACTCCGAGCACGTAGTTCCCCGTCACCCCGTAGCGGAAGCAATGCACACCACCCGAGTTGCTGGCCACATTGCCTCCGAGAGTGCAGACCGGCCCGGTCGAAGGGTCTGGCGGGTAGTAAAGCCCCAGTGGTTTGAGGGCGTCATCGAGATGATTCAGGACAACACCGCTCTCGACCACGGCATAGCCATCCTCACGGTTGATTTCCTCGATCGCGGTCAGGCGGGAGAGATGAATGACCACGCCGCCCTGCGCCGCCACGGGGCCTCCGGAAAGCGAAGTTCCGGCTCCGCGGGCGACAAACGGAAGGTGCAAATCTCCCAGACAGCGCACCAAAGACCTGACCTCGGTGGCATTTCCCGGAATGGCGACCGCATCCGGGGGGAAATGCTTGTAGCCCAGCCCGTCGGAATCATAGGCGGCGAGCTGGGACGGTGCCTGAAGAAGGCGCCCCGAGGGCATGGCCCGCTGGAGGGCGTCAGACTGGCTGGGGGTCAGGCGGGGCATTTCGGGGGAAACTCAAGAAATGTATTTGCTCGACGATATACAATTCAGCGTGACGGGCAAGGCGATTCGGTCAACGCTCTTGAGGCATTTGGCCCGAGCGCCTAATGGAAAAGAAGATGTCGCAAGGTAATCCGCGAATGACTCCGCTGCTGACGAGGAGCTTGCACACGATTCTCGACCGCATCCGCAAGCTGAGCCCCGGCGACCGCTTGGAAGTGGAAGACAAACTGGCTCGGGAATGCGACACCAGCCGCACCACGGTGCGGGCCGCATTGCACCAACTGCAGGTGAGCGGCTTGATCCAGCGGAGAGGAAGTCGTTGGAAGCTCCGCCGCGCGGTGCGCGACTCCGACTACCCGGGTGACCCACCCGTGGAGGTGGCGAAAGTCGGCGAGGCCGTGCGCTACCTGCTTGAGCAAGTCGGGAGCGGGAACATCCGGCCGGGACGTCGCTTCAGCGAGCGGACCATCGCAAGGGCGCTCGGCTGTTCGGTCTCGCCTGTTCGTGAGGCACTGCTCTCGCTCGCTCCGCTCGGTCTGTTCCGCAAGGACGAGCGGCGGCAGTGGGAGGCTGTGGAGCTCGACAAGCGTCAGATCGAGGAGTTGATGGAATTCCGAAGCTTGGTCGAAACCTACGGCTTGGGACAGCTGATGCAGCCGGCCACGCTTGCGAGCTACCGTCCGCGCCTGGAGGCCCTGCTCGAACGGACCCGCCGGCTTGGCGGGGCGCGGAGGGTTGACGGGCAGGGCTTTTCGGCCCTGGACATTGATTTCCACCGGGTCCTCCTCGAGGCGCCGGGAAACGAGATCATGCGGGAACGAACCGCCTTCATACACGCCCTGGTGGAGTTCCAACTGCGCAACGAGAAGTTCACCTCGGAGCGTGCACGGCTCGGCCTGCGCCAGCATGTCGGCATCATCGAGGCAATCCTTGCCGGTGACCGCAAGGCCGCACGCCGTCTGCTAGAGCAGCACTTCGTGACGGCGGCCGAGACCCTGATCAGCTTTCGTGAGGAGGCGGGCTGAGGACGTCGGGCCTCGGCCCGCTGGAAACCCCGGCCTTCCCGGCTTGTCGCTGTATCTCTTCGCCAATCTCGAGGGCAAACTGCGCGCCACATCCTCCTCCTCGACCGAGGCGACGAACACCGGGCGAGGCTGGAGCAGGATGGGGCGGGCCGTGGTCGGGTATTTTGGCCGGCCGGGGGGTGAATCAGCACGACAAGATCCGGCCGGCGTGCGTCGCTGATCTTCAGCCTGGTGAGCTCAATATCCCCGAAGCCCCGGATGATTTGCCCTGCGCTTTGCCTCTCCTTCACGGGTTGCATGGGGTCCAGCCAGCAGAACTCTCACTCAGACCCGTCGAGTTTTCGGGTGTTTGATCAGTCGGCACAGCTTCGAGCGCCGCATCCAGCAGGGCAGCGGTCTGCCCAGGCTCGAACAATTCAATTTCTTTGTCATCGGCCCGGGGATAAACGAGGCCCAAGATGGAGGATTGCTCCACGACGACCCACTTCTATGAAATGGCATGACCGAAGAGAGTCGACAGGTGGCGGGCGCTTCTTTGGTCTGGCCATGGCAATACCGGCAGCGAACACCCCCAATCTTTCCTCTTTGCATGAGAGTCAACCACGTCAATCACAATTCGTCGCCACAGCAGTCCCACTTTCGCCCGGCAGGGCGGAATCGGCTGAACCCGGAGGCTCGACCTGCTCCGTGGCGGGAGGCACTGTGAGGCAATGAGGGCACTAGTGACGGGTGGGGCAGGTTTTATCGGCTCGCATCTGGCCGAGGCTCTGCTCGACGGCGGTTGGGAAGTGGCGGTGCTTGACGACTTGTCCACCGGCTTCACCGCGAACCTGCCGGCCGGAGCCGAATTCCTGCACGGGGATGTGGCCGACGGCGCCCTGCTCGACCGTGCGGCGGCCGGGTGCAGCGTGGTGTTCCATCTCGCTGCGGTGTCCTCGGTCCAAGACTCCCTGCTCCGTCCGTTGGATGTTCACCGGACGAACCTGACCGGCACGCTCTCGCTCCTCGATGCCGCCGCCCGCGGCGGCGTGGGCCGGCTGATCTTCGCCTCCTCGGCGGCGGTCTACGGCGACACGGGAGGCGAAGCGGCGCGGGAGGACATGAAGCCGCGGCCGCTGAGCCATTACGCGGTTCAGAAACTCGCGTGCGAGCATTACTGCGGTATGTATCAACGGTTGCGCGGGCTCGACACGGTCTGCCTCCGCTACTTCAACATCTTCGGTCCGAGGCAGAGTATCGTTTCCCCCTACACGGGAGTGATCGCCAAGTTTCTCGGCGCCGCCATGGGCGGGTCAGCGCCCGTGGTCTTCGGGGACGGCGGCCAGACTAGGGACTTCTGCCACGTTTCCGATGTGGTGGCCGCCACCATGGCCGCGGCGGCGCGCCCGGCTGGCGAGGTGGCCGGCGGGGTCTTCAATATCGGCACGGGCACGAGTGTTTCCGTGCGGGACTTGGCGGATGAATTCCAGCGGTTGTTTCCCGGCCTGCCGGCGCCCCGCCACGAGCCGGCGCGGGACGGGGAAATCCGCACCTCCTGCGCCGACATCACCGCGGCCCGCGCGCGTCTGGGCTATTCGCCGTCGGTTCCCTTCGCGGAGGGTCTGGCCGGGCTCGTGTCCGAGGCCCGTTCTTGAATCGGTCTCATGCCGGAGACATTCGCCTTCAGCGTCGTTACCCCGAGCTTCGGTCAGTTGGACTGGCTGGAGCTGTGCCTCGCCTCGGTGGCGGACCAGGCCGTTGCGGGCGGGGTCGAGCACATCGTGTGCGACGCGGGTTCGCCGGGGATCGCGGAGTTCTCGCGCCGCATGGAGCAGCGGTTTCCGCCTGGGCCCGCGCACCGCGTGCGCTTCGAGGTCGGGCCCGACGCGGGAATGTATGATGGGATCAACAAGGGTCTGCGTTTGGCAGGCGGTGAGGTCCTGTCGTATTTGAACTGCGACGAGCAATTGCTGCCGGGCGCCCTGGCCACGGTCGGGGACTTCCTTTCCTCGCGTCCGTCGCTCGACGTGGTGTTCGGCGACACGATCCTGGTCGATGCGGACGGGGGAGCGCTTTGTTACTGGCGTCCCTACGTGCCCACTGCGTCGCATCTGGCGGGGGCGACGTTGAACACGCTTTCGTGCAGCACGTTTTTCCGCCGCCGCGTTGTCGAGG
>CAZSUJ010000038.1:13625-31279 GCA_964609925.1 uncultured Chthoniobacter sp. | reverse complement strand
CGCCGGCACCGAGTCCGAGCAGCGCGTAGGTCGAGGGCTCGGGGACCACGTTGAACGTGTAGGTCTGCGTGGAGCTGAGCGGTGAGCCGCCGAACGGTGTGCCGGTGGCTTCGAACTGGATCTCGTAAACGCCCTCCGCGGTGAAGCCCCAGTTGTAGTGCTCGTGCAGGCCGATGTCCTGCGTGAGCGAGTTGTAGGTCGCGAGGTTCGTGCTGTTCATCACCTGTGTGGGGTTGCCGAAGAGATCCTCGGACCAGAGGAAGAAGTTCCCGCCCAACGGTGCGCTGACCACGCTGAGGAGCGTGATGGTGATGGGTGTTCCCGCGCCCCATTCGACCGGGTTGATCTCCTCTGTGCCAACGCCGGCGAAGATCACGCCGCGGCTGGCGGCCTCGGTTTCCGATTGGGGCAGGACCCACAGCGACGACCCGGCTGGCCCGAGGAAGTCGAAGGCGGCACCGGCCGGACGCAGCACGTAGCCGCCGGGGTTGATTTGCAGGACGGTGTCGGCTGGCTCCAACTCCAGCATCGTGTCCTCTTCGTGGATCAGCAGTTCCAAAGCGCCCCCGACGTAGCCGACGCCGAAGATGTCCACGTGGCCGGTCGAGATGGTGGTTTGGGCTTGGCCGGTGAGTGGCAGACCCAAGCCCGCCGCTGCAGCCAATGCGATTATCAGTTTTTTCATGGTGTTGTTTTCTTCTGTTGGTTGTTTTTTTTGCTTGGGCCATCGCCTGACGGCCCGGAGAGGGTCAGGGGCCGGTCACCGAGACGCGGCCGAAGCCGACGCCGTTGGTGAGAGTTCCGAGTTGGTGGTCGACTTCGACCATGCCGGGGAGACCGGCGATCGGGCGTTGAGGTCCGAGGGGTGTGATGCCGTTGGTGGACCACGAGGCAACGAGCGGGCTGAGATTGGTCGAGGCCTGCACGGTCCAAGCGAGGTCTGTGGCGGTGGTCCGCAGGCGGGAGGTCAGCACCGGCGGATTGACGTCGCGCCGCAGCACGGGTTGGAGGACAGGGGCATCCGGAACGAGCGGCTGACCCCCGAAGGCGTATTCCTCGACGTTAGCGAAGCCGTCGGCGTCGGGGTCGGCTGAGGGCCCGCTGACCAGCGGGTCGGCGATCTGTCCGGCCGTGAACTCCGCATCACGCCATGCGGCGTAGGTTGCGGGCCCGGCGGGGATTTCCCATTGCTCGATACCGAAGTAGAGCGGCAGCGGCGCGCTTTCGATGGTCTCCCCGGTGGCCAACAGCGTGCCGCTGGCCACGAGCCAGACGCGGAACATGCCGTTGGTGGTGAAGGCGAGGTTGATGTGGCTGTGGCCGCCGACCGGCAGGGAGAAGTTGTTGGTGTAGGCGGGGGAGGACGAGAGGCGGATGATCGGGGTGCCGCCGATGGTCTCGAAGCCGAAGAAATCACCTTGTCCGGGGAGGGTGATGTTCTCGATGGACTGGACGCGAACGTTGAAGCGATTGCTGAGGAAAAGATTCGTGCCCACGCCGTAGCCGGCGAAGCCGAGGTAGAGGGACTTGCGGTTCGTGGCGGTGTTGAGGGCGGCGGGGAAGGACCAGAATGTGCCGCCGGTCGGCCCGAGAAACTCCCACTGGCTGCCGGCGGGGACGGCCGTGCGCTGGTTGGTCACCGCGTAGGCGATGGCATTGGTGCCATTGAACTGGAACCCCGTATCGTCGTTGCGGAACCCGACCGAGAAGGCGCGGTTGGTCGGGTTGTAGAGGAAATTGATGTCGGCGTGGCTGCTGGTTGTGACGACGTAGCCCGGCCCGACCGTCGGAACCGGAGTGCCGGCCACGCTGCTGACGAGCACGGTGGTGGTCGTCTGCCCGCGCAATCCCCCAGATGTCATGAGCAGAATCGTGAGCATGGCCGGTAGGGTGCCCCTCATGGATAGCTGAGCGAGACGTCCTGCCCGGCGTCGATGATTCGCTTCATGGTTGCCGCCGGAATGCCCGCCACGTGGCCGTCGGCAAAAAGGTAGTTCGAGAGTCCGGATGGTTTCGTTTCCTGATCGCCACCGAGGAACGCGTCCGGCCACGTCTCACGACGGAACCCGTCCCAGGTGGTGATGTCGCTGCAGATGTGGTCCTCGCTCGGAGCGGTTCCCTTGTTCGTGGAAGCGAGGAAGAGCAGGATGACCTGCGAGGGCGAGGTCAGGCGGCGCATGTTGTCATAGACGGCCACGCCGGGGTCGATTTCACCGAATTCGTTGGCAAAGGCCTCCGGGTTCACGCGGGCGTTCATGATGTAGCTGGTCCCGCCTTGGGCCAGGCGATCGGCTCCCTTCGGATCACGGGGCGAGATGCGCACGCGGTCGTAGTTCGTCCCGAGCACGCCCCGCAACTCCTCGATCCAATAGTTCGTGCCGCTGTGCGTGGTGCCCGGCAACCGGCCGTTATGATCAGCCGCGTAAAGTTGGATTCCGGCGCCCAAGGACCGCAGGTTGCCGGCGCACCGCGCCCGCTCGCCGGACTCCATGGCCCGGCCCACGGCAGGAACAGCCAAGGCCGCCATCAACACGACCACGGCCAAAACCACCATGATTTCAATCAAGGTGAAGGCGCTTCGTTTTGTCGGTCGACGAGACACGGGTGTGGTAATGGATTGTGGGACTCAAATGAGTTTCAAATTGAGTTTGATACTGCATTATGTGGATGCCGCGTGATTTGTCAAGGAACTGCGATCCTCCAGCCTCGGAAAAGCTGGGCCTCGGTTGTCAGCGCTGCCGCAGCAGGCTGTTCTGGCCGTTGAGAAACCCGCTGACCTGGGCGGCTCCGTCCGAAAATGTGACCACGACAGCGCCGCACGTGGCTTGATCGAAGATCTCCGCACCCGTGAGGGCGAGTCGCTCGCGCAGCGCGGTTTCTCCGCCTCCCTTCCGGAATGGGTCGGGCGCGGCCACGATGACGACTTGCGGGCGGACGGCCGTGAGGAACTCCTCGCTGGCTGTGGCGTCCTTGCCGTGCCGTCCGAAGACAACGATGTCGCTTCGCAGGTCATCCGGTCGCCGCGCCAGGAGCACGGCCTCGGTGGCGAGGCCGGAATCCGACATGAAGAGCGTGCGGAATCCGCCGACCTCGACACGCGCGACCAGAGCCTGATCGTCCGCCGTGCCGCTCGTGTGCCGCGGGTCGGGCCAGAGGATTTCGACGCGGGCATCGGCACCTGCGGCAAAGACATCGCCAGGCAGCACGAGTGCCTTCGGGTGTGCCGAGTCGCGGAGGGCTTGATGGATGGCGCGCCGGGCGGGAGACCGGTCACGGATCACGGAGTCGAACACCCGCCGCGGCGTCGCGGAAATCAACGCGCGCCCCGCGCCGGCAATGTGGTCATGGTCGCCATGCGTGAGCACTAAGGCATCCAGCCGTCCCACGCCCGCGGCGCGCAAGGAGGGTTCGATCACGCGGATGAAATCCTGCTCCGATCCGGTGTCGAACAACCACGCCGCCTGACGGGTGCGAAGCAACTGCGCTCCGCCGTCCGAGAGGTCGAAGACCGTGAGTTTCGCCGGCGGCTGCATCCATGCGGGCGGCAGGTAGACGTAGGAGCCGGGGAGGTTGGCCGTGGTCTGGACGCCGGCGACGAGGAGCGAGGCGAGGCCCCAGTTGGTGTTGTTGAAGACGGTGGCGAGCCAGAGGCTGAAGGGCGCTGCCAGCAGCGAGAGCATGGCCACGGCCAGCACCGCGAACGCGAGTGGAACGGCAAGGAGGTTGGCCGGAACGGAGAGGAGCGGGACGAGGTGGAAGACGAGGATGGTGAGCGGCAGACTGCCGATCCACGCTGCCGTGGAGACGGAAAGGGTGGTGCCGAGGGCGTGCCCGGTGTCGGCGGCGAACCGTTGGCGCCGGTTGTAGAGGCGGCGGGGCAGGAATGGATCCGGCCTCAGGCGCGCCACAAGGTAGTCCTGCAACGGAGGGGCGAGCACGAAGATGGCGGCCACGATGCAGAAGGACATCTGGAATCCGGTGGAAAAGAGCTGGTTCGTGTCCCATCCGAGCAGGAGCAGCGCCGCCGCCGCGAGGCTGTTCGGCGCGGTATTCGGCCGGTCGAGAAGGAATCCGCCGAACGCAATCGAGAGCATCACCGCGGCGCGCAACGCCGGCGGGGACGCGCCGGTGACCAGCGCGTAGAAAAAGAGCAGCGGGATGATGGCCATGACCGCCGCGCGTCGCGGCACCCCGAGCGGGCGCAGCACGAGCCAGAGCAGGAGCGCGAACATGCCCACGTGCAATCCGCTGACCGAGAAAAGATGGAAGGTGCCGGTCTGACGGAAAGCCCCCGCGAGCTCGTCCGCCGCCTGATCGCGGACGCCGAGGGTGATGCCCGCGATGAGACCCGCGACGGCCGGCGAATCCTGCAACCCGAGGGCGAGCGTGCGCAGCATCCACGCGCGGGCGGCCAGAGCCGCAGCTACGAGAGCGGATCCTTGACCTCGTTCGAGCAACTCCGCGCGCGATGCGTCTGCGTTCCGCATTTCCAGGAACACGCCTTGGCGTCCCCACCACGAGGCCGCATCGAATTCGCCGGGGTTGCGGGGCGGCGGGATGCGGGTCAGCACGCCCTCGACGCGCCAGCGGTCTCCGTAGCGTGGTGGCTCGGCTGCAGCCCAGCGCAGCACGATTTCCGCGGGCACGCCCGCCTGTGATCCCTCGAGGTCCCATTGTTCGACCGCGAAGCGCACGCGCCATTTTTCCCCGGACAACGCCTGCGGCTCGTCGGTCACCAACCCGGTCACCACGGCGGTGCGGGGCTCGCCTGCGATGGCTTGCGCCCAAGCGCGCCGCGGGTCGTCAGTCCACTGCCACGTGTGAGCGAGGGCGAACACGGAAGCCGTCGCCAGCCAGAGCGGCACGAGGCCGGCGCGCGCGGACGCGAAGGCGAGCCCGGCCGCCGCAACGACAAGCAAGGCTACAGCGGGAAGCGCGAAGAATTCTCCCGCGAGAATCCCCGCCACGGCGGCCAGCGCCAAGCCTACGAGGGGCAGCCGGGGGAGAGTGGTCGCGGTCACTGCCCGCTGAATTTGAGCAGGGCCAACTCGGACCGCTGGTCGTCGTCGAAGTAGAAGCGCACGGCGCCGTCGTGTCCGCGAAGATCCTGGGCCACGGCATTGCTGGCGCGCCGCGAGTGGATCTGGTGGAGGCCGGGGTGCGCCCGGTGGTAGGGCACGCCCCACGCCTCGATGAGCCGGCAGTTGCCGCAGCGCAGGGCGAAGTATTCCTCCATTTCCGAACGGTCCTGCACGCGGAACTCCACGCCGCCAACCAACTCCACCGTCTCGTAGTCGAAGAACGCCAGCGGGTGCAGTCCCCGTGAAGGCAAGTGCGTCCAGTTCCAGCGCAACGTCCCGAGCCGGATGCGCGGGTCGTGTCCGGCCACGCGGCTGCGGAACGAGAGGGTGTTGATCGAAAGGATGATCGGTGTGGCCAGATCCGCGTCCACCGTGACGAAGACGTGGTCCACGTTCTCCGGGCGTGCCGATTGCTCGACACGGCAGGAGGTGACAGTGCCCGCCACGCGCACGAGCGGCGTGGCGGGGAAGGAGATGCCGTGCGACGGCTCGGCTCTGGGCGGCCGCCTACTCAGATGAGAAGGGGCTGTAGAGCCCTTCCTCGTAGCCCGAGTTGAAGAACGTGTCCGCCTGCGGCGGCGCGTAGGCGAACGGGGCTTCGAGGTTGTAGCGCTCCTCGTTGAAATACGGATGGCTCTGCGGGACGGCCTTCGGGCCCTTGCTGTAATACCCCGGCGTGGCCAGCATGTAGTCGATCACCGGTTGCGGCGTCCCCGCGGCCTTCAGCTTGGCCGTGTCCGCGCGGCTCAGATTGTAAACCTTGCGCGTGCTCCGCATGTAACTGACAAGGCCCGGCCCCGGAACGCCCTTCTTCGCACACTCGGCCACCTGGTCCACCGTCAGCGGAAGTCCCTCGCGGACCTTGAACACCGTTGCATCGGAGACGCCGCGGGAAGTGAAGGCGTTCAGGATTTTCGGATCCACCTGCGACTGCTGGAGCGTGGCGCAGCCGGCGAGGGCGAGGACGAGGAGGCAAAACACGGGCTTCATAGATCGCGCATCGTGGCCCCGCGGCCCCCGTCAGGCAAACGCAAAGAGGAGGGCGGAAAGACCTTGCCTCCCGGAAAAAGGCGTCCTATTCTCCCCGACCAATTTTTTTCCAAGGGGAACCATATGGCATACGCAATCATCCAAACAGGCGGCAGGCAGTTCCGCGTCCAGCCCGGCGACGTCGTTGACGTCGAGTTGCTCGACGTCGAGCCCGGCCAGACCACCACATTCGACGAGGTCCTCCTCGCGGCCGACGACTCCGGCGTGCAGATCGGCGCTCCGCTGGTCAAGGGCGCGAAGGTCACCGCCGAGGTCATCGAGCAGCGCAAGGCCCCGAAAGTCGTCTCCTTCAAGTTCCGCCGCCGCAAAGGCTACCATCGCACGGTCGGCCACCGCCAGAAACTCACCCGCGTCAAAGTCGCGGACATCAAACTCTAAGCACCTACCGCCATGGCCCATAAAAAAGGACAGGGAAGCGTCAAGAACGGACGCGACAGCGTCAGCAAGCGCCTCGGCGTGAAAAAATTCGGCGGCCAGTCGGTCGTCGCCGGCAACATCCTCATCCGCCAGCGCGGGCAGAAATTCCTCGCCGGCCGCAATGTCGGACGCGGGCGCGACTTCACCCTCTTCGCTCTCGAGAGCGGCGTGGTGCAGTTCGATCGCGGCGGACGTCGCATCAACGTCCTCACCGAGACCAACTGATTTCCGGGGCTTTCCTCCCCGAGCGACCGGGCGCCGAAAGGCTCCCGGTCTTTTTTTGCCGGCATGACGGCGCAAATCGGGGATTGCCGCACGCGTCGCCGATTTGAATGATGCTGGGCATGTTGGAACTGATGCAGAAAGGCGGCCCCGTGATGTGGGTCATCCTCGCGTCGAGCATCATCGGTCTGGCCGTCTTCCTCGAACGCCTCCTCTACCTTCACCGGGCCCAGATCCGCGTGGGTGATTTCCTGCGCGGATTGGCCGCGCTCGTGCGCGAGAACCGTTACGACGAGGCGCGGCAGCAATGCCTGTCCACGCCCGGGCCGGTGGCCCGCGTGGCCTTGAGCGCCGTCCTCGCGCGCGACTGCCCGCGCGACGAATTGCGGGACATCGTGCAGGAGGCCGGCCAACTCGAGGTGCCCCGTCTCGAGCGCCATCTGCCGCTCTTCACCGCGCTCGCCTACACGGCCCCGCTGCTCGGCTTGCTCGGCACGGTCCTCGGTCTCCTCGAGGCGTTCTACCTAATCTCGACGCAGGGGGGATACGCGACCGTGGCCGATCTCTCCGGCGCGGTTTACCAGAGCCTCATCTCGGCTGCCGCCGGTCTCGCCGTGGCCGTGCCCGCGCTGGTCGGGGCCAGCTTCCTCTCTGCCCGCGTCCAGGATTTGCTCCACGACATGGAGCGGGCCGGTATCGAGATGGTGAATCTCCTCAAAAACCGCACGCTGCCCGCGGCTGAGGTGCTCGCGACCGACGCCGAACCGGCGGATGAGGCATGAAGTTGCAGCGGACCTTCCGCGTGCGCGGTGCCGTCCCGGTCTACACCGGAACGATGACCGTGGTGTTGCTTCTCGTCTTTTTCATCCTGCTTTCGACCTCCTATCTCATGCAGCCCGGTGTGATGGTGCACCTGCCCACCTCGCGTTTCATGCTTCCCGCCATGCAGGACCCGCTCGTCGTCTCTGTGACTGGCGGCCCGGGCGCCGCGGTTTATTTCGAGGACCGCAGCGTTGCGCCAGATCAACTCGGCCCGCGGCTCGACTCGCGCCGCCGCGCCTCCCGGCATGTCGTGATCAAGGCGGACCGCGACGCGCCGCTCGATCTCGTGGCAGCCGTCACGGACCTGGCACTCGAGCGCGGCTTTTCCGTAGCCCTCGCGGCCACGAGGCCGCCCGCGCCATGACGCTCTCGGACCGCCTCCTCCACGTCTTCCACTGGCCGGGCGGCCATCCCATCCGGTTGATGTTGCCGGCCATGATCCTGCTGTCCCTGCTCCTGCACGCCGCAGGCCTCTACGTGTTCCGCGCCACTGTCCCGGCGCGCACCGGTGCCCTGCCTCCCTTGCCGGCCAGCATCACCGTGTTGCCCGGCGGCACGGTCGGTCCGGCGGGAGCGAAGTCCATCCTGCTCGCGGCACGTGATCCATCGTGGATGCAGCCCGGACGCTACCGCGACCGGATGCTGCCGCAGCCGCAACCGGGCCGCACCCTGCGGCCCGTGGAGCCCGGGCTGCCACCGCTCGTGGCGGCGCCACCGTCCCAACCATCCAAGGCATGGTTGTCCGCGCTGCCGCCGATAGCCGCCCGGCCCCTCCTTGGAGAAGAGCCCGTGCCGGCCCGTCCGCCGGACCTTTCCCCGATGGCGGCGCGATTCGATCCCCCCGGTCCGTCCGTGGCCCCGGAGTTCCTGGAGTTGCTTCGTGGCGCCCTGCCTTCGCCGCCCCCCGGCCAGCCGCTTGAGTTGCTGCTCGTCCTCGATTCCTCCGGCGAGGCGCGCCATGCGTGGATCCTGCGCAGCTGCGGTGTCCCGGCCTTCGACCTTGCCGCGCAGCGCGCGGTGCTTCGGTCCCGCTTCGGCCCGGCCACCGGCGGCTACCGGGGCGTCCTGCGCATCGTCTTCGGCCGCACGACCAACGCCCCCACACCGTGATCCGCGCCAGCCTTTCCGTCCTGCCCCTGCTCTACACGGGCGTTTTCCTTGCCGCGATTCTCGCCCTCTGGCTACTCTACGCATGGCGTCGCCGTCAGGCACGGCGCCGCGGGTGGCGTGGCCTCGCCCAATGCCGGCTTTGCGCGGAGTGGCTCCGGCACGACGGCTCGGCGGTGCAGGTCCGTTGTCCCTCGTGCGGCGCCCTCAACGAAACCAGACAAACCTTTAACGACATCTAGATTATGGGCATGTGGATCGGACGCAACCGCAAGGCGCGGGTAACTTATGGATTCGACGAGATCGCCCTGGTGCCGGGCGCCGTCACCATCAATCCCAACGAGGTCGACATCACGTGGCAGATCCCGCGGCCCGATGGCAGCGCGCTGAAAATGCCGCTGCCCGTCCTTGCCAGCGCGATGGACGGCGTGGTGGATGCGCGCTTCGCCATCGAAATGGGCCGCCTCGGCGGACTTGCCGTGCTCAACCTCGAGGGCGTTCAAGTGCGATACGAGGACGCCGACGCCGTCCTTGCCGAGGTGCTCGCGGAAGACAAGGACCGGGTCACCGCGCTGCTGCAGAAAATCTACCAGGAACCGGTCAAGGAAGAACTCATCGCCCGCCGCATCCGCGAGATCAAGGACGGCGGGGCGGTCGCCGCAGTCAGCGCGATCCCGCAGAAGGCCGAGCGTTGCGGCGCGATCGCGCAGGAAGCCGGCGTGGATGTGTTCGTCGTCCAGAGCACGGTCTCCACGGCGCGCCACATCTCCACGGAATACCGCATGCTCGACCTCGCGGCGTTCTGCCGGTCGATGCGCTGTCCGGTCATCATCGGCAACACCGTCACCTACGGAACCACGCTCGAAATCATGGAGTGCGGCGTCTCGGGCGTGCTCGTCGGCGTCGGCCCCGGTGCCGCCTGCACCTCGCGCGGCGTGCTCGGCCTCGGCGTGCCGCAGGTCACGGCCACCGTGGACTGCGCCGCGGCGCGCGATGCGTATTTCAAGAAGACCTCGCGCTACGTGCCGATCATCACCGACGGCGGGATGAACAAGGGCGGGGACGTATGCAAGGCGCTGGCCTGCGGTGCCGATGCGGTCATGGTGGGCAGCGCGTTTGCCAAGGCGCAGGAAGCCCCCGGCCGCGGTTACCACTGGGGGATGGCAACTCCGCACGCCAACCTCCCGCGCGGCACGCGCATCAAGGTCGGCGTCTCCGGAACGCTCAAGCAGATCCTCTTCGGCCCGGCCGAGGTGGACGATGGCAGCCAGAATCTCATCGGTGCCATCACGACGTGCATGGGCAATGTCGGAGCGGCAACCTTGCGCGAGTTCCAAGAGACTGAAATCATCATCGCCCCCTCCATCAAGTCCGAGGGCAAGCTCTTCCAGATGGTCCAAAACGTCGGCATGGCCCGATGATTCCCGCGGTCTTTGGCCTAGCCAAAGGCCGGGTAGCCCTTTAAGAACCAATATTCTCATTATGATCGATCGGCGTGTCGTCATCACCGGCATCGGTGTGGTCAGCCCGGTGGGCAACGACCTTGAAACCTTCTGGGCGAGTCTCAAGGCGGGCCGCAGCGGCATCAGCAACCTGACCCTGTTCGACACCGAGAAATTCGCCTGCAAGATCGGCGGCGAGGTCCGCGGCTACGACCCGGTGCAGTTTTACAAGACGGCCAAGGATGTCCGGCGCACGGACCGCTACACGCAGTTCGCCGTGGGCGCGGCCAAGATGTCGCTCGACGACTCCGGGCTCGACCTGGCCACGGCCGACCTCGATCGCATCGGCGTGATCATCGGCAGCGGCGTGGGCGGCCTCGCCACCATGGAAACCCAGGTGTCGACCACCCAGAACCGCGGCCCCGATCGCACGTCGCCTTTCATGATCCCGATGATGATCAGCAACATGGCTGGCGGGTTCATCTCGATGGAGCACAACCTGCGGGGGCCCAACATGGCCATCGTCACCGCGTGCGCCACGGCGAACAACTGCATGGGCGAGGCCTGGCGGATCATCAAGTTCGGCGATGCCGACGTCATCCTTGCCGGCGGCACCGAGGCCTGCATCACGCCGACCGGCATGGCGGGCTTCACCGCGATGCGCGCCCTCAGCCTCCGCAACGATGAACCCGAGCGCGCTTCCCGCCCCTTCGACAAGGATCGCGACGGCTTCATCATGGGCGAGGGTGCCGGCATCATGGTCCTCGAGGAATACGAGCACGCGAAAAAGCGCGGTGCCCGCATCTATTGCGAACTGGCCGGCTACGGTCTGACGTCCGACGCCTATCACATGAGCGCGCCCCTTCCCGACGGCGCAGGCGCGGCCCGCTGCATGCGCATGGCCATGGATCACGCCGGGGTGAACCCCGAGGAAGTCGATTACATCAACGCGCACGGCACCTCCACGCCCATCGGCGACATGTGCGAGACCAAGGCCGTCAAGGTGGCTTTCGGCGAGCGCGCCCGCAACGGCCTGATCGTCAGTTCCACCAAATCCATGACCGGCCACCTGCTCGGCGCAGCCGGTGCCGTCGAGATGGCCGCCTGCATCATGGCTCTCCGCGACGGCATCGTCCCGCCGACCATCAATCTCGAGACGCCTGACCCCGAGTGCGACCTCGACTATGTGCCCAACACCGCCCGCGAGGCCCGGGTCAAGATCGCGCTCAGCAATTCCTTCGGCTTCGGCGGCCACAATTCCTCGGTTCTGATCAAGGCGGTCTGACGCGTGGCCGCCCCCTCCGATCCATCCGCGGCCGAGTTTCCGGTTCTGCCCGGCGCGCTCGCCTCGTTCCGTCCGCGCATCGCCCTCGTTCTCGGCTCCGGCCTCGGCGGGTTCGCCGACGGGTGCGAGAAACTTTTCGAGGTTCCCTACGGCGACGTGCCCGGCCTGCCTTGCTCGCGCGTGCCCGGGCACGCCGGCCGGTTCGTGGGCGCGCGTCTCGGCGGCACCGACCTGCTCATCGCCATGGGCCGCGTGCATTTCTACGAGGGGCACAGCGCGCGCGACGTCGCCGCGCACACGCGCCTCATGGCCTCGCTCGGGGTGGAAACACTCATCCTTACCAACGCCGCCGGCACCTTGAACCCCGACTTCGCCCCGGGCGGTTGGATGATGCTCGGCGACCATCTCAACCTCACCGCGGCTTCGCCGCTCTTTGGCGGCCCGAATTTCTTCGACATGTCGGAAGTCTATGACCGCCACCTCCGCTCCGCTTTCCGCGGCCTCGCCGGCGAGCTCGGCGTGACGCTGCACGAAGGCGTCTACGCCTGCGTGCCGGGCCCGGAATACGAGACCCCCGCGCAGGTGCGGATGCTGCGCACCCTCGGGGCGGACGCCGTGGGCATGTCCACCGTCTTCGAGGCCGTGCAGGCCCGCGCGCTCGGCGTGCGGGTCGCGGCGTTCTCCTGCCTGACCAATTGGGCGGCCGGTGTCTCGTCCGCCCCGCTTCACCACGGAGAAGTCATGGAGACCGGGCGCGCGGCCGCTTCGACCCTCGTGCGTCTCCTCGAGTCTGCCCTGCGCCGGGGCTTGCCGCCCGCGGCCCCCTGAGGCGACACTGCTGCTTTCCCCCGCTGGCGGGGCCCTGCTAACGTCCCTTCCTTGCCATGGCCGACCCCGACCAGGAAACCGAGATTGCCGACGACGAGCTTGTCGCGCGGACGCAGGACGGCGACCCGCGGGCCTTCGACAGCTTGGTGCGCAAATACAGCCCGCGCCTTTACGGGCTCGTTTACAACATGACCTCGAACCACGAGGACACGAACGACCTGCTGCAGGACATCTTCTCGAAGGCCTACCGCTCCATCCGCGGGTTCCGCGGCAAGTCGAGCTTCTACACGTGGCTGCACACGATCGCCACGAACATGACGATCAACTTCCTCAAGAAGCGCTCACGCACCTACAACATGAGCCTCGACGATGTGGACAACGGCATCCACCATGACCCCGACTTCATCGAAATGACGTCGGGGCCGGACGCCCGGCGAGAAGTGAATCTCAAAGAGCTCCAGCAAAGATTGAACGAGGCCATGATGAAGCTGTCGAATGACCACAGAGCTGTGGTGACAATGTTTGACATACAAGGCATGCCCCATGCGGAAATCGGCAAGATCCTCGGCATATCCGAGGGCACCGTCCGCTCCCGACTCTTCTATGCACACCGACAACTGCAAAACCACCTGCAGGAGTTCCTGACGGCCTGACCTATGAGTTCCGATATCCACAAACTTCTCCGCCTCAAGCGCCACGAACATCCGACGCCGGATTATTTCGAGCGTTTCCTCGATGAATTCCAGCAGCGCCAGCGCGCCGAGTTGCTCCGCCGCTCAACCCGCAGCCTCGTCTGGGAACGCATCGCCGGTCTATTCGCGGATTTCCACGTGCCCCGCCTTGCCTACGCCGGCGTGGCTGCGGCCGCCGTGATGCTCTCGACCGTCATTCTCGTGACCCAGCAGGATGCCCCCACTTCGGCTTCCTTCGCCCTCAATTCTCCCGGCCCCACGATGGGCGTCGCCTCCACCCAGGAAGTGGGTGCACGCTCCTCCTCCGCCTCGCGTTCGCAATTCCCGCCCCACTACGTTCTCGAGACACGGCCGGTGAGCTATGAGTCACCTTACAGTTTTTAGCGTCTGCGCCGTGCTTGCCGGCACGGCCGCGGCAACGGCGGTTCGCGCCGCTCCCGGTGACACGCGGGACGAGGCACCCGTCGGCCATGCCGCCATGGCCGACGCCATCGAGTCGACCGTTGAGGAGGTCTTCGAGCGCTCGAACGATGCCGTGGTCCGCGTCGAGTCGGAGGACGAACTAGGCAAGGTGGCCGGCACGGGGTTCTTCGCCGATTCCTCGGGAACGATCTTCACGCTCGCCTCCGTCGTGGGCGACGGCCTCAGCATCACCGTCACGCACGGCAGCAGCCGCTGGCCGGCGCGCCTGCTGACCAAGGATCCCCGCAGCGGCATCGCCCTCATCAAGGTGGACGCCGGGGGGGCCACGCCCTTCCTCACGAAGGGCGATTGCGCGGCCCTCAAACCCGCCTCGCCGCTCGTTGCCGTGGGCTTTCCGCTCGATCACGATGTCACGCCCAGCTTCGGCCTCGTCGGCGGTTTCGACCGGCAGTCGCAAGGACGATTCTTCGCCACCACCCACATCCGGGCCAGCATTCCCGTCCAGCGCGGGCAAGGCGGCAGCCCCGTGGTGAACCTCGACGGCGATGTCATCGGCGTGCTGGTCAGCGGATTCGAAGACGGCGCCGGTTGCTATGTGCTGCCGATGCGTGCAGCTTCGAAGGTGCTGACCGACTACGAGCGTTTCGGCGATGTGCGCCACGGCTGGGCCGGTGTCACCGTGCAGGAGATGCCCATCGCCGTCCACGGCTCGCGCATGGCTATCGATGTGGTGGACCCGGCCGGGCCGGCCGCCGGTAACTTCCGCCCGGGTGACGTCCTCCTGCAGGTCGGCGACACCGTCATCAAGCAGCCCGAGGACACGCTCGACGCATCATTTTTCCTCACGGCCGGCGACACCGTCGAGGTGCGTGTCGCCCGCGGGGATGAGGTGGTCACGATCCCCTTCACCGCGGGGCAGCATCCGCTCGAGCGGCAGGACGAACTGCAGGCTCTCGGTCCCGGCGGGCTGATGGGACCCGACCCGGCGGCTGCTCCCTGATCGCCGCGCGCGGTGCTCAGCCTCCGCTGAACACGCCCATGCGGCGGAATTTGTCGTAGCGCGCAGCCAGAAGTTTCTCGACCGGCTCCTTGGCCAGCGCGTCGAGGTTCTCCACGATGGATTTGCGCAACAGCGCCGCCGCCTCGGTGTGGTCGTGGTGCGCCCCGCCTTGGGGCTCCGGAACGATGCCGTCCACGACGCCCAGTTCTTTCAGGTCGGCCGCCGTGAGCTTCAGCGCCTCGGCTGCCTCCGGGGCGTGGCTGCGGTGCTTCCAAAGGATGGCCGCGCAGCCTTCCGGGCTGATGACCGAATAGTAGGCGTTTTCCATGATGAGCACGCGGTCGGCCACGCCGATGCCGAGCGCGCCGCCCGAACCGCCTTCACCGATGATCACGGCGACGATGGGCGTGCGCAGCACCATCATCTCGCGCAAATTGACCGCGATGGATTCGGCGATGTGCCGCTCCTCCGCGCCGATGCCCGGGAACGCCCCCGGGGTGTCCACCAGCGCAACCACGGGCAGTCCGAACTTCTCGGCCATGCGCATGACGCGGAGCGCCTTGCGGTAGCCCTCGGGGTGGGCGCTGCCGAAGTTGCGCTTGAGATTCTCCTTCGTGTCGCGGCCCTTCTGGTTGCTCACCACCGCGACCGGTCGCCCGTCGAGCCGGGCCAGGCCGCAGGGCATCGAGGGGTCGTCACCGAAGAGGCGGTCGCCGTGCAACTCGGTGAATTCGGTGAAGCAATGCGCGAGGTAATCCAGCGCGAAGGGCCTCGCCGTGTGCCGCGCGATCTGCACGCGCTGCCACGCCGTGAGGTTCTCGTAAATCTCGCGACGCATGGCCTCGATCTTCTGCTCGATCTTGCGCACCTCCGGAGCCACCCCGAGGTCGTGGCCGTCCGCCTTTTCACGGAGGACTTCCAGTTGCTCCTCCATCTCCGCGATGGGCTTTTCGAAATCGAGCGCCGGGACTTTCATGTCACAGGATTGTGACCGGATCGCCGCGCCTGAGGAGCACAAAAATGTCCGCCAAGTCCTCGTCCTTGACAACGAATCCCGCAGGCAGCGCGGCCGCCGGCGTGTCGGCCGGCGCGCCGCTTATGACCGCGCCGGACGAGATGACGATGCTCCGCCGTCCCTCCGCGTATCCCTTCTGTCCGAAGGTCAACCGCTTGCCGTCCGTTTCGACAACGAGGTCCGCCACGCGGGCGGCGCCTGCGGCCAGCGACGGGGGCGGCGGTGCCAGAAGTTTGTATTCGCGGAGGAAGGTGCCCTGGTTTTGCAGTCGGATGACGCCGCCGGCGCGATCGAGCACGATGGAAATCTCCACCTTCGGCACGACGAGTTGCTGCCCGATGCGCAGCATCGTGTTGGTCAGGTTGTTGGCCCGGGCGATCAATTCGATGGTTGTCTTGTTTGTCTTGGCGACGCGATAGAGCGAGTCGCCGCCGGCCACGGTGTGGGTCGATTGCGTGGCCTCGCCGCCCGGGGCGAACAGGGCCTGCATGTTGAGCGGGCCGAGCAGTGCGCGCACCTCCGCCGCGCGCGGCGAGTCGGGATGCTTGGCGAGGAAGCCGGCCCACATCTCGCGCGCCGCTGCCGGCGCTGCGGTGCTCGCCTGCGAGGAGACGGCGGCGAACTCCGTCTCGACGGGATCAGGAGCGGCGGCTTGCGTCTCCGTTTCGCGTGTCGCGGCCTGACGCTCGGCCTCCATCGCCATCTTCGGCTCGAGGTAAAGACGGTAACCCAGCCATCCCGCACCCCCGAAGATGGCGGCGGCCAGGAGCAAGACAACGATGATGCGGATCAGTCCCATGCCCGTTTCAAAGCAGTCCCCGTTTTCTCCACTCTTCCACATTGCCTCCCGCCGAACGCCTCGCGGTTTCCACGGCCAGCTTGAGCAGCGACACCTCCCACGCATCGTCCACCCCCTCGATGACCGCGCGCCGCGTGCCGCCGTCCGTCCTCGCCTCGTCCACCGCCTGCGTCAGGACCGCCTGCAGGTCGCCGCGCACGATCTCCTCGCGCAGGTTGCTCTTGGTGAACTGGAAGCCGTAGCGGAGGAACCCGAGGTTCTCGCCGTGGTTCTCCAGCCAGTCGGCGAACTCGCGCGCCTGTTCGCCGAAGCCGTCGAGCATGATCTTCGCGAAGTGCTGCGGCGCGACCAACCGCGGCCGTTCGGCCCGCAGCGAGCCGCGGCGGAGGCGGATCCGGTCCACCTCGTCCATCAGCTGGCTCACCAGCACGAAGTCGAACATCGTGGAACCGAATGTCTCGATGAGCCCCGAAGGTTCGAGATGCGTGCGCGTGTTCTCGATCGCGTAGTGGAAGCTTTCCCGGTCCATGGTGCAGTGTGAACGATAAGGCCGGGTCCTCCGGATGCAAGACGCCCTACTCGGAACGCAGGGCCGATGCCGGCTGGACAGCCGCCGCGCGAGCCGCAGGCAGAAGCCCAGCCAGCCCCGCTGCCGCGGCGATCCACAGGGGCGTCCACGCCAGCACATCCAGCGGATAGCTCAACCGCACAGTCCAGCCAAAGAAGGCGAGGTTGATGACCCAGGTCAGCACCATGGCCAGGCACGCACCGGCGGCCACGCCGGTCACGCCCGCGAGCCCCCCGACCAGCACCGACTCGGCGACGAATGCGCGACGCACCTGCCCCGCCGACGATCCGACGGCCCGCAGGATCCCGATCTCCCGCTCCCGCTCGGCCACGAGAGTCGTGAGGGTCAGCGACACGCCGAGAACGGCCACGATGACGGAGATGGCGCGCAAGACATAGGTCACCGCGAAGGTCTGGTCGAAGATGGCGAAGATCCTCTCGCGCAGGGAGGCGTTGGAATAGATCGCGAACTCCGTCTCCTGACCGAAGCGCGTCCGCAATTCTGCCCCGATTGCATCCGCCTTGGAGGGGTCTCGCAGGTGGACTCCGGCCGAATGCACGCCCGGCTCCGGCCAGTGTCGCACGTAGTTGGCGCGGTCCATCAGAATCACACCCTGGTCGCGCGTGTAGTCGAGGTAAACGCCGGCCACTCGGAACGCATGCGGTCCCGAGGGCGTCGCGAGTTCTATCTCGTCGCCTTCGCCGACCCCGTGGCGTCTCGCGAAGCTCTCCGAGACCGCCACGTGGTCGGGCTCCCGCATGAGGGCTGATTTCTCCGCGTTTCCGCCCCCGGTGAACTCCAGTTCGCCGCGCATGCGACCTTGCACCACGCCGAGGAAGACCTCTTGCCCGCGGAAGGGGACCCGCTTCTCGAAGAACGTGTCCACTTCCTCCGTCCCGGGGT